>JAPOYM010000050.1 GCA_026706565.1 bacterium
ACCCGGGCATGTCATGGCGAAACGCGTTCTCGATCCGCAACGCCTCCACACCGAGGCGGAACGAGCGGGGGTCACCGTCGAAGGACGGCGCGCTGGAGGCCGAGACGATCTCGATTCCGGGAATCTCTTCCTCGGTCAGGGTCGCCTCGTCGAGAGTGCCGAGCCCGTCGCGGAACACAAACTCCCAGAACGGCCCCTCCTGGACCGAGACGAGCGTCACTGCCTCCCCGTCACCCGGCAACCGCACCCGAGCACCCGGCACCAGCCCCGACGGATCGAACATCCCGCCAGTCTGACACCCCCGCCGCCATCAACGACATTAGGCAGCCCGGCGGGATGTGACACGGACGACGTCCTCGATGTGCTCGATGGGGACACCGAACTCCTCGGCGACCTCCTGGAGCGTCTCGCCGGACCAGAACCGTTCGAGAACGTCGTCCACCCGTGCACCACCGCGCTGGAAGATCGGAGCGCCGAAGGACCTCGTCGGATCTGCCACGACGTCAGCCCACTCGTACGCAGGGACCGAAATCATCGAGGCATAGTCATCCTCGGCATAGGTGATCCGCCAGAGGTAGTCCCGGATCAGATCCACGAACACGAACTGCTCACCTTGAGCGACGACCAGTTCCAGCGCCCGATCACCCTCGTCGGTCCCGCGTCGACGGTCGCCGAAGTCGTAGAGCAACTCCGCCCCGTCGGTGAAGAGCCTGCGCGATGCGAGAGCGTGCTCAACGCCGATTTCCTGCTGCAGCGCCTCGAGCGCAGGCCGAATCCGCTGCATCGGCACACCGATTCGACGCACCGCCGCCAAGACCAGCGCCTCGGCGAGCCCCACGAAGGGAATCGTCGGCTCACCGCGCCGCTCGGCTGCCGTGGCGGCGACAGTGGGGGAACCGACGACAGGTCGACCGTTGCAAGGAGTTCGTCGGTATCCCGTCACCCAAGTGGCCAGCGTCGACGGATGCACATCAACGATTCGGGCGGCGTCAGCCACCGTGTACAGGGAAACGTCGAAGCGGAGTCGATCAGGGTTCGTCAATCCACACCTCCTCGCCGTGTCCAGATTCAACCACGACACAAAGCGAACACGTCGCCAGAGCCGTGAACCGGGGTGACTTCAGGCCAGGGTCATCGTGCCGTTGTCGATCACGGCGCGGTCGCCGACGAGGGTGCGGTACCAGGCGCGGTCGCCCTCAGTCCAGATGTGTACGTCGAGGCGGTCGCCGGGGAAGACGGGAGCGGTGAAGCGGCCGTACATGCCGCCGAAGCGCTCCGGGTCGCCGTCGCAGACGGCGTGCAGCAGCGCCCGGCCGGTGAAGCCGTAGGTACACAGGCCGTGCAGGATGGGCCGGTCGAAGCCCGCCAGGGCGGCGAAGGCGGGGTCGCTGTGCAGCGGGTTCCGGTCGCCGTTGAGGCGGTACAGCAGCGCCTGGTCGGTGCGGGTGGTGTAGCTCACGACCGTGTCGGGAGCTCGCTCGGGGCGGTCGGTGCCGGACGCCGACGGTCCGCGGTCACCGCCCCAGCCGCCTTCGCCCCGCAGTACCAGCGTGGCCACGTTGGTGTACATCGGCAGCCCGTCGGCGGTGTCGGCGGCGCTGGAGGTGATCTCCACCACCGCCGCCTTGGTCTTGTCATACACGCCGGTGATCCTGGCGACCGTGCTGACCATGGCTTCCACCGGCAGGGGGCGGTGCAGCGTGATGGTCTGCTCGCCGTGCAGCAAGAGCGCCGGGTTGAACGACCCGAGGCGTCGCATGGGGTTGTCGGGCCTGCGGTCCAGCCCGTCGCCGAGCACCACGCACATGGTGGGCAGCGCCTTCTGCGTGACCTCGCGGCTGTTCTCGGTCGTGAACTCCAGTTCGGCGCCCACGGGATCGTCCATGCCGGCGCCCACGCCCAAGGCGTACAGCAGACAGTCCTTGGAGCTCCAACTGCTCTCGACCGGTGAGCCCTCGGCTCCTGAGGCGTCGGGGTCGATGGGCATGGCACGCCTCCTAGGTGGTCGGTGACGGTGCGGCAACACTACCGAGCAGTCGTGACCGGCCCGGCTCCTAGGATGATCCCCCCATGAAGGCCGTTCGCTGCATCGACGGGCGCATGCAGCTGTGCGATGTGCCCCGACCGGCTCCCGGCGACGGCCAGGTGCTAGTGGCGGTCGCCTCGGCGGGCATCTGCTCCTCTGACCTGCACATGGCCCGCCTCGGCCTGCTGGACCCACAGGTAACCGTCGGCCACGAGATCGCCGGCCGCCTCGCCGACGGCACCCCGGTGGTCGTCGAGCCCGTGACGCCGTGCGGGCGACGGTGCGGTTTCTGCGACGGCGGCGACTACAACCTCTGCGGCGCCTCGGTGCGCCAAGTGCTCGGCATCGGCGCCGACGGGGGCATGGCCGAGTACGTGGCCGCCGACGCAGCCGGGATCGTGCCGCTCGGCACAAGCGACGGCGTCGCGGACGCCAGCCTGGTCGAGCCGCTGGCGGTGTGCGTACACGGCCTGCGCCTAGCGAACGCCGGCGGGGCGCGGGGCGGGCGGCGGATCTTGGTGATCGGCGCCGGCGCCCTGGGGCTGTGCGCCGCCGCCGTGGCCGCCCACGACGGCGCGGACGTGGCGGTGCTGGCCCGCCACGAGGCCCAGCGCGCCGCAGCCGACCGCCTCGGCGCCGGCGAACCCGACGATGGCCGCTACGACCTCGTGGTGGACGCGGCGGGCACGCCCGAGGCGCTGGCCGAAGCCGCCCGCAGGGCGCGCCGCGGCGGCACCCTGCTGCTGCTGGCCAACTACTGGGGAACCGACATCGTGCTCCCAGCCATGAGCGTCATGTTCAAGGAACTGCGCATCCTCACCGGGATCATGTACGGGCGGGGCGCCACGGGGCGGGACATCGAGGCGGCGGCCGCGGTCCTGGAGACCAACCCGGACGTGGCCCGGGCGCTCGTGACGCACCGCTTCCCCCTCGACGCCGTCGACGAGGCGTTCGCTGTCGCCGCCCGGCGCGCCGAGGGCGCCATCAAGGTCGTCCTCGACCCGACGGCGAGCTGAGGCGACCTCATGGCGAGAGGTCGCCCAAGTGGCCGACCGTCGGGCGTCGGCCGCCTCGCCCTCGTGCCGGCCGCCGCGGCTCTGATCATCGGCGCGTGCGGCGGCGGGAGCGGCGAGGCGCCGGCTGCGGCCCCCGAGGAACCGGCTGCGGCCCCCGAGGCGCCGGCTGCGGCCATCGAGGCGCAAGACGCCGCAGCCGACGCCGAGCCTGTTGACGGGGAGCAGGCCGAGCCGGCCGGGGATACAGGCGACGTCGCCGGCGCAACCGACGAGGCACCGGCACGCGGCTCCGCCGAGAGCGCTCCGACCGACGGCGACGGAGCCGCCGAGCCGGCAGGCCCCGCCGGCCTGGACCCCGAGACCGAGGCTCGCCTGCTGTCACTCCTCGGCGAGCTCGAGGGGCTGGCCCGCGACTGGGATCCAGCGGGCCGGGCGTCACTCGCTGTCGTCGTCACCGACGGGTCCCTCTACGGCTTCAACGAGCAGCGCCGGCACATCTCCGCGAGCGCCGTCAAGCCCGTCTGGACGGCTGCCGCGATCGACCTCGCCGGCTTGGCGGCCGTCGAACCGCTGGCGGAGGCGGCGCTCGTGCAGTCGGACAACTTCGCCGCCGGCGCGATCATCGATCTGGTCGGCATCGACGCCGTCAACGCTTGGAGCAGCGACGTGGCCGGGATGACGAGCACCCACCTGGCGGCCTGGCACTTCGGGACCGACCGGGTCGCGCAGTCGGTGACCGAGGGCGGTACCAGGGCCAACTTCACGACCGTCGGGGATCTGGCGCGGTTCTACGCCGGACTGCGGCGCGGGGAGCTCCTCGACGACGGCGGCGCCGCTCTGGAGGCGTGGCTGCGCCGCACCGACCGAGGGGCCTACACGGCTGGCGCGGTCACCGACGTCCTGCTGGCCCGGCTCCCCGAAGACGTGGCCGCCGCGGCGTCACACAAGGCGGGATGGCTGCCGCCGTACTGCTGCAGCGCCGAGGTGCGGCTCGTTATCGACGCAGGGGTCATCCCGCTGCCCGACGGCTCCTGGTTCGCCGTCGCCGCGGTGAGCGACCGGGGCGACTACTACAACCTGTCGGTGCGGTGGGTCTCCCTGGCGGCTTGCCGCACGTACGCACTGCTGGCCGACGATCCGGACCACGACTGCGATCGTCCCGGCGACGGCGTGCCCCGACCCGAGTTGTGGCAGCCGCCCGAGCCGGAGGTCACCGACCCCGAGTCCGAGGTCGCTGACGCTGATTCGGAGGCAATCGACGCTGAGTCCGAACCGACCGACCCGGAGGCCGAGAGCCCGGAGCAGACGCAGCACACCGGCGACGCGACCGAGGCCGACGATGCGGACACGATGCTGCCCGAGACGCCTCAGGAGGCCGCCGAACCCGCACCGCAGGACGCCGAGGGGCCGACGGGGCCCGAGGAACCCCCGTCCGACGCCGTCGACGCCGGCCCGCCCGCCGAGGCCGGCACCGGCGCCCTACCGGCCGCGGCGGAGGATCCCCCGCCCGGAGCAGACGAGGGCGACCCTCCCGGCGGCGAGTCGAGCGGCTGACCGGGACACTCCGACGGCCGGCACCTATGGGTCGAGAACTTCGAAAAGGTCGGGGTCGCTGCGGCGCAGGCGGCGCCAGTTGGCCTCCCACATGGCGCCGATGAAGTTCTCCAGGTAGAGCCGCTTGCTGCGGACCGCCTCGGCGGTCGGCATCTCCTTGCCGCCGATCTGCTGCGCCTCGGCGTGGCAGCGGGCCGAGGACTCCAGGGTGATGGCCTTCACGGTGGCCAGCGCCAGCGTCTCGGCCACGATCACCACGCCGT
>JAPOYM010000040.1 GCA_026706565.1 bacterium
AGACACCCTCGCCGACGGCGGTCACCGCCCCGGCCCCCTCGAGGCCGGCAGTGAACGGCGGGTCGATGGGATACAGTCCACTACGCTGGTAGGTGTCCACGAAGTTCACCCCCGCCGCGGCGACCTTGACGACCACCTGATCGGCGCCCGGGGCGGGTTCGGGCAGCTCGGCGAGCGAGAGAACCTCGGGGCCGCCGTGTTCGGTTACTCGAATGACCTGCATTCTGTCTCCTCGGAGTTCGCCGGGTTGGTTCGGCCAACGCTACGCCCACCAGCCTGGTCCCTGCCCACGGTTGCCCGTTTTGCCCGTCGGCGCAACTATCCCTGCGAGAGGTGGTGTCGGCCTCCTGCGTGGCGGCGCGCGCGAACTGGCTCCCCGCGGGTAAGTCGACGAGTCGGAACGCGGCTGCCGCCGGGATCGGCCGCTGGAGTTGGCGGAGGCTGTGCCGGAGCCCGCGGTCCTGCCGGTCTTCTCAGGATCGCGTGTCGCAGCGTTCACTCCGGTAGCATCGCGATCGGGGCGAGCGCGCTCTCGTCTTGCCGTCGATCAACCCCATGTGCCATGAGCGATCAACCTGAGTCCAACACCCTGTTCCTGCCGAGTCTGCGGGTCACCGGCTTTCGCGGTATCGGAAACCTGGAGATCCCGCGGTTGGGGCGCGTCACTCTCATTTCTGGACGAAATGGTGTCGGCAAGACGACGGTTCTCGAGGCTGTTCGCGTCTATGCCGCCAGGGGGCGACCGGGAGTCCTGAATGCGCTGCTCGAACAGCGCGAGGAGTTGTCGCCGTATCGCGACGAGGACAACGACCCTGTGGTCGCCCCCGATTACGCGGCACTATTCCATGGCCGCCTAGCTAGCAGGGATACGACGATCTCGATCGGCCCGGTCGGTCACGCCGACGCCCTAACGATTCGAGCGCCTCGGGCATTGGACTGGTCGGATGAACAACTCGAGCTGCTCCGTGATTGGTCACTAGATGCCGCTGGATCTGTTGAGATCCGCGCCTTGGCGGTTGCCTTTCGCGGGCAGAACTATTTTCTTCCGTGGCTGATCGCCGCAGATGACTCCGAAAGCCTTCGGGCCACAACTCGTATCTCATCGAGGATGCGCCGCCGTAGATTAGACCAGGAATGGCCAGCGCCGTTTGAGTGCGAATCGCTCGGACCGGGCCTACTCAGCAATCAACGGCTCGCCAGTCTATGGAACGACGTCGCGCTGACCGAGGACGAGGACCGCGCCACCGAGTCTCTTCGGCTTATCCGCGGCAATGAGATTGACCGTGTGGCGGTCGTCGGCGGCGATAGGGCGGGCTATCGCATGGGGATTGGCCAGCGAGTACTCGTAAAGCTCGCCGGAACCTCGAGTCCCGTTCCCCTGAAGAGTCTCGGCGACGGCGCTACACGCATCTTCGGTGTCGCGTTGGCGCTTGCGAACAGCAGGAGCGGCTTCCTTGTCATCGATGAAGCCGAGAACGGCATTCACCACTTGGTCCAAACAGAGTTCTGGCAGATGTTGCTGACGACGGCTCACCGAAACAACGTCCAAGTTCTCGCGACGACTCACAGCTGGGACTGCGTACGAGGTTTCGCGCGCGCTGCAATGGAGAACACTACGACCGAAGGGATTCTCACCCGGCTCGAGCGTAGCGGTGACGGGATCCGGGCGATTGCCTATACCGAAGAGGAGCTTCAGACGGCCGCCGATCACAACATCGAAGTGAGATAGTCGCCGATCTGAGGATTGCCGTGGAACGCGTACTACTCGTCGAAGGGGTTGACGACGAGCGCATGGTCTGTCGTCTCTGTGAGCGATTGGACATCACCGAACAGTTCTGCATCAAGAAGGCGAACGGCGTCGAGCAACTTCTGAAGACCATCAGCCCAGAGCTGAAAGTCCCTGACCGGCTTGCCCTCGGCATTCTCGTGGATGCCAACGACGACCCGGCCGCCCGCTGGCAGGCAATACGAGGTCGGCTCCAAGGAGCTGACATTAACCCGCCCGATGACCTCGAACCGAACGGGACGGTCGTTGAAGGCTCCCCGCGCGTCGGCATATGGATGATGCCTGACAACGGTTCTCCCGGGGAACTCGAGGATTTCGTCAGAGAGATGATCCCTAAGAACGATTCGCTCTGGACTCGAGCCGAGCGCTACATCGATGACATCCCCGCGGGCGAACGCAGATTCAAACCGAACAAGACCTCGCGAGCCAAACTCTACGCTTGGTTGGCGACTAGGAAAGAGCCTAAACGGATGGCCCAGGCCCTTGAAGCGTGCGATCTCGACACGAGCCGCCCCATAGCCGAAGACTTCGCTGGCTGGCTCCAGAGAACCTTCATGTAGCAACTCGGCAACATCGGGGCGCTCGTCTGCCCGCCCCCAACCCGTCACGGCTTCAATAACGCGGTACGCCAACTCGGGCTTCGGATGGGAACCGGTCTGGCGAAGATGCTCGGTAGTCTCGACGGCGAGTGCATGCAGCCGATCGGCCCACCTCTGAACTGCCGGTTCGCCGATGGTCCCGCCTCGGGCTGCCCGGCCCCGAACGGGCCGGGACGCGCAGCCGCAAGACCAATCTCGCGCTGCTGGTGATGCTGGTGCTGGCGTGGGTGACCGGCGGCGGCTCTTTCCTGCTCGGAGGCGCCTCGACCGCCTGGATCGTGGTCATGCACGGCGTGGTGGGCTTCGGCGTGCTTGTGTTGGCCCGCCCGAAGGTGCCCGTCGTGCGCCGGGGCCTGCGCCGTCGGCGCCCCAGCCGCTACGCCTCCATGGCGCTGGGGATCTGCGTCACCGGGGCGTTCGCCACCGGGGTCGTCCACGCGCTCGGATTCTGGCAGGCGATCGGCGTGTGGTCGGCGATCGGCCTGCACCTGATCTTCGCCTTCGCGGCGGTGCCGCTGGCGGTGTGGCACGTCGTGGGCCGGCCCCAGCGGGTCCGCCCGGTGGACCTGTCCCGGCGCACCGCGCTGCAGGCGCTGGCCGTGGCGGGCGTGGCGCTGCTGGCGCGAGGGGGCTTCGAGCGGTTCTTCGCCGCCGAGCGACGCTTCACCGGCAGCCACGAGGTGGGCTCGGGCGACCCGCGGCGGATGCCCGTGGTGCAGTGGCTCGACGACTCCCCGCCGACGATCGACCCCGAGGACTGGGTGCTGCGCCTGCGGGGCTCGGTGAACCGGGACGTGGGCTACCGGGAACTGGTCGCCCACAGCCGCACGACCGAGGCCACGCTGGACTGCACCAGCGGCTGGTACAGCACCCAGACGTGGACGGGCGTTCCGCTGACCGCCCTGCTCGGTCCGGAGACGTCGGGCCGCAGCCTCGAGGTCCGCTCGGCCACGGGCTACGCACGGCGCTTCCCGCTCAGCGACGCACGCCACATGATCCTCGCCCACTCCGTCGGCGGCGAGCCCCTGTCACGGGGCCACGGCTTCCCGGCCCGCCTCGTGGCGCCCGGTCGGCGGGGCCTGTGGTGGGTGAAGTGGGTGACCGAGATCCACACCAGCGACCGGCCCTGGTGGGTCCAAACGCCGATCCCGTTCACCTGACCGGCTTATCGACCATCCGGGGAGGGAGCGAACGAGGGCCAACCTCGGCCCTGTCCGGTTCGGTTTTCGCGACATAGCCCGGTGTTGGACTGGTGCCGCCGCCGCCAGCCTGCTTCGTGTCGGCATCCACCTCTCGCGCTTCGCCGCTGGGACTGTGGGGTATCGGGGCGTTGCGCGGCGGCCCGCTTGGTCGTGCCCTCGGCAGGGTGAATCTGTGCGGGACTCGCGCCGCGGCAGGGGTCCGCTGCTATCGGGCCGCGTCGTCGTCGTGGCCGTCGTACCGGGCGCGCAGGGCGGCTGCCTCGGCTTCTCGCTCGCGTCGGAGCTGGTCGAGCTCGCGTCGGGTGTCGTCGTGGTCGGGCAGCCAGAGGCCGGTGCGGGGGTCGCGGAAGCGCAGGCGCTGCGGCTCGGCGTGCAGGTCCAGGCTGAGCGCGTCGCTGCGGGCGCGGAGGCCGCCGCGGCCGTCGGGGGCCGCCTCTATCGGCCGCCAGGCACCGCCGGCGCGGCGCGAGCCCTGCAGCATCGGTTCGTGGAGGTCGCCGCCGGTGGCGTCGAAGCTCCAGTGCTCGCTGGCGCCCACCTCCCAGTAGACGGCGAGTCTGTCCTCGCGGCCCTTGCGGTGGGCCTCCTCCGAGGCGATCTCCAGCACGAACGCCGACGGCGCGCCCGGATCCCAGATGGTGTAGCTGTCGGCCAGCTCGAAGACCCCGGGGTCCACGCCGAAGCTCACGAGCACGTCGGGGACCGCGAACGCGGCGTTCGGGTGCCTGCGGTAGTAGACGTTGCGGCCCAAGCAAACGAAGCAGTCCGACCGGCCCGCGAAGTGGTCACTCAGCGCGAAGTAGGTCTGCATGCGGACCATGAAGTGCAGACCGGACACGCCCCTATCAGGCGTGGTGGCGGGGTACGCCTCAGACGGGTCCACCACGGCGGTCTCCTCCTCGGCCTGCACGCTCATCGTCGCCTCCCCTCCCGCGGCCACCGAGCCGCCGAAGCCTCGCTCCGCAGGCTACCCCGCGCCGCCGCGCGCCGCTTGGAGGCGGTAGGCGCGGCGTCTTGCGGTGGTCGGGCGCGCCGCCGGCACTTCCGCGTCGTCTCCTCGAAAGTACTTCAGAGCAGTTTCATAGGTATAGTTGATTTAGAAATAAATCGTGTGTATCATAGTATATTATGATTTACGGTGCGTGCGCTGGGGGGCGGGGTGGGTTAGGCTTCGGTTCTAGGCGCGGGCTGCGGGGCCGCGGGAGGGGAGGCGACGATGAGCGTGCTGGCCGGG
>JAPOYM010000173.1 GCA_026706565.1 bacterium
CCACCGGCGCCAACGAGACCGCCGGCCGCTTCTGCCGCGGCCACTTCGACCTGCCGATGCGCAACTGCACCGTCACCCTCGACGGCGAGACGGTCGTGGACCGGGGCCGACTGCGAGCCGACCTGCACTGACGAAACGACTTCTAGATTCTTATGCTGTTCTACTATATATTGATATACTCAATGCATGAAGATCCTGACGTCGGCCTACCGACACGGCGTGTCCGATGACGCGATTCGACACGCCTGGAAGAACGCATTGGGCTTCCACGACATCGAACCCGACCACGACCGCCGAAGAGTCTCTGCATCGGCTCGGATCCGGCTGGTAACCTCCTTGAAGTGCTCTACTTCTGGATTGCGGACGACAATGTGGTCATTCACGCCATGCGACTCAGGCGCAGGTTCCGGCACTATCTGACGAAAGGAAGGCAATGAGTCAGAATTCTCAAAGAACACTAGGAGATGAGGAACTTACAGCTATCGCCATCGAATTTGAGAAACGTGAATTCACACACGAGGAACTCGTCGCAATCGCAGCAACCCGCCGGAGCACGCCACGACCGATTGCAGGGCGGCCCTCGGCGAGAGACGACGGGCAAGGCTGCAACCCGGTCGAGGATGGCTCGGGCCACATTGCGCAAGCTCGCGCGGATTCGCGATAGCGACTGTTCCCCCTCGCTCGTGAGGCTTCTCCGGCCCCTCTCGCCATGAGCGTCCCGCGCCTGCCTACCGATGCGCGACCCCGATGGCACTGTCCGCCCCTTCGAGAACGAGGCCGCCGATGAGGTGGCGGCGTCCCTCGGCCTCACCGTCCGGAATCCCGAGACGCCCGAACTGCTCGGAACCACGTTCCTCCTCGTCGAGCCGACCGTCAGTGAGCACGACCTTGTGGTCGCCATCGAACGGTACTGGTGGCCGGCGCTGGAGGAGGACGACTTCAACGCGGTCGTCGAGGGCGACGAGGGCCTGCTCCATCCGAGACCGCGCAGCGACCCGGTGCTGGCAAGCTTCCGCGACGCGGACGATGAGACGGCGCGCGACCCCGTCAAGATGCATGTCAAGGCCCCGGCTGGATTCAGCGCGCACAACGGCGACGCTGGCACGTTCGTCGGCAGTCTCTCCCACGAGGCCGTAGTGTTCGAGTTCGCCAGCAAGCCCTACGGAGCCGACTGGACCGGGCGGCTCGTGGCCGAAGTCGACCTTGACACATCGGAGGGCGAGGGATCGTGAGCTCCGAATCCCGAATCGTGCGTCCCTTCCGAAGCACGCCACTGGACAAGGTTCTCAACTCGACCAGCGTCCTGTTCGGGGATCAGGTTTGCGAGGCGGATGCGGGCATCACGGTTGCCGATCCCGAAAGCTTCGCCCGCAGGAGCGGCCAGATCGTCTGGGCACCGGAGAGCGAGTTCGAGGACTTCAAGCGGGCGCTCGTGCTCGGGGCGTCCGACCTGGACGTCGAACCGTCGGCGCTAGGACTGCTGGCCGTCGCCTCAACCTCGTACATCAAGCGATCCGAAATCGTGTACCACCGTCCGCTCTCCGAGTTGGACGACCTCCAGCGGGTTACCTCGATTACAGATGGGCAGCGGCCGGTGCCGTTCCGAACGGGCTTCCACGGGGCGACGCTGGAGGTGTACGTGCTGCTCCTGCGGCAAGTTGAGAAGCGCCCACTCCGTCCATGGCGGAAGGGCACCTGGATTTCCCGCGCTAAGTTCAGGATCGACGTCGAGAAGGGCGCGGCGCTCTTCCGTCCGATCCCGCTTGACGACGAGGCGCGCGAGCGCCTGGGGCTTCCCTCCGGTGCCGTGCGTTACGTCGACCTGGACGACCACGACGTCCTGGCGCCGTTCGAGGATTCCGAGCCGCCTCGCTTCTACATCGACGCGGACCTGCTCAACAGGCTGGGTGCCCACCAGAACTCGCCGGCGGCGCGGGCGATCCAGGCGCAGTTGGCGCAGGACTTCATCGCCGCCGTCGTACATCGAGCCGCCGGCGAGGCACAACTCGACACGCATGCGTGGGAGGACGTCGAGTCCTCGCTGCTCGGCCGGGTCCTGCGCTTCACCGCCGGATCGGGTGCCTCCCGAGACGACCGGCAGCTGCTCCTCAAGCAGGTGAAGGACAACGCAGAGCGAACATTGGCGCGAACCGAGCACGCGATCGACGTCAGGAAGGCGCTGATCGACTCGCTGGAGGCCGACTCTTGAGGTATCGGGCGCTGTCGAGGTCGAAGTGCGTGGAGTTGGCCCGCCGGATGGTGGCGGGCGAGACCCCCGTGCGTGCTCACCAGGATGTACGCCCGCGGGTCAGCTGTCGGCGGCCTCGACCATCTCGATTCCGCCACCGCCGTCAAAGGCACTGACTTCTGGCGGAGCTACGTCCTGCGGGTCCGGACCGCCACTGCGCCTTCTGTCGTGCGGGCGTTCGTGGCAATGCAGGCGGCGCATCCCCTGAAGACCGATGACCTCCGGGTCTTGGCCAAGGCGCTGACCAAGACCTGGGCAAACGTCGTACCGGTGATCTACGACGACGATGACGCCCGGGCACTGATCGACGAGTTGCGCCGGGAGATGTCCCCGATCAGCTCATGATGAGCCCGGTGCCTGGACCGGTCGAGCGCGTCAAACCGGGGACGCTTGCCGTTGGTCCAAGGGAGCGCTTCGCGTGGGAAGGGACGCGGGGAGTCCACACGCTTGAACTCGGGGCGTTGGATCTCCGGTCGTTCGTGGAACTTCCTGGAGCGATCGGGCTAGTCGGCGACGGCCGCCCGGATCCCAAGGGAGATTGGTGGAGTGCCTACCTGGTCGGTGAGCGCCCGGCGCCGGTTGCCGAGCCCGCCTCCGATCGACCGCTGCGGGCCGTGGATCTGTTCTGCGGCACCGGCGGACTGGCCTTGGGGGTGGCGCAGCTGGCCGCCGAGTTGGGCGTCCGGATGGTGACCGAGATGGTCGCGGACTCCGACGCCGAGGCGGTCGCGGTCTACGCCGCCAACCACGACACGCGGCTGCGCTGCATCAAGTCGGTCTCATCGCTCCTCGACTACCGCGTCAGGGGTAGGAGCGCGGATGCGGGCTTCGTCTACCCCCCGGAGATCGTGGATCCAGGTCTCGCCGAGGCGGTGGGCGGGGTCGACGTGGTGATGGCGGGTCCGCCGTGCCAGGGTCACTCGAATCTGAACAACCGCACGCGCCGCAGCGACAGGCGCAACACCTACTACCTGACGGTGCCGGCGTTCGCCGTTGCCGCCAGCGCACGCATGGCGATCATCGAGAACGTACCGGAGGTGGAGCACGACGACAGACAGGTGGTCGAGGTGGCCCAGCGGCTCTTCGAGGCCGCGGGATACGGCGTGGTGCGCGGCACGCTCCGGGCTGACGCCATGGGCTGGCCGCAGACGCGGCGGCGCTCGTTCCTCGTGGCCCGGCGGGACGCCGCCCCGATCCCTCTCGACGTCGTCGCCGAGGCGCTGGCCGATGCGGGGCCGCGGACACTCGAGTGGGCGATCGGTGACCTCACCGACCGCGAGGACTGCGGCATCATGGACGTGGCGTCGGAGATGAGTCCGGAGAATCGGGAGCGGGTGGACTGGCTGTTCGACAACGGTGAGTACGATCTGCCCAATGCGTGGCGCCCCGAGTGTCACCGCGACGGCACGACCTACGGCTCGGTTTACGGCCGGATGTGGCCCGACAAGCCCGCCCCCACGATCACCACCGGTTTCATGACGCCCGGACGGGGCCGCTACGTGCATCCGACCAGACGCCGCACACTGACCCCGCGGGAGGCCGCACGGATTCAGGGGTTCCCCGACACGTACCGCTTCGTGGCAGACCCGCGGCATCCGCCGTCGCGAGCGAAGCTGGCCAAGTGGATCGGCGACGCCGTGCCGATGCCCCTCGGCTACGGCGCGGCCCTGTCGGCACTGGGCCCGGGTCTCGACGCCACCGGTGGCTCCGGTTCGTCAGGCGGGACCGACAGTGACACGCACCTTGACAACTGAAGAGTGACGCCAGCCCGCTCCGCGACCCTCACAGGTGATAGCCAGCAGGCGGGGCCGGGGGGCGACAGCCTCGGGGGGTTGGCGATTGAAGAGCGGCGCTGGCCCGCTGCGCGATCCTCTTGGGGCCGTGTCGGCTAGAGGCGGCGCATCACCTTGCGGAGTTCATTGTTGACGGGGTCCACGGCGAAACCGCCGGAACCCAGGGCCGTGACGCCCAGCAGCGGATCGACGTCGTCGGGGCCGAAGATGACGATGCCGCCCAGCCTGCGCCCCTCGAACTCCATCTGGGCGAGAGCCGTCTGAGTGTGGAACTCGCTGCCGTCGGCGAGCAGGTAGACAGCGTCCTCCAGCGGCTCGACGCCGATCGCTTCAAGGTGCCGGCGCGGCACGACCGAGTCGATCGCCCCGGTGTCCACCACGAACTCGCCCTCCCAGCAGCGCTGCGAGTCCGCTGGATTCCTGATCGTCACGTCTACACGGGTCTCGCCCATGGTGGTCCCTCCCTCTCTCGATGTGAGGACTCGTCCTCTCGGCGGCAGGCCCGGATCCGGCTGCGGCGGCTCGAGCTGATCCGACCTGGGTGCGACCATACTCGATCCCGGAGCTTTGTAACGCCCTGACAATGATTTACGGATGATTCTGAAACATTTCAGATCACCCATCGCGTCGTACCAGTCAGCGAGCGGCGCGCAGGGCCACGACGCGGTCGAGGATCGCCTGAGCCACCTGGCGTTTGGATGTGAGCGGGACCGCGGTGCGGCCCGCAGCGTCGAGGAGGACCACCTCGTTGGTGTCACCGTCGAACCCGACGCTCGGCGCCGAGACGTCGTTGACGACGATGAGATCGGCGCCCTTCGTGCGCAGCTTGGCCTCGGCGTTAGCCAGAACGTCGCTGGTCTCGGCGGCGAAGCCGACCAGGGTCTCCACTTGGCCGCCGCGGCCCAGTTCCGCCAGGATGTCCGGGGTCGGCTCGAGAGTGACGGTGCGCGCCTCGCCGGACTTCTTGATCTTGTCCGCCGCCGGCGCCGCCGGACGGTAGTCGGCCACCGCGGCGGCCATCACAACCACCTCGGCGGGGAGCCGGTCCACGACCGCGGCGCGCAGCTCCTCGGCGGTCTCCACCAGCACTAGGTCCACGCTGTCGGGCAGCGGGCGCCGCACCGTTGCGACGAGGGAGACCTTGGCGCCCCGGGCCGCTGCCTCCACTGCGACCGCGTAGCCCTGCTTGCCCGACGAGCGGTTGCCGACGAAGCGCACCGGGTCGATCGGTTCGCGGGTTCCGCCCGCCGTCACGAGCACTCGCAGCCCGACCATGTCCCTGACGGGGGCCTGAGGGCCTGCAGCCAGGGCCTCCGCGGCGGCGGCCAGGATCGACTCTGGAGCAGCCAGGCGGCCGGCGCCCGTATCGCCGCCGGCGAGGCGGCCCTCCTCCGGCGCGACGACGGTCACGCCGCGCTCGGCGAGCAGGCGGAGGTTGTCCCGCACGGCGGGGTGCTCCCACATCTCGGTGTGCATCGCGGGGCACACCACCACCGGCGCCCGGGTCGCCAGAAGGGTGGCGCTCAGCAGGTCGCCAGCCAGGCCGGCGGCGTAAGCGCCGATCACCCGGGCGGTGGCGGGACACACCACGACAAGATCGGCCTGCTGCCCGAGGGTGACGTGAGGGATCGGATCGTCGTCGTCGAAGAGCGAGAGGCGGGCCCGCTCGCTGGCCAGCGCCGAGAACGTGGCCTCGCCCACGAAACGCTTCGCCGCGGGGGTCAGAACCGGCGTGACATGGGCGCCCGCGTCGACGAGGCGCCGACAGACCTCGACGGCCTTGTAGGCGGCGATCCCACCGCTGACGGCGAGAACGACGCGGCGTCCGGCGAACGCCCTCATCGGCCCCACCGTCGCCGCACCGGGCGCTCGGCGGCCTCAGCCGGCCTGTTCGGGCGGCGCCCCGGCCAGTTCCAGCGTCGGCTCGTCGTCTTCAGACTCCGGGGGATCCTGGACGGTCACCGCGACGATCTTGCCCTGCTCGATCTCCTGCAGGGCGATCGACAGCGGCTTGCGGGCCGTCGAAGAGACCTGCGGCGGGATCATCCGCCCGAGTCCCTCGCCGAGTTGGCCGTAGTAGGAGTTGATCTGCCGGGCGCGCGTGGCGCCCAGGGAGACCAGCCGGAACTTGGAGTCGTCGGCCCTCTCGAGCAACTCCTCCACCGGAGGGTTGATCATGCTGTTGGTGTCATCGCCGACATCGGCTTCACGCATCGTCGCTCCCCGGAGTGGTCGTGAGGTACATCGTCGGGTCTGGCTCGACCGCCGACGCAACGCTTCAGTCTACCGAGCGCTCCCGGTGACCCGGCCAGTGGATTCCGGCTCTCGCCGGAATGACGACGGGGCGGGCGGACTGGGCGGGCGGACCGGGCGGGCGGATCGTTAGCGGCGGCGGTCGTCGATGATCCGCCCCATTTCGGCCACGGTCTCGTCCAGGTCGGCGTTCACGACCATGACCGCGCCGAGTTCACGGGCGGTTTCCCGCTCGCCGGGCCCGTAGGACAGTCGGGCCCGCACATGGTCCTCGCTGTCGCCCCTCCCGCGCAAGCGGTGCGCCTGATCCGAGTCGGACGGCGCTTCGAGGAAGAGCAGCAGCGCCTCCCGGTGGCGGGCGCGCACCTGCCGGGCGCCTTGGACGTCGATCTCCAAGAGGATGTCATGGCCCGGCGGCGGATCGGGATGGGGCGTGCCGTAGCGGTACTCGCCGAAGTCGGTCCACTCCAGGAAGCCCCCAGCGGCGATCGCCGCGTCGAAGACGGCGCGGTCCACGAAGCGGTAGGCGTCGTCGGGCTCGCCGGCGCGCTGCGGCCGAGTCGTCCACGAGCGGCTGAGCCAGAGCCGATCGTCCTGGCTGACGAGCAGGCGCGCCAACGTGCTCTTGCCGGACCCGCCGGGTCCGGAGAGGACGATCAGCAGTGGTGATGTTGCCAGTCCCGGTGCCCTCGAAGGCCGACGCCAGCCCTCGAAGGAGGCTACGACAGTCGGGCTAGGAGTGCCTCGCGCTGCTTGACGCCGAGCCCTCGCAGCCGCCGCGTCTCGCTGATGTCGAGTTCCTCCATGAGCCTTCGGGCCGTGACCTTTCCGATTCGGGGCATCGACTCCAGAACGGCCAGTACCTTCGTGCCGCCGACCACATCGTCGTCGGCGGCCATGTCGAGCACATCGGCAAGCGTCAGATCACCGATCTTGAGGCGATCCTTCAGCTCCGCCCGCCGACGGCGAACCGCGGCAGCCTTGGCGAGAGCCTCCTGACGTTGTGCATCACTGAGTTGTGGGGGTAGTGGCATGGCGGCGACTGTAACCGTGTTGAAGCCCGTAGCGGCGCATTTCGCGGAATGACCGGCCACACCCCTGCGGGCACCGGCCGGCGGGCCCCCGACTCAGCCGCCCAGCAGGGCCGCAGCGGCCTCGGCTGGATCGGTCGCCGCGGTCACCGGGCGCCCGATGACGAGGATGTCGGCACCCGCGGCGACGGCGGCGGCCGGCGTGGCCACCCTGGCCTGGTCGTCGGCGGCGGCGCCGCGGGGTCGGATCCCCGGCACGGCCCGCAGCAGGCCGGGAACGGCCGCCCGGATCGCCGGCAGATCACCGGCGGCACACACCACGCCACCGCATCCGGCCGCCGCCGCGGCGCGGGCGCGGCGGGCCAGCACGTCCGGCTCAGCCAGCGAATCGCTGGTCAGCACGGTGACGGCCAACGCCACGGGCGCCTCGGCGCCGGCAGGCCGCGCCGCGGCGAGCCCCTCCGCGCCTGCCCGGAGCATGTCCGGACCCCCGGCGGCGTGCAGCGTGACATAGCGTGCGCCGAGGCCGGCGAGGGAGCGGGCCGCTCCAGCGACCGTGTTGGGGATGTCGTGCAGCTTCAGGTCCACGAACACCTCGAAACCCTCGTCGCTCAGGGACAGCACGGCCCGGGGCCCCACGGCGCCGAACAGCTCGAGGCCCACCTTGGCGATAGCGAACCAGGGACGAAGGATCCGGGCCAGCCCCAGCGCCCTGTCGAGATCGTGGGTGTCCAAGGCGACCGCGCAGGCCGCGGGATCCAATGGCGCCGCCGGCGGGGCGGCGCCCTCGGCCGTCACGACGGTCCCTCGGCGGACCCGTGGGCCGCGCCGGTGAGGCCCCGAACCGACGCCGCGCCCCGGCGCCGGCACCAGGCTGCGAGCTCGGCGCACACCCGCTCGGGGGCGCGCGGCGAGGCGAACGTGGCGGTGCCCACCTGCACGGCGCAGGCGCCCGCCATCAGCATCTCCACGGCGTCGATCCCGCGCGCCACCCCGCCGACACCGAGGATCGGGAGGTCGCCGAGCGCGGCGTGGCACTCCCAGATCGCCCGCACCGCCAGCGGGCGGATGGCCGGGCCCGACACGCCGCCGCCTCCGGCGCCCAGGACGGGGCGGCGCTCGGCCACGTCGATGACCATGCCCGGGACCGTGTTGATGAGCGTCACGGCCGCTGCGCCGGCCTCCCGGGCGGCTGCCGCCACCGCCACGATGTCGGGCGCTGCGAGGCTCAGCTTCGCCCAAAGAGGCAGGCCCGCGGCGGCCGCGGCCTCGACGGCGGCGGCGGTGGACCCCGGCGCCCGGGCGAAGAGGTGCTCGCCCTCGTCAAGGTTGGGGCAGGAGAGGTTCACCTCCACCGCCAGGATGCCGGAGCGGTGCGGGGCGAGCAGCTCGGCGGCCCGGCGGTACTCGGCGACGGTGCGCCCCCAGATGCTGGCCACTACCCGCACGCCCGCCGCCTGCAGCGCCGGCAACTGCTCGGCGGCCCAGGCCGCCACGCCCGGCCCCTGCAGGCCGACGCTGTTGATCATCCCCGCGGGGGTGGCGTCGAGCCGGGGGGCGGGGTTCCCCGGCCATGGCGCAGCGGCGAGCGACTTCACGACCACCGCGCCGGGCGCCGTCAAGTCCATCACCCCTGCCAGTTCGGTCCCGTAGCCCGCGGTCCCCGAGGCGCACAGCACCGGGTTCGGCAACTCCACGGCGCCCACCGCGGTCCGCAGGTCCACCGGGTGCCGCGAGCGCCGCCTCACGATCGCATCTCCCGGTGGTACTCCTGCAGGGTGCGCACCTCCATGGGGTGGTCGCGCTGGTCGGCGATCCCGGCGGTGGCGGCCAAGGCGGCGGCCACCGTGGTGAGCAGCGGCACGCCGCGCTGCGCCGCGGCGCGCCGGATGTCGGCGCCGTCGGCGCGGGGCCCGCGCCCCTCCGGCGTGTTGACCACCAAGTCGATGCGGCCCGCGTCCAGCAGCGTCACGGCGTGGGGCCCCTCGGGGTCAGCGAGCTTCGCCACGATCTGATCGACGTCCACGCCGGCGGCAGCAAGGCAGGCGGCGGTTCCTCGGGTGGCCAGCAGCTTGAAGCCCATACCGGCGAGCCGGCGGCCCACGACAGCGCCAACGGCCTTGTCCCGGTCGGCCAGGGAAAGGAAGACCGACCCGGAGGTGGGCAGGGCGGCGCCGGCGGCGATCTGGCTCTTGGCGAACGCCAGACCCGGTCGCCGGTCGATGCCCATGACCTCCCCGGTGCAACGCATCTCGGGGCCCAACACGGCGTCGACGCCGGGGAAGCGGTTGAACGGCAGCACCGCCTCCTTCACCGAGATGTACTCCGGCTGCCGCCACGGCTCGGCGGCGCCGGGCGCGGGCGCGGGCCCCTTCCAGCCGTCCACCGTCCCCGCGGACGCCAAGTCTGCGAGGGTGCTGCCCATCATCGCCAGGGTCGCCAGCTTCACCAGAGGCACCCCTGTGGCCTTCGCCACGAACGGCACGGTGCGCGACGCCCGCGGGTTCGCCTCCAGCACGTAGACCGAAGGGCCGCCGCCCGGCGCGCCGTCGGGCCCTCGGGGCACCGCGAACTGCACGTTGAGCAGGCCGACGACGCCGAGCTCCTCCGCGATCGCCCGGGTGTGGCCCTCGAGGACCTCGGTCACGGCCGCCGGGAGGTTCACGGGCGGCAGCAGGCAGGCACTGTCACCGGAGTGAACGCCCGCCTCCTCCACATGCTCCATGATCCCGCCGATGAGCACGGCGCCGGCGCGGTCGCGCACGGCGTCCACGTCCACCTCCACGGCGTCCTCCAAGAATCGGTCCACCAGCACGGGCCGCTCCGCAGAGAGCCCGCCCTCCCGGCCGAGCGACCCGTCGCCGCTGATCTCGGCCATGGCGGCGTCCAACTCCTCGTCGTCGAACACGATCACCATGGCCCTGCCCCCCAGTACGTAGGAGGGGCGCACCAGCACCGGGTAGCCGATCTGCCGGGCGACCTCCCGGGCCTCCTCGGCGGCGCCGGCGACGGCCCCGGGCGGCTGCGGGATGCCGAGACGGCGACACAGGGCGCCCCACTGCTCGCGGTCCTCGGCGGCGTCGATGGAGGCAGGCGAGGTGCCCGCCACCAGCCCCGGCGGCAGCTCGCCGGCGAGCTTCAGCGGGGTCTGCCCGCCGAGGCTCACGATCACGCCCGCCACGCCCGGCCCGCCGCCGGCCCGCGCCGAACGCTCCTCGGACTCCAGCACCGCCAGCACGTCCTCGGTCGTGAGCGGCTCGAAGTAGAGCCGGTGGCTGGTGTCGTAGTCGGTGGAGACCGTCTCGGGGTTGCAGTTCACCATGACCGTCTCGTAACCGGCATCGCCCAGCACCTGCGCGGCGTGTACGCAGCAGTAGTCGAACTCGATGCCCTGGCCGATGCGGTTCGGCCCCGACCCCAGGATCACCACCTTGGGCCGATCCGAGGGCGCCACCTCGTCGCTGTCCTCGAAGGTGGCGTAGTGGTAGGGAGTCTCGGCGGCGAACTCCGCCCCACAGGTGTCCACCGTCTTGTAGGTGGGCGCCACGCCGGCAGCCAGGCGGGCCCGGCGCACCTCGCCCGGCGCAGCGTCCCAGAGATAGGCCAACTGGGCGTCGCTGAATCCCAAGCGCTTGAGGCCGCGCCAGTCGCGGCGGCTCAGCGACCCCGGAGCGGCGCCGGCGAGGCGGTCCCGCTCGGCGCAGATGAGGCTCATCTGCTCCAGGAACCACGGGTCCACGCCGCCGGCGGCGTACAGAGCGTCGGCGCCGAGCCCCCGGCGCAGTGCGGCCTCGAGCTGGAAGACCCGCTCCGGGGTGGCCACGGCGCACGCCTCCAGCAGGGCGGCATCGTCGAGGCGGTCGTAGGCGGCCTCGGCGGGATCGCAGTTGAGGCCCGCCCGGCCCGACTCCAGCGAACGCAACGCCTTCTGGAGCGACTCGCAGAAGGTCCGGCCGATGGCCATGACCTCGCCCACCGACTGCATCGACGTGCCCAGGGTGCCGCGGGCGCCGGGGAACTTCTCGAAGGCCCAGCGCGGCACCTTGGTGACGACGTAGTCGATGGTGGGCTCGAAGGCGGCAGGGGTCTTGCGGGTGATGTCGTTGGGGATCTCGTCCAGCGTGTAGCCCACGGCCAAGCGGGCGGCGATCTTGGCGATGGGGAACCCGGTGGCCTTGGATGCCAGCGCCGAGGAGCGGCTCACCCGGGGGTTCATCTCGATGACCACTTGGGTGCCGTCGGCGGGATCGACGGCGAACTGGATGTTGGAGCCGCCGGTCTCCACGCCGATGCGCCGGATGCAGGTGAAGGCGGCGTCGCGCATCCGCTGGTACTCGATGTCCGAGAGGGTCTGGACGGGCGCCACGGTGATGCTGTCGCCGGTGTGGGTGCCCATGGGGTCGAAGTTCTCGATGGAGCAGATCACGACGCAGTTGTCGGCCCGGTCGCGCATCACCTCCAGCTCGAACTCCTTCCAGCCCGCGATGGAGCGCTCGATGAGGATCTCCGAGATGGGGCTGGCGGCGAGGCCCTCGGCGGCGATGGCCGCCAGCTCCTCGGGGGTGGAGGCCATGCCGGTCCCGCGCCCGCCCAGGATGTAGGCCGGGCGCACGATGACCGGCAGGCCGACGGTGTGCGGCGCTGCCATCGCCTCCTCGAGCGAGCGGGCCACCAGCGACGGCGGCACCTCCAGGCCCGCCTCCACCATGGCGGCCTTGAAGCGCTCGCGGTCCTCGGCGCAGGCGATCGCCTCGGGCGAGGCGCCGATCATCTCGCAGCCGTGCGCCTCCAGCACACCCCCCTCGGCGAGGCCCATGGCCAGGTTCAGGGCGGTCTGGCCCCCCAGCGTCGGCAGCAGGGCGTCGGGGCGCTCGCGCTCGACGATCCGGCTGAGCGCCTCCTGCGAGAGCGGCTCCACGTAGGTGGCGTCGGCGAAGCCGGGGTCGGTCATGATCGTGGCCGGGTTGCTGTTGGCCAGGATCACGCGGTATCCCTCGGCGCGCAGCACGCGGCATGCCTGGGTGCCCGAATAGTCGAACTCGCAGGCCTGACCGATGACGATCGGGCCCGAGCCGATTATCAGGATGGATTCGATGTCGGTGCGGCGAGGCATCAGCGGTCAGCGGGGGCGTCGGACTCGAGGCCGCAGCCAGCAGCGAATCCGGCCCCGTCGGGCGCCGAGCCGTGCAACTCCCCCAGCCAGGCGTCGAGGGTTGCGAAGACGTGGTGGCTGTCGTGGGGGCCGGGGCCCGCTTCGGGGTGGTGCTGAACGCCGAAGGCCGCCGCCTCGAGGCTGCGGAGGCCTTCGACGGTGCCGTCGTTGAGGTTGAGGTGGGTGACCTCCACACCCGGCGCGCCGCTGTCGGCCACGCTGAAGTTGTGGTTCTGGCTGGTGATCTCGACGGCGCCGCTGGCGAGGTGGCGCACCGGATGGTTGCCACCGTGGTGCCCGAAGGGCAGTTTGAAGGTCTCGCAGCCGAGGGTGGCGGCGAGGAGCTGATGACCCAGGCAGATGCCGAAGACGGGGACCGCGTCCAGCAGCCCGCCGATGAGGTCCGTGGCGCCCGCCACGGCGGCAGGATCGCCGGGGCCGTTGGACAGCAGCACGCCGTGAGGGCGCCGGGCCAGGATCCGTTCGGCGCCGTAGCCGGCGGGAACCACCTCGACGTGGCCGAAGGCCGCGAGCCGGCGCAGGATCGAGGTCTTCACGCCGAAGTCGACGACGCTGAGGCGCCAGGGGGGCCGGCCGTCGGCGCGAGCAGTGGGCCGCCGGTAGGGACGCTCCGCGGTCACCGCGGCGACGAGGTCGACGCCGTCTGTGCCGGGCTCGGCGGCGGCGGCGGCTCGCAGGTCGGCCTCCGCCGCGCTGCCGAAGGCGCCCACCATGGCGCCCGCCGCGCGGATGTGCCGGGTGAGACGGCGCGTGTCGACGCCCGCGAGGCACGACAGGCCGCAGCGCATGAGGAACGAGTCCAGACTTGCTGTGGCGCGCCAGCTGCTGGGCGTCGCTACCAGGTCGCGCACCACCAAGCCCCGGCAGAACGGGCGGCGGCTCTCGAAGTCGGCGTCGACGACCCCGTAGTTGCCGATGTGCGGGTAGGTGAATGCAATGATCTGCCCGGCGTAGGAGGGATCGGTGAGAACCTCCTGGTAGCCGGACATGACGGTGTTGAACACCACTTCGCCCGCGGTGACGCCCCCCGGCGGCGGCGCGCCGGCCAGCTCGCCCTCGAAGGTCTCGCCGTCGGCGAGGACCAGAGCGCCGCCGCGGCGCGCCGCGGCCCTCATCGTTGCGCCTCGCCGTCGATGACCACCGGCTCGCCCGCCACGATCGTGTGGCGCACCCTGCCCCGCAGCCGTCGGCCCGCATAGGGCGTGTTGCGGCTGCGGCTGGCGCCGCCGGAGCCGTCCACTGTCCAGGTTGCTTCCGGGTCGAAGACGCAGAGATTCGCCGGGCGCCCCGCGACTACCGGGCCGCCGTGGGCGGCGTCGATCCCGGCGAGTCGCGCCGGCCGCCACGACAGCAGCGCCAGAACGTCCGCTACGGGCATGTGGAGTTCGGTCAGAGCGAGCGGCAGCGCCGTCTCCAGACCCAGCATCCCCGGCGGGGCCTCCTCGAAGGGCAGGTCCTTGGCGTCGGGGGTGTGCGGCGCGTGATCGGTGGCGATGGCGTCCACTGTCCCGGCGGCCAGAGCGGCGCGCACGGCGGCCACGTCGGCCTCCGGGCGCAGCGGCGGGTTCACCTTGAACGCGGCGTCGTAGGAGGCGCAGCACTCGTCGGTGAGCGTGAAATGGTGGGGCGCCACCTCGGCGGTGACCGCCACGCCGCTGCGCCGGGCCGCCTCGAGGATCGCCACCGAGCCCGCCGTGGAGAGATGTTGGAAGTGTACCGGCGCCCCGGTGAGGCGGCTGAGGGCCACGTCGCGCATCACCATGATCTCCTCGGCCTCGGCGCAGATGCCGGGGATGCCCAGCCGGGAAGACCACTCGCCCTCGTGCATGTGCCCGCCGGCGGCGAGCGAGTCCACCTCGCAGTGCTGCGCCAACCGCACTCCGAGGTCTGAGGCGTACTCCAAGGCGCGGCGCATGACCGCGGCGTCCTGCACCCCGTGGCCGTCGTCGGTGAACAGCCGGACCCCGAGGGCCGCCATCTCGCCCATCGGCGCTAGCCGCCCTCCGGCCCGGCCTACGGTGATGGCGCCCGCCACCTCCACATCGCAGAGCGCGGCGCGGCCCAACTCCTGCACCTCCCGCACCACTGCGGCGGAGTCGATGGCCGGGCTGGTGTTGGGCATTGCCACCACCGCGCAGAACCCTCCGAGTACCGCGGCGCGGCTGGCGGATTCCACGGTCTCGGCCTGCTCGCCGCCGGGCTGGCGCAGATGGGCGTGCAGGTCCACGAGGCCCGGCGCCACGACGCAGCCGCGGGCGTCGAGGGTTCGGTCGCCGGCCGCTCCCGGGGCCAGACCCCCGCCGACGGCCGCGATCACCCCGTCGGGGCTGACGACCACGTCGGCCGGCCGCTCGCCGGTGGCGTCTATCACCGTGCCGCCGGCGATGAGGAGCCGGGGACGCTCAGCCACCGCCCACCCCGGCCGGCGACGCCCCTTCGGCGGCCGGGGCGGCCGCTACGTCGGCTGTCGAGGCGGTCCCCGGCTGGGCCCCCAGCAGCCAGAAGAGCACCGCCATCCGCACCGAGACGCCGTTGGCGACCTGCTCGGCGATCGTGGTGCAGGCCATCTCGGGCACTTCGGCGCCGATCTCGACCCCGCGATTCATGGGACCGGGATGCATCACGATGGCGTGGTCGGCCAGGCGGCGGGCGCGTTCGGCGCTCAGCCCGAAGCGCTCGTGGAACTCGCGCAGGCTGGGCAGCAGCGCCCGCTCCTGCCGCTCGCGTTGCAGGCGCAGCAGGTAGACCACATCCGCCCGCGCCAGGACATCGTCGATGCGGCTGCTGACGCCCACACCCCAGCCGTCCACCGCGGGGGGCAGGAGCGTGGCCGGCGCCACCAGCGTGACCGCCGCGTCGAGCATCCGCAGCGCCGCCACTAGCGACCGGGCCACCCGCGAGTGGGCGATGTCGCCCACGATCGCCACATGCCGCCCCTCAATGCTCCCCAACCGCCGGCTGATCGTGTAACAGTCCAGCAGGGCCTGGGTGGGGTGCTCGTGGCGGCCGTCGCCGGCGTTGACCACCGCGGCGTCGAGCCAGCGGGAAAGCTGCACCGCCACGCCGGCGCTGCGGTGGCGCACGACCACGCAGTCGACGCCCATGGCTGTCACCGTCTGGGCGGTGTCGCGCAGCGACTCTCCCTTGCTCAGCGAGGAGCTGCCGGCGCTGAAGGCCATCGTGTCGGCCGAGAGGCGCTTGGCCGCGGTCTCGAAGGAGAGGCGGGTGCGGGTGGAGTCCTCGAAGAACAGCGAGGCCACCGTCCTGCCGCGCAGGGCGGGGACCTTCGGGATGGGCCGCGCGTTGACCTCGGCGAAGCTGTCGGCGAGGCGCAGGATCTGCCCGATCCCGTCGGTGCCGAGGTCGCCGACGGCCAGGAGGTGCCGCCGAGTGACGGCGCCTGCCGCGGGACCCGCCGGCGGCCCGCTCACACCGTCTCTCCCAGAACGACGCCCCGGTCGCTGACGTCCACCAGCTCCTCGCGCCGGGTCGGCAGGTTCTTGCCCACATAGTCGGCCCTGATGGGCAGCTCGCGGTGGCCGCGGTCGACCATCACCGCCAGCTGCACCGCTCGGGGGCGCCCGAAGTCGCAGACCGCGTCGAGCGCGGCGCGCACGGTGCGCCCCGTGTACAGCACGTCGTCCACCAGCACCACGGTGCGCCCCGTCAGGTCGCCGCTGATGCTGGTGGGGGCTTGGGGGAGCACGGGCCGCAGCCCGATGTCGTCGCGGTGCATGGCCACGTCCAGCGACCCGCACGGCACCTCGGCGCCGTCGATGTCCGCCAGCAGCGCGGCCAGGCGTTCGGCCAGGAACACTCCCCCGGTCTGCAGCCCCACCAGCACCAACTCCGACGTGGCGCCGTTGCGTTCGATGATCTCGTGCGCCATGCGCCGCAGCGCCCGCTCGAGCGCCGCGCCGTCCATGATCTCGACGCGGGGAACAAAGTCTCCCGGGGTCCCGGCGTGACGTCCGGCTACGAGAGGTCCAGCTATAGGCACAGGGCCCTCAGGGCCGCCGGGGCCGCTCTCCGCCCGTACACTGCGCTCGCGATCGGACAGCGTTCTACCTCCGGTCCGTACGGGCCTCGCCGGACCCGCTTAACGGTCCGCTGACGGTACCACGACCGGCCCCCGCCACCACGCATCCCGCCAGCCGGTGAGCGCTCCGGATCGATCTGCCGTGCCGCTCGGGTCACACCTCCGCGCTGCGCCCCTCACAAATGCATTCGAAGCTCGGCGGCGGCGTCATCTGGGAGTTCAGCACCGAGACCTGGCAGGAGATCGCGGCGCGGGGCCGGCGCTCTGAAGCCGGCTGGGGCACCATCGCCGCCGCGGTCTGGGAGGGCCGCCGCTTCGCCGAGGAGATCGAGGACCCCAGCGACGATGCCGACGCCACCCCCTACCGCCGGGAGGTCACCCGGCTGGCCCGAAGGACCTGACCGATCGGGGCTCTAACGGTCCCAGAACCCCCGGTGGGCCTCGACGGCCTCCGCCGCTAGGTGCGGGCCGCTGACTTCGATGCGGCGCTGCCCGCTGGCGAGCACGGCGCGGCAGCCGAGCCCGGTCATGGTGGGGTTCTCGCCGCCCTCGCCGTCGGCCAGCGGCAGCAGATCCTGCTCGCTCATGGCGTAGACGAGCCGGTTCACACCGACCCAGTACATGGCGCCCGCGCACATCGAGCACGGCTCGCAGCTCGAGTACAGGGTGCCGCCGGCGATCTGGGCAGCGCTGAGGGTGAGTCCGATCTGCCGTGCCAGATTGGTCTCGGCGTGGCCGAGCCGGTCGCCGCTGGTGACCACCGAGTTCTCCGCCTCGAGGAGCACGTCGCCGCCGCGCTCCGCGAAGACCGCCCCGAAGGGGTGGTTGCCGTTGGCGCGCGCGCTCTTCGAGACCCCGATCGCCCGCCGCAGGAACCCCTCGTCGCGTTCGCTGAGTGCGCTCATGTCAAGTCACCTCCCGTCTCGGACATCAGGACCGGCCGCAGCCTCACGCCTCACCGCTCGCCGCCGGATCCCGGCCTTCGCCGGAATGACGACGGCCACGACGATCGCCCTCAGGCTTCTGTGGGGATGCATCCGGCGTCACGTCCGGACCCGGCGGGCGATGGTGGCCAGCACGCCGTTCACGAAGCGCCCCGAGGACGCCGTGGAGTAGAGGTCGGCCAGTTCCACGGCCTCGTTCAGCACCACCGCTGTCGGCGTCTGCGGCCGGTGCGCCAGTTCGTAGACCGCGAGGCGCAGGATGGCGCGGTCCACCGGCGCCATGCGCGCCACCGACCAGTCCACCGCCACCTCGCCCAGCAGCTCGTCGATGGCCGCGCCGTGGACGGCGACGCCCTCGACCAGTTCTGCGGCCAGCGGTTGCGGCGGCAGGTGCTGGCGCCGCAACAGTTCGAGAGTGTCGAGTTGGCGGGCTTCGGCCTCGTACAGGAGCGCCAGCGCCCGCTCGCGCGCCCCGCGGGCCTCGCTGCGGGCGCCCGGCGTGGCGTCGGGGTCGGCGTGCCCGCTCACCCTCGGGCGATGTACTGGCCCGAGCGGGTGTCCACCTTGATGCGCTCGCCCGGCTCGATGAACAGCGGCACCGACACCACCAGACCGGTCTCGGTGACGGCCGGCTTGGTTGCGCCGGAGACCCGGTCGCCCTGGATGCCCGGCTCGGTCTCGGTGATGGCCAGGGTGACCGCGGCGGGCAGGTCGGTGCCCACGATCTCGCTCCCGTACATCTGCAGGATCACCGAGTCACCCTCGATGATGTAGCTCCCGGCGTCACCCAGCGTGGCCTCCTCCACGTCGAGCTGCTCGTAGGTCTCGCCGTCCATGAACACCCGGGCCTCACCGTCGCGGTACAGGTACTGCATGGAGCGCTTGTCGATGATGGCCCGCTCCACCTTCTCGCCGGCCCGGAAGGTGCGCTCCAGCACCGCCCCGGTGCGGGCGTTCTTGAGGGTGGTGCGCACGAATGCGTGGCCCTTGCCCGGCTTGACGTGCTGGAACTCCACGACCGAGAACAGTCCCTCGCCCAAGTCGAGGGTCATGCCCGTCTTCAGGTCGTTGGTGGTGATGGCGACCATTCCTACCTCCGTCGGGTGTGGCCGGGCTCAGCCCACGACCAGCGTCTTGGGCGAGCACGTGAGGCGCCGGCAACCGTCGTCGGTCACGACCACGGTGTCCTCGATGCGCACGCCTCCCTCGCCGGCCAGGTAGATGCCCGGCTCCACCGTGACGACCTCGCCGGCGGCGAGCACCTCGTCGCTGCGGCTGCTGAGGCTGGGCGCCTCGTGGATGTCGAGACCCACCCCGTGCCCGGTGCTGTGCAGGAAGGCCTCACCCCAGCCCGCGTCGTTGATGACCTCGCGGCAGACCGCGTCCACGTCCGCGCAGGGCACACCGCCGGCGACGGCCTCGACGCCGGCCTGCTGCGATGCCCGCACCACCTCATAGACCCTCCCACCGGGGGGCCGCGGCTCGCCAACGCAGACCGTGCGGGTCATGTCGGAGCGGTAGCCGTCGATGATCGCCCCGAAGTCGATGACCACCAGATCCCCGGGCTCGATGCGGCGCCGGCCCGGTCGGGCGTGGGGCAGGGCGCTGTTCTCGCCGGCCGCCACGATGGTGTCGAACGCCGAGCCGGAGGAGCCGCGCCGACGCATGAGGTAGTCCAGTTCGGCGGCCACCTCGCCTTCGGTGGGGCGCTCGGCCAGTCGGGGGAGCACCTCGGCGAGGGCGTCGTCGGCCGCCGCGGCGGCCGCCGCCATGCGTGCTGCCTCTTCGGGCGACTTGCGGCGACGCAGGCGCTCGATCACACCGGTCGCGGGCAGCAACTCGGCGCCGGGGAACCACTCTCGGGCGAACCGCCGGTAGCGGGACCAGCTCACATCGTCCGCCTCCAGGGCGAGACGACCCAGGCCGCTGACCGCAGCGGCCGCCGCCTCCTTCTGCTCGTCGCCGCGGTCGGCAATGACGACCCTGCCGTCGACGCCCGCGGCCGCAAGCTCGGCGGGCGCCTGCGTGGCGTAGCGGCCGTCGGTGATGACCAGCAGATCGTCGGGCGCCACGACCACGATCATGGCGGAGCCGCTGAAACCGCAGACCCAGCGACCGTTCGCCAGGTTGGTGATGACGAGCGCGTCGCAGGGCTGCGGCCCGTCGCCGTCTTCGCCGGGGCCGCCGCGGTCGGGCGCGTCCGGGCCTGCTGCCACCGCGACCCCGCCCTCCAGCGCGGCCCGCACGGCTTCCGCCCTGCCAGCGAGCAGCAGCGGCGGCAGATCCTCCGCTCCGGGGGGCGCCGCCGCGTCGGTGACAGCCATCTCAGCGCCGCGCCAGTTCGGCGGCAGCCTCGACCGCCAAGCGGTAGCCCAGCCCTCCGAAGCCGCAGACGACGCCGTCGGCGACGGGGGCGACCACCGAGCGGCGCCGCCAGGAGTCGCGGGCGTAGGGGTTCGAGAGGTGCAACTCCACGACCGGTCCGTCGAAGGCCGCCAAGGCGTCGTGCAGCGTCCAGGAGTAGTGGGACAGAGCGCCCGCGTTGATGACGACGGCAGCCGCCCGACCCAGCGCCCCGCCGACGGCGTCGACCAGCTCGCCCTCGTGGTTGGACTGCACGTGCTCCAGCGCGAAGCCGGCCTCGCTGGCGGCCGCGGTGGCCGTCGCGACGTGATCTTCGAGCGTGTCGGTGCCGTAGACCTCCGGCTCGCGCCGTCCGAGCAGCTGCAGGTTGGGCCCCGACAGCAGCAGGATCAGCGGGGACGGGGTGGGTGTCCTGTTCATCGGATCGCCTCCAAGGATGCGGCCAGGACGTCCCGGCCCACGCCGCGCACGGGCTCGGGCCCGTTCGGACCGTCGAGCACCAAGGTGAGCCCGCCGACGGCCTTCTTGTCCCGGCCGAACAGGTCGATGAGCCCCCCGGAGTCGACGCCCGCGGGCAGCGTGGCGCCGAGACCGTAGGCGCTCACCACCTGCCGGTGCTCGGCCACCCTACCGCCGTCGATGCGCCCCAGCCGCAGCGCCACCTCGGCGGCGTAGACCAGACCCACCGCCACCGCCTCGCCGTGTCGCAGGCCGAAGCCGCCGGCGATCTCGAGGGCGTGGGCCAGCGTGTGGCCGTAGTTCAACAGCATGCGTCGCCCCGACTCCCGCTCGTCGGAGGCCACGATCTCGGCCTTCAGCGCCACGCAGCGGGCGATGCGCTGCTCCAGCGGCAGGGCGGCCATCGCAGCGGCGTCGATCCGCCCCGAACCGGCGCCGCCCAGGAAGCAGTACTTGGCCATCTCGCCTAGGCCCGAGCGGTACTCGGCGGGGGGCAGCGTGTCCAGCACCTCGGTGTCGCAGAGCACCAGCGACGGCTGCCAGAAGGCCCCTACCAGGTTCTTGCCCTCGGGCAGGTTCACGCCCGTCTTGCCGCCGATGGCGGCGTCGATCTGACCCAGCAGCGTGGTGGGGACGAACACCACCGGGGTGCCCCGGTGGTAGACGGCGGCGGCGAACCCCGCCACATCGGTGACGAGACCGCCCCCGACCGCCACCACCGCGTCGCCGCGCGTGAGGCCGAAGCGACTGAAGCGTCGGCAGAGATCCTCCACGGTGGCCAGCGACTTGGACCGCTCCCCCGCCGGGATGGTGAACGTCTCGCTCGTGATCCCGGCGCCGGGGTCCGCCTCCACCCCGATGCCGTCGGAGGTCACCACGGCGACCCGGCGCGGGACCGCCGGCAGGCAGGCGGCCAACTCGGCGGCCAGCAGGTTCCGCACGCCGGGACCCACCAGCACGTCGTAGGAGCGCTTGCCGAGCCCGACGCGGATGCGGGAGAGCCCGGTCCCGTCCTCGCCCCCCTCGCCGCTGCCGTCCCCGGCATCACCCTCGCCGGTCGCCATCCACCCGCGGACGCGGGTCAGGCGTGTCGCCAGAGCGGAGGCCGCCTCACGCTCCGAGAGCTCGTCGGCATCCAGAACGACGTCAGCCACCTCGTCGTACCAGCGGTCGCGCTCGGCTGTCAGCTCGCGCAGTTCCGCCATCAGCGCCTCGTCGCCCTCCGCTCCCGCCAGCAGGGGCCGCCCCGACCCGTCACCCAGCCGGGCGGCCAGCACCTCGGGCCGCACCCGCAGCCAGCAGACCACGGCCCCGGCCAACTGGACACGGTTGGCGGCGACGGTCACCACGCCGCCGCCGGTGGCCACCACCAAGGGCTCGGCGCTCGCCAGAACCTCGGCGAGGATCTCGCTCTCGCGGCGGCGGAACCCGGCCTCACCCTCGGCCTCGAAGATCTCCGGGATCGAGCGCCCCGCCGCGCCGGCTACCAACTCGTCGCAGTCCACGAAACGGCGCCCCAGCACGAGCGCCAGCCTCCGCCCCACCTCGGACTTACCCGAGCCCATCATCCCCACAAGGGCAACGTGACGCACGGATCCGAGGCTACCGGCCACACCACGCCGGGCTCGTGAGCTATACGCCGAACAACCTCCACCCCGCCGCGCTCGCGGACAGCAGCCTCTCCACGCACCCCGCACTCGGGAGCTATGCGCCGAACAACCTGCGCCCCGCCGGCCAGCGCTTGAGTCGAGGACTTGGCAGACTCCGGCGATCGGAGGCGCGTCAGTTTTCGGCGGGAAGCGACGGCGGCGAGTGCATGAGAGATCCTCCCCTGAGTCCTCAACATTGCCTGGGCCTGGTCGGCCGGATTCTCGGCGCCGACCGTCGGCGCACGAATCGCCGCGCGTTTGCCTCGGCGGTGGTCGTTTCGCAGTTCGTCGCTTCGATGCTGGCGGGAACGCTCGACGAGCAGCACGCTTTCTCCTGCATCGGCGAGCACCCCAGCGACGACGCCTCCGACAATGCCCGCCCCTGTGCCGATGCCAAAGCGCTTGTTTTCACCCAATACATTGACACCCAGGATTACCTTGCTGACCAGCTTCGAACACTTACCGTGAATGGTCGCTCAATCGGCGTTCACTGACCCATTCCGCACTGCAAGTCGGAAACACATCCCGCCTTGCGCCGCCGTATTGCCAAGTAGGCGCGAGAGCCAGGGGTTAGGACGACCACTTCATGAAGACCCAGGCCGTCGTCTGCGAGCATCTCGGTGGAGTGTGTCGACAGGAGAACCTGAATTCCTTTGCGTCTAGTCACGCGACTAAGCATCGAGGGGAGTTGGCGAACGACCGCCGAGTGCAGTGACAATTCTGGCTCCTCGAGTAGAACAAGCCGATTCGTCTTCGACGCCCGCTCCTGCATCATCCAAAGTAGCCCGATAAGGCGTAGGGTCCCATCGGAGAAGTCTTGCTCATCCTGTAGCGCGCCCTTCACACGCCAATGCTGATAGCGCGCCTGCAAGTGAGGCATGCCAACCTCATCGCGAACAAGTTGCAGTTCTTCGAGTTGTGGAACCGCTCGCTTCAGTGCCTCATTCACATGTCGCAAGCGGGACTCACGACTCCTTACTGAAGTCTCTGCTACACGCACTAGGAAATCGCTCCCGAAAGGATCGCGGCTCGAACTCTGGCCAGCCTCAGATTCACGAATAATCTGCGGCACGAGATGCAGGTAACGGACACCTGTCAGGAAGTCCACAACGGCGCGGAACTGGCGATCGGAATTCCGGGTTCCGTGGCGAACCGCGTTACTGTCGGGTGCGTGCGGGCCTTGGGAGTCGACCTCGGGACACGGCGGATCGGGCTGGCGCTCTCTGACTCCGGCGGACTCGTCGCCACGCCCCTAGAAGTGCTGGAGCGCTGCGGGTCGGAGGCCCGGGACCACGCCGCCATCGCCGAGGTGGCGGCCGAGCGCGACGTCGCGGTGTTGGTGGTGGGACTGCCGATCTCACTGGACGGATCGATGGGCCCGGCGGCCCGGGCGGCCCGCGCCGAGATCGCGCGCCTCGAGGCAGCGGTCGGGGTCCCGGTGGAGACCTGCGACGAGCGCTTCAGCACCGCCGCCGCCGAGCAGCGCCTCGACATGGGCGAAGTGCGCGGACCCAAGCGGCGCCAAGTGGTGGACATGGTGGCCGCCGCCGTGCTGCTGCAGTCCTGGCTCGACGCCCGCCGCCGCCAACCCCGGGCCACATGAGCAGCGACCGCGACCAGCCCGGCATCGATCCCCTGCTTAGCCGGGAGGCGCCCGAGGCCGACCCGGCGGGGGGCGCCGGGCCCCGCGAACCGGCGACCGGCGACATGCTGTTGGACCCCGAGGCGATCGCCGAGGACGAGGCGCTGTTCTTCGGCGACGACACTTGGATCCGCTTCCGGCGGCCCTGGGGGTTCTGGCGGCGCCTGCTGGTGCTCGGCGGCGGCTTGGCGCTCGTGCTCGGCGGCGCCTTCTGGTGGGGCTACTCGTGGCTGCAGCGCCAACTCGACCCTCCCGGCGAACCGCAGGGCCGGCTCGTCGTGGAGATCCCCAGCGGCGCCGGCGTCAACGACATCGCCCGCATCCTCGCCGGCGAGGGCGTGGTCGCCAACGCCACAATCGCCCGCCTCTGGTGGCGCGACGCCGAGGGCCTCCAAGCCGGCCACTACTACTTCGCCGGGAACATGTCGGTGGCGGAGGCCAGGGAGGTGCTCGAGGCGGGACCGATCCCGCCGGCTTTCGAGAGCATCACCATCCCCGAAGGGCTCTGGCTCAGCGAGGTCGCCGACCGCCTGCTGGACTCGCTGCCGGAGTTCGATCCCGCCGAGCTGCAGACCGCCATGACTGACGGCGGCATCCGTTCCCGGTTCATGCCTGAGGGCGTCACCAGCCTCGAAGGGGTGCTGTTCCCCGACACCTACCAGGTGGACGAGGGCGGCGTGGGCGACGAGCGGGATCTCCTGCGCCGGATGGTCGAGCAGTTCGACACCGTCGCCGGCGAGATCGGATATGACAACGCCCTAGCACGGATCGGTCTGGAGCCCTACCAGCTGCTCGTGGCCGCGTCCATCGTGGAGGAGGAGGCCTCGCGCTCCGAGGACCGCCCCAAGGTGGCCAGAGTCATCTACAACCGCCTGAACGCCGGGATGAAGTTGGAGATGGACGCCACAGTGCTCTACGCCATCGGACAGCGCAAGAGCTCCATCACATCGTCGGAACTCGACGTCGACTCGCCCTACAACACCCGCAAGTTCCCAGGGCTTCCCCCCACGCCGATCGCCGCGCCCGGAAGGGAGTCGCTGCTGGCCGCCATGAACCCCGAGCCGGGGCCGTGGCTGTTCTTCGTGCTAGTGGAGCGCGACGGAACGCTGTTCTTCACCGACGACTACGACGAGTTCCTCGTCCGGGCTAACGACGCCCGCGCCCGAGCAGTGTTCTGATGGACCAGAGGAGGCGCCTCAGCGGGCATACCCGCCTAGCGGTCGTGATCGGCGACCCGGTCCGCCATTCGCTGTCGCCGGCCATCCACAACGCCGGCTTCGCCGCGCTCGGCATGGACTGGGCTTTCCTGGCCTGCGAGGTGCCCGAAGGGCGGGTTCCCGAGGCCCTCGCGGGGGCGGTGGCGCTGGGAGTCGAGGGGCTCTCGGTGACGATGCCCCACAAGGCCGCCGCAGCCGCCGCGGTCGACGAGCTCTCCGCCACGGCGCGCCTGCTGGGCGCCGTGAACTGCGTGTCGCGCCGCGGCGACCGCCTCGTCGGTCACAGCACCGACGGCGGCGGCTTCACCGACGCGCTGGCCGATGAGGCCGGCTGGGTTCCGGCCGGGGCGCGGTGTGCGGTGCTCGGGGCGGGCGGCGCGGCGCGGGCGGTCACGCTGGCGTTGTCCGAAGCCGGGGCAGCAGAGGTGGCGGTCGTGAACCGGACCCAGGGGAACGCCGAGGCCGCCGCCGCGCTGGCGCGAGACCGGGGCCGCGTCGCCCAGCCCGCCGAGGTCGGCGGCTTCGACCTAATAGTCAACGCCACACCGCTGGGGATGAGCGGCCACAGCGGCGCCCCGATGCCCTTGGACCCAGACCTGCTGCGGCCCGATCAGCTGCTCGTGGACCTCATCTACGAGCCGGCCGAGACGGCCCTGCTGGCCGCGGCGCGCCGACGGGGCCTGCGCGCCTTCAACGGTGTGCGCATGCTGGTCCACCAGGCCGCCCGGGCCTTCGGGCTGTGGACCGGTGCCGAGGCGCCGGTAGACGCCATGGTGGCGGCCACGGAGCAGGCCCTGGCCCAGCGCTGACCGCGCCCAGGAGACCACGCTTCAGAGTCACCCCGTCATCACGACGGAGGAGAACTCAGGCTCGGGCGCGCTGGTCCGCCGCTGCCCGGCGCACCAGATCCAGGGCCTCGTCGAGGCGGGCGGCGTCCTTGCCGCCGGCGGTGGCGAAGTCGGGGTTGCGGCCCCCTCCCCCCCCGACCAGCTTGAGGGCGTCGACCAACAGGTCGGAGGCGTGCCAGCCGGCACCCGGCACGGCCGCGGCCACGAACGCCACGCCGCCCCCGGCCGACGCGGTGGCCAGAACCACCCCGGTCACGCCCTCGCGGTCGCGCACAGAGGTTGCCAGATCGCGCAGCTCGTTGCGGTCGACCTCCTCCACCCGGGCCACCACCAAGCCGTCGTCGGCGGCTGCGGCCAGGTCGCCGGCGCGGTCGCCGGCCGCCTGTCGGCGCAGGTTCTTCAACTCGTCCCGCAGGGCCTTCAGCTCGCCGGCCCAGCGGCCCGCTCCCTCCACCACGTCCTCGGGCGGTACGCCGAGCACGCCGGCCGCCTCCGCTAGGCGCGACTCGGCGCGGCGCAGGCGCAGGATCGGACCGTGGCCGCACACCGCCTCGAGGCGGCGGATGTTCGACCCTATGGACCCCTCAGAGACGATCTTCAACGGCCCGATGTCGCCGAGCGCCCGCACATGCGTGCCGCCGCAGAGCTCGATGGAACGCGGGCCGGCCTCCAGCACGCGCACGACCTCGCCGTACTTGTCGCCGAAGAACGAGACAGCCCCCAGCGCCTTGGCCTCATCCATGGTCGTCTCGTAGTGGCGGCACGGCGGGTTGTCCAGGATCTCCTCGTTGGCGAGGTCCTCGATGGCATCGATCTCGTCGTCGCTAAGGCCGCTGTAGTGGCTGAAATCGAAACGGAGCCGGTCGGGGGCCACCAGCGAGCCCTGCTGGCGGACGTGGCTGCCGAGCACCTCCCGCAGCGCCCAGTGCAGGATGTGGGTGCCGGTGTGGTGGCGGCGGATGGCGGCGCGCCGCTCGGCGTCGATGACCGCCCGCACGCTCTGGCCGGGCCGCAGGCGTCCTGTCGCACCCTCGACGTGGTGCAGGTGCAGGCCCGCCACGACGTAGGTGGTGTCGCTGACCGCCAGCGCCTCGTCGCCGCCGTCCGGGTAGAGCGCGCCGGTGTCGCCGATCTGCCCGCCGGCCTCGGCGTAGAACGGGGTGCGGTCCAACACGACGCCCAGTTCGGTCACCACCAGCACCCGCCCGGTTGACTCGTCGCGGTCTCGGCCCACAAACTCGGTCTCGCCGAACTCCTCCAGCACCTCCAGGTAGACGCTCAGATCGGAGGCCGCGGTGGAGCGAGCGGCGAAGTCCTCCCGGGCCCGGCGACGCTGCTGGTCCAGTTCGGCCTCGAACCCCTCGCTGTCCAACTCCACGCCTCGCTCGCGGGCGATCTCCTCGGTCACCTCGAAGGGGAATCCGTAGGTGTCGTGCAGCAGGAACGTCACGCCGCCCCCCAGCGGCTCGCCCGCCTCGAGGCCCGCCAGCGCCTCGTCCAGCAGCACCGAGCCCTTCCCGAGGGTCTCCCGGAAGCGCACCTCCTCCCGTTCGGTGACGTCGCGGATGAAGGCGTGGTTGCCGAGCAGTTCGGGGTAATCATGGCCCATGATCTCGACCACCTCGTCCACCAGGAGGGGGGTCACGACGCTGTTCACACCCAGCAGGTAGGCGTGACGGATGGCGCGGCGCATAATCCGGCGCAGCACGTGGCCGCGCTCGGAGTTGGACGGGAAAACGCCGTCGCCGATGAGGAACGCCATCGTGCGGGCGTGCTCGGCGAGGATGCGCAGCGACACGTCGGAGGATTCGGAATCGCCGAGCCGCACACCGGAAAGTTCGGAGGCCTTGGCGACCAACCGCGCCATCTCGTCGATCTCGAAGACCGAGTCCACTCCCTGCAGCAGGGTCAGGACCCGCTCCAGACCGGCGCCGGTGTCGATGCTGGGTCTGGGCAGGGGAACCATCGAGCCGTCGGCCTGCTGCTCGAACTGCATGAACACCAGGTTCCAGAACTCCACGTAGCGCTCGTCGCCGCCGTGCGCCGGCCCGCCGCCGGGCCCGTACGCCTCGCCCTTGTCGAAGAAGATCTCCGAGCACGGCCCGCAGGGGCCGGTGTCACCCATGCGCCAGAAGTTGTCCTCGTCCAGTCGCTGGATCCGCTCGGCGGGCACGCCCACGGCGTCATACCAGATCTCGGCGGCCTCGTCGTCGCTGAGGTGGACCGTGATCCAGAGCCGCTCGGGGTCGAACCCGAGGCGCTCGGTGGCGAGCTCCCAGGCCCAGGCGATGGCGTCCTCCTTGAAGTAGTCGCCGAAGCTGAAGTTGCCGAGCATCTCGAAGAAGCTGAGGTGCCGGCGGGTGCGGCCGATCTCGTCGAGGTCGTTCTGCTTGCCGCCGGCGCGCACACACTTCTGCACCGTCGTGGCCCGCTTGTAGGGCGACGGTTCGGTTCCCACGAAATAGGACTTGAACGGCACCATCCCGGCGACGGTGAACAGCAGCGTAGGGTCGTAGGGAATCAGGCTGGCCGAGGGGACGATCGTGTGGTCGCGCTCGGCGAAGAAGCCGGTGAAGATGCTGCGCAGCTCGCGTGCTGTGGTTCCGGGCATGGCGTGGGGCTGGGGTCGTTCGTGCGGCCCGCTCCGGGGAGCAGGATTCCGGGTCGAGGGTATTGCCCGAGGGACCGAAGGTGCTACTCGGGCCGGCCGCCGGTCCTGCGCGCGGTGCGCAGAGCCTGGCGGCCCTCCTCTAGGGCCGCGGAGATCTCGCGGGTGACCTCCCGGATCGACTCGACTAGCTGGCGGGCCGAGGCGGTCGGCGCACCGGCGGCGGTCCCGCGGTCCGCTGCGGCGGCGGCAGCGTCGACGCCTGCGTCACCCCCGCCGCGGGTCGTGGCGCCCCGGCGGTCGGATCGGGCGGCCGTGCCGCGCAGCTGGATCTCTCCGGCAGCCAACCGGGCGGCAGCGCAGCGCAGCTGGACCTGCGCTGCGGCCAACCGGGCAGCGGCGAGCCCGGAGACCGCCCTGTAGCCGGCGCGCAGCAGGTACGTGGCCCCCCGGCGCGCCCAGGGGGCCCGACGCGAGGGTCTGGGGGCCTCGGCAGCGCTCCCGCCTCCCGAACCCGTGGGGGGCGGCTCGTCGCCGGCGGCGGGCCGGGAGGGGGCTGCGCGGCGGAACAGCGAGGCGGCCGCGGCGAGCGGCTCGACGAGTGCGCGATGGGTCGCCCGCGACAGCGAGTCGGCCCGCTCCGAGACGGCCTCGGCCACGTCCAGCAGGCCGCCGACCCGCTGCACCTCGCCGGTCACCCTCCCCGACGCCTCCTCGATGCGCCGCACGGCAGGCAGCAGGTCGCGGCGGATCTCACCCAGCAGTCGGCGCAGATCCTTCAGCGCCCGGCTGAGGCTCACCCCCACAGCGCCGAGCACCGCCACCGCCACCACCACAGCCGCACAGGCCAGCACCACGGCAAGCTCGCCACCACTCACGGTCACTCTCCCCGGCCGACCCGCGCCTAGAAGCCAGGATACCCGCCCTCTTCGCTGGTGCCCGCACGACCGCAGCCAGCTTGCTCAGCCAGCTACCTCGATGAGCAGGCGGCAGTGGTCGCTGGGCCCCCACTCTTCGACGGTGTTCAAGGCGCGGGCCGTGACCTCGTTGTGGAAGCCGCGTGAGGCGAACACGTAGTCGAACTGACTGAGGGCGTCCGCGGGCTTCCCCGCCTCTTGGAGCAGCGCCACATCGGCGTCCATCTCCGCGAGCCGGCGCCACGCCTTGTGCCTCATCGCGATGTTCCAACACACAACCGTCGTCGCCATCTCAAGCTCCTCTCCGTCTGAATCGCCCTATTGGAACGATACGAATACCGGCGTCGGGGTGAGGTTGAGTACTCGGTCCGGTCCGGCCATCGGGGAGTCCTCGTCGTAGAAGTTCTTCCAACCCCAGTAGAACCCGTCGGCGTCGGGCGCTCCGGTCAGGGTGTTCCATGTGCCTTGCTTGGTTCCTTGATCGCCGTAGCCGTCCATGTGGATCAGCACCGCGACCTCCGGAGGGGTCTCGATCCGAGGACGGTTCGTGATCATGGCGTAGTGGAACTGGTGGATGACGAGCAGCTTCTGGGGGAGGGCCGCTTCACGCACGAGGCCGGCCAGCCACTCCGCAACCTGGTTGATCTCCGCGGCGTCCACCGTGCCGACCTGGCGCATGTGGACCTGGTTCGGCTTCAGCCTCCACTCCGGGTCGAGCGCGAGCCCTACGTGGGGGAGGCGCAGGAACTCCTCGTAGATCCTCGCCTGGGTCAGGAAGTCGGTCCGCCCCGGCTGCAGATCCAAGAGCACGTACACATCGTTGGCGGCTGCTACCTCGACCCAGGGCCTTATCACGTCTCGGGCGGTCTCACTCGAATAGTCCCCGTCCGCGCCGGGGTCGGCGGACGCGACGGTGGCGATGATCTCGAAAGTGCCCAGGACACGCGCACCGTCCGCGCCGTAGCCGGCGGCGATGGAACGGAGACGATCGACGCCCTCGCTGGGCCCCTGCTCGCCCAGCACTCCGAGGCCCGCCGTCGTCGGATGCCCGTACATGGCCACTAGCCGGCGGGGTGGGTCGGCGTCGAACATGAGCAGTCCACCGCCGGGTATCTCATCGCCCCGGCGGATGACGTCGAGTTGCCAAGCCGCGTCCTCGCCGAAGTCCGAGAGCAGCTCTACCTCCGAAGCGCCCGAGATCAGCTCCCTCGCCTCCGGGGAGGCCGCTCGGATGTCGCCGGCCACCGCCACCACCCCGACGCCGATCCGGTGGCCCAGGGCTGCCAGGGGCGCGGCCACCCCCGCGTCGTGGACGATCCACACGCGGTCATACGTCGCCCCTTCAGGCGGGAACGTGGCCCCCCGATCCACGGGCACCGGTTCGACGGCGAAGTCGGCGAGCGCGTCGCCGAGTATGCGAGGGTCGCTGAGGACACGCGAGTCGATCCCGGCAGCCACGATCCGCTCCGGGGCGAGACGCCTCACCTCCTCCGCCAGAGCGGTGTCGAAGCTGGAACCGACGAGGAGCAGCGGGCCTCGAATCCCGCGGGACAGCAGGGTGGAGATCGCGTCGGGTTGAGCAGCGAACGCCAGACCGACCTCGTGGGCACAGCCGTAGGCAGCTCGCGACAACTCGAGCGCGGCCGCCGCAGGAGAGGTGTCAGTGAGATAGAGATCCTCAGAAATCCGCGGTACACAGTCGCGCTCGGGTCCGGCGGGTCCGAGAGTGCCCTGCGCCTCCGGCGCGGCCGCTCGGGTCGCCGCGTTCTCCCCGGCGGCGCCGGCCGGCGGAGGGCTCGCACCAGAGGGCTCTGTGGCCTGCTGAGTCCCGGCTGTGTGCGCGCCCTCCGGGGCTTCGGCGCCGGGCACCCCGGACAGCACCGCTGCGGTAACGAGCGCTGCGAGGACAGCGAGCAGCGCGAGCGAGCGTCGGGAGAACGGCTTCCGCATCGGGTATCCGGAGACCCGGCGCCAGTGGGCAGCGACCCGCCGCGGATCGAGTGGGACTCTCAACAGGCGCTCCTTCGAGGCTCAGGCGGGCGCCGGCCGACAGGGTGCCCGCCCGGGCGGCCGTTGATGCATGCCCGCAGCGCGGCCATCACGAGCACGGCGCCGGGTCCTCAGGCGCCTCGCCCGGCGGCTGCCGGCGGGCGCGCAGCCAGCGGTCGTGGATCTCCTGCTCGACGCCGTGGGGCGACGGCTCGTAGTACACGCCTTCGCCGGCTTCGTCGGGGCGGTGCTGCTGGGGGCGCCAGCCGCGGGGGTCGTCGTGGGGGTACTCGTAGCCCTCGCCGTGGCCCAGTCCCTTGGCTCCCCGGTAGTGGGCGTCGCGGAGATGCGGGGGCACCTCGCCACGGCGGGAGCGGACCTCCTCGCGGGCCCGGCTCAGGGCGACGGTGACCCGGTTGGACTTCGGAGCCGTGGCCAGATACACGACCGCGTGCGCCAGGTTCAGGGCGGCCTCGGGCAGCCCCACGTACTCCACGGCGCGGGCGGCGGCGTCGGCCACCAGCAGGCCCTGAGGATCGGCCATCCCCACGTCCTCCGACGCCAGGATCACCAGGCGCCGTGCCACGAAGCGGGGATCCTCGCCGGCCTCCAGCATCCGGGCCAGCCAGTACAGGCCGGCGTCGGGATCCGAGCCGCGGATGCTCTTGATGAAGGCGCTGGCCACGTCGAAGTGCTCGTCGACCCCGTACCCCAGGGCGGCGGCGTCCACGGCAGCTTCGGCGTCGGAGAGGCGCACCTCCGGCGGCTCGACGCGCTCGCCGGCTAGGGCCACGGCCACCTCCAGGGCACCCAGCACCGCCCGCCCGTCGCCTCCCGCCCGCGCCACGAGGTGCTCGAGCGCGTCGGCGTCGACGGTGGCCCCGGTCGCCTCCAGGCCCCGCCGCAGCAGCACCCCCAGAGCGGCATCGTCGAGGGGGTGCAGCCGGAACAGCGCCGAGCGGGACAGCAGCGGGCGGTTCACCTCGAAGTAGGGGTTCTCGGTGGTCGCCCCGACCAGCACGATGAGCCCCGACTCCACGGCGGGCAGCAGGGCGTCCTGCTGGGCCTTGTTGAAGCGGTGTACCTCGTCGAGGAACAGGATGGTGCCCTGGCCCCGCTCGCCGAGACGGTGCTCGGCCGCGACTAGTTCGGCGCGCACGTCCTTGACCGTGGCCGACACCGCGCTGGCGGCCACGAACGCCTTGGCGGTGCTGGCGGCGATGACCTCCGCGATGGTGGTCTTGCCGGTTCCGGCCGGCCCCCACAGAACCAGCGACGACACCCGGTCGGCCTCGATGAGCAGACGCAGCGGTGCGCCCGGCCCCAGCAGGTGGTCCTGCCCGACGATGCCGTCGAGGCTGCGGGGCCGCAGCCGAGCGGCCAAGGGCTGACGGCGCGCCCCCTCACGGCGGGCCCGGTCGGCGAACAGGCTGTCGGCCATCGTCTACAAGTCTGCTGAATATCCGGCGGCGCTGCAGGCCAACTCGACTTGGTCTGGATTCCGGCCTGCGCCGGAATGACATGTGGGGGCCGGAATGAGGTGGCGTGGGGCCGGGGTCGTGGGAGGTGAGGGGTTCTGGGTTCGGGCCTGCGCCGGAATGACGTGTGGGGGCCGGAATGGTCCCGAGTCTGGGCTCAGGTCGGGCGCAGGCGGAGACCGAGTTCGGTGAGGTGCTCCGGGCCGATCGGGCCGGGAGCGCCGGTGAGCGGGTCGGCGCCGGACTGGGTCTTCGGGAAGGCGATGACCTCGCGGATGTTCTCCTCGCCCGCCAGCAGGGCGGCGAGCCGATCGATGCCGAAGGCGAACCCGGCATGCGGCGGCGCCCCGTGGCCGAAGGCTTCCAGCAGGAAGCCGAAGCGGCGCTCGGCCTCGTCCGCGTCGATGCCGAGGGCGGCGAAGACCTGCCTCTGAATGTCGGCGTCGTGGATCCGCACGCTGCCCGAGCCCAGCTCCCAGCCGTTGATTACTAGGTCGTACGCCTGCGAGCGCACCCGCAGCAGGGACTCGCCGCCGCCCCGCACCAGGTAGTCCAAGTCGTCGGGGTGCGGCATCGTGAACGGGTGGTGGGCGGGCAGCGGATTCCCGCCGTCGTCGATGTCCTCGAACAGCGGGAAGTCCACGACCCACAGCGCCGCCAGGCCTCCCTCGGTCACCGGCGGGCGCCCCAACTCCAGCCGCAGCAGCCCGAGAACCCGGTCAGCGAGCCGCTTCTCGTCGGCGATGAGCATGATCAAGTCACCGGGGCCGGCGCCCAGCCGCTGCGGGAGGGCCGCCCGCTCCTGGGGTGACATGAACTTGCACAGCGCCCCGTCGAGGACCGGCGCAGCGTCGCCGTCACCGCCCGAGGCACCCACCCTGAACCACGCCAGACCCTTCGCCCCCCAGCGTTTGCACGCCGCGGTCAGCTCGTCGATGCGGTTGCGGCCCATCTCGGCGCCGCCGGTGACCGTGATCCCCTTGACGCAGGGCACCCGGAAGACCCGGGCCTGCGTGCCGGCGAACAGGTCGGTGCAGTCGACCAACTCCATGCCGAAGCGGGTGTCCGGCTTGTCGCTGCCGTAGCGGTCCATCGCCTCGTTCCAGGTGATGATCGGCACCTCGCCCAGAGGGGTGCCCGTCACCGCCTCCACCGTGTGGCTGACGGCCGTGCCGATGAAATCGATGATCTCGTCGGCGCCCACGAATGCGGCCTCGGCGTCGAGCTGCATGAACTCGAACTGCCGGTCGGCGCGCAGGTCCTCGTCGCGCAGGCAGCGGGCGATCTGGTAGTAGCGGTCGAGCCCGCCCACCATGCAGAGTTGCTTGAAGAGCTGCGGGCTCTGGGGCAGGGCGTAGAAGTCGCCCGGGTGCAGCCGGGAGGGCACCACGAAGTCCCGCGCCCCCTCGGGCGTGGAGGCCACGAGCATCGGGGTCTCGACCTCCACGAAGCCCTGGGCGTCCATGGCTTCCCGGATGGCGGCGTTGACCCTGGCACGGATGCGCAGGTTGCGCTGCATCCGGGCGCGGCGCAGGTCCAAGTACCGGTAGCGCAGCCGCAGGTTCTCGTCCACGTCGGCATGCAGCGGGATCGGCATCGGCTCGGCCCGCTTGAGGACCTCCAGCCTGCAGTCGCCGACCTCCACCTCGCCGGTGGCCAGCGCCGGGTTGGCGGTCCCCTCGGGACGCGTCCGCACGACCCCGGCGACCCGCACGACGTACTCGCTGCGGGCGTCGATGCGCTCGTCGACTACGCACTGCACGACGCCCGTGTGGTCGCGCACGTCCAAGAACGCCAAGTGCTCGCCGTGGGTGCGCCGGCGGTCCACCCAGCCGCAGACCACGACCTCGCGGCCGGCGTCGCCGGGGCGCAGCTCACCGCAGTAGGCGGTGCGCATCCCGCGCGGGCCGCTCATCGTGTACTCCCCTCGCCAGCCGCCCGGACCACCTCGCCCACGACATCGCTGCGAGCGACCCGCCTTTGGACCGACGCGCCCGCGTGCCCGGCGCCGTGACCGCGCATCTCGCGCATCGAGACGACGCCGTCGGCCAGTTCGTCGGGCCCGACCAGCAGCGCCCAGCGCGCCCCGGAGCGGTCGGCCGCCTTCATCTGCGCCTTCATGGAGCGACCGTCGAAGGCGCGCTCCGCCCTGACGCCCGCCCCGCGCAGCTCCTCGGCTAGCAGCGTGGCCTCGCCTCCGCCGGTCACGTCCACCACGAACACGTCCGCCGCCCCCGGCGGCGGGGGGAACGCGCCCTCGGCGTCGCAGGCCAGCAGGAGGCGGTCCACCCCGAGCGCGAAACCCACGCCCGGCACCTCAGGGCCGCCCAAGTCGGCCACCAGTCCGTCGTAGCGGCCGCCGCCGCCGACCGCGTCCTGGGCGCCGTCGAGGGCGTCGGAGGCCAGCTCGAAGGCGGTGCGCCGGTAGTAGTCCAAGCCGCGCACCAGCCGGGGGTTGCGCTCGAACGGAATGCCCAGCGCCTCCAGTCCCGACAGCACCGCGCCGAAATGCCCCGCCGCCGCCTCGCTCCAGTAGTCGTCGACGGCCGGAGCGCCGGCCACGACGGCCAAGTCCGCGGGGCGCTTGGAGTCCAGCAGACGCAGCGGGTTGCGATCCAGCGTCTCGCGCCCCTGCGCCGACAACCCGGCGGCCCGCTGCTCGAAGTGGGCCGACAGCGCCCCCAGATACCTCTCCCGGTCGGCGCGGTCGCCCAGCGAGTTCACCACCAGGCGAAGCTCCCGGAGGCCGAGGCTCGTGCAGAACCGCCACGCCAGGGCGATCACCTCCACGTCAGCCTGCGGGTCGTCGCTGCCGAACAGCTCCGCACCCACCTGGTTGAACTGCCGGAAGCGCCCAGCCTGGGGCTTCTCGTAGCGGAACTGCGGCCCCTCGTACCACGCCTTCCACGGCAGCGTCGGGCGGTGCTGCACGAAGGCCCGCGCCAGCGAGGCGGTCAGCTCGGGGCGCAGCGCCAGGCGCCGGTCGCCGGGGTCCCGGAACTCATACATCTCCTTGGAGACGATGTCGGTGGCCTCGCCGACTCGCCGGAACACCTCGATCTGCTCGAACATCGGCGACACGACCTGGCCGTAGCCCGCCAGCTCGGCGGCGTCGGCGAAGGTCTCCGCCAGGGCGCGCAGCCTCGCCGAGTCCGGCGCCAGGATGTCGCGCGTGCCCCGCGGCGCCTGCAGCGACACGGCGCTCACGTCGGGAGTTCGGGGAAGAACAGGGCGATCTCCCGCGCCGCGGCGGCCTCGCTGTCGCTGCCGTGAACGAGGTTCTCGGTGACCTCCAGGCCGAAGTCGCCGCGGATCGTGCCCGGCGGGGCGTCCGCAGGGTTCGTCGGACCCATCAGCGTGCGGACGACGGCGTAAGTCTCCTCGGGCCCCTCCAGCACGAGCGCCAGCGTCGGCGAGCGGCCGATGAAGTCGCGCAGTTCCGGGTAGAAGGGTTTCTCGGTGTGCTCGGCGTAGTGGCGCGCCGCCAAGGCCGCGTCGACGTGCAGCAAGCGGGCCGCTGCGATCCGCAGTCCTTTGCGCTCGAAGCGGCTCAGGATCTCGCCCACCAGGCCGCGCTCGACGGCGTCCGGCTTGCACAGGACCAGCGTTGCACCCATCGTTCCCGCTCCGATTCGCTCCGAGATCCCCCGCCCGGGGACCGGGGGTCAGGCTACCGGCGGGAGCGCGGCCCGGGCGGGAGGCCGGGGGCCTCAGAAGCTCGAGGCGCCGGCCGATTCGACGGCCTCGGCGTCGCGGGCTGCGCCGGCCACGTACAGGGAGCCCGACACGAAGACCATGTCGCCGCTGCCTGCCAGGGCCTTGGCGCGCCGCACCGCGGCGGCGGGGTCGTGAACGGCCTCGCAACGGATCCCGGCCTCGCCCGCGAGGCGGGCCAGCTCGGCGGCGGGGATCCCGCGAGGTGACGGCGCGGTCGTGGCGACGAGCAGTTCGCAGCGGAGGGCGCCGATCTCCTCGAACATGCGCAGCGGGTCGCGCTCGCGCATCATGCCGATCACCATGACCGTGCGGGCCGCGCCGGCGAAGTCCTCCTCGAGCGCGAGCCGGGCGGCCGAGGCGCCGTCGGGGTTGTGCGCGCCGTCCACGACGACCAGCGGGGACCGCCCGATGACCTCCATGCGACCCGCCAGCCCGGCGTCGCCGAACGCCTCGGCGACCACCTCGGCAGACGGCGGCGCGTCGAAGAACGCCTCGCAGGCGGCCAGGGCGAGCGCGGCGTTGTGGCCCTGATGCCGGCCGTGCAGCCCCAGGAAGACGTCCTCGTAGCGCCCGCCGGCGGCGATGTCCAGCAGCCGGCCCCCCACGGCCAGGTCGTTGCGAGTGCAGGCGAAGTCCTCCCCCTGCAGGTACGTCCGGGAAGGCCCGGACTCGCTGAACACCCCGCGCAGAGCCGGGTCGGTCTCGCCCAGCACCAGCACGGAGCCGGGCTTGATGATTCCGGCCTTCTCCCACGCCACCGCCGCCCGCCATCCGGGGCCGCCGTCGGTGTGGTCCTCCCCCACGTTCGTGACCACCGCCACGTCGCCGTCTACGACGTTGGTGGCGTCGTAGCGGCCTAGTTTGCCGACCTCCACGACGGCCACGTCCACAGCGGCGTCGGCGAAGCAGCGCAGCGCCGCGCCGGTCATTATCTCGAACCAGGAGGGCTCGAGGCCGGAGGCCTCGACCGTCCGCCGCAGGTCGCCCAGCAGTTCAGCCAGGGCATCGTCGCCGGCGGGGGCGCCCGCTAGCTGTATGCGCTCGTTGATGCTGCTGACGTGCGGGCTCGTGTAGGTCCCTGCGTGCAGGCCCTGCGCCGCGAAGAGGCGGCTGACGAGGTGCGCGGTGGATCCCTTCCCGTTGGTGCCGGTGATGTGTACCGACGGGAAGTCGCGCTGCGGGTCCCCCAGCACCGCCGCCAGCGACCGCATCCGGTCCAGGGACAGCCCGTGTACCGCCCCGGCGGTGGCCTCCAGGTTCACATGGCGGTCCAGCCACGCCAACCCGTCATGCAGCGTCATCGGCTCGGGGGAACGCACCACAGCGTCGTGGGCCGTGCGGCTCGGACAACAGTTGGGGCGGGACAGCGCGGGCTCAGGAAGCGGCGCGCCTCGAGGCCTCGGCGGGACGCAGGCGCGGAACCAGGGTGGGGTTGGCGTTGGCCCGCACGGTGGCGTCGTCGATGACGCAGCGCTCGACGTCCGAGCGCCCCGGAAGGTCGAACATGAGGTCTAACAGCACCTCTTCCATCACGGCCCGCAGGCCGCGGGCGCCGGTGCCGCGGGCCATGGCCACATCGGCCACCGCCTCGAGGGCCTCCGGGGTGAACTCCAGTTCGACGTTCTCGTACTCGAACTTCTTGCTGTACTGCTTGGTCAGGGAGTTCCGGGGCTCCACGAGGATGCGCACCAAGGCGTCCTGCTCGAGGTTCGACACGGCGCCCACCACCGGCAGCCGCCCCACCAACTCGGGGATCATGCCGAAACGCAGCAAGTCCTCGGGCTGGACCTTGCTGTACAGCTCGCCGAGGTCCTTCTCCTCGATCGGGCGCACGTCGGCGCCGAACCCGACGCCCTTGCGTCCGATGCGGTTCTCCACGATCGTGTCGAGGCCGGCGAACGCCCCGCCGCAGACGA
>JAPOYM010000094.1 GCA_026706565.1 bacterium
TGGCCGCCACGCCGCTCGCCAAGGCGGGGGTGGGCTCGGCCGTCAACGACGCCACTCGGGAGATCGGCGCCGCGCTCGGCATCGCCACTGTGGGCACGCTCTCGGCGGTGGTCTATCGCCGCAGCTTCGACGCCTCCGGTCTGGCTGAGGTGCTGGCGGACGCGGCCGCCGACTCGCCGGGGGCCGCGCTGGAGACGGCGAGTGCCCTCGTCGGCGCCGGGGAGCTGCCGGCAGGCCAGACCGAGGCGGTCGCCTCCGCGGTGGCCGAGGCGTTCAGCAGGGCGTTCGGCGCAAGCATGCTGGCCGCGGCGATCGTCTCGGGGCTCTGCGGCCTGTGCGTGCTGCTGGCCCGCCGGGCGGCCTCCGGCGTCGGGCGGAGCGAAGCGGGCGGCGCTCCGCTGCCAGAGCGAGCGGCCTCCTAGCATCGGGCTGTGCGAGGGAGCCGCCTGCACGAGGCCAGCGAGGAGCTGGCCTCCCGGTCTCCGGCACTGGCCCGCCTGAGGGCTGTCCACGGGCCGTGCCGGCTGGGGAACCGGCCGCTCGCGTCAGAGCGGTTCGCATCGCTGGGGCGGGCGATCGTCCACCAGCAGCTGGCGGGCGCAGCAGCGGCCGCCATCTGGCAGCGTGTACTCACGGCGCTGGACGGCGACTGCACTGCGTCGCGTGTCCTCGGGGCCGGTCGGGAGACGCTCCGGGCCGCGGGCCTCTCGGCGGCGAAAGCGGCGGCCCTGGAGGATCTCGCCGAGCGCGACCTCGCGGGGGGACTCGGCTTAGCGGGACTCGGACGGCTCGGCGACGAGGAGGTCGTCGCACGCCTCGTGCAGGTGCGGGGCATCGGGCCTTGGACGGCGCAGATGTTCCTGATCTTCACGCTGCACCGGCTGGACGTCTGGCCCACCGGCGACCTCGGGGTGCGCAAGGGCTACGCGTCGGCGTTCGGGCTGGAGGACCTGCCCGCCCCGGCGGCACTCGAGGGCGCCGGTGAGGCGTTCCGGCCCTACCGGACTGTCGCCGCCTGGTACTGCTGGCGGGCCTGCGAAGGGGCCTGACGAGCAGCCCCGACGAGTGAGCAGCCCCGACGATCAGCCCCGGAAAGATCAGCCCCGGAAAAAGGGGCGAGGCCCCGAGTAGCTTTCCGGCTAGGCCGGTCGGCTTCTCGGGGCCTCCGTCTCGAACCCTGCGGCCGGCCCACTCCGCAGAGGTGGGCACGGTTCCCCCGAACCTTCCGATCTCTACCGGGGGCCGAAGCCTCCGGCGGTTCCGGTCGGTTCGGAGCAAGCCCGCCTGCCTTGCGGCCTGCGGCCCCGCCTCCGGTCCCCGTTGCCGGGTCCCGGCGGATCCGATCCTGGCCGAACCTTCCGCCCCCCTTCCGCTGGAGCAGCCTCGTTCCGGTCGCCCGGTTCTTCGGCGCCTCCTGCGGACCCCTCTCCTCGCGGCAAGGACAGGAGCAGGCGGTTCGGTTGGCTGTCATTCAAGCAACCCCCATCGGGCGGCGCAATCGCCAACGGCCCGAGCGGGGCGAAATCCCCAGGATCCGCCGAGAAATCCCCAGCGGCAAGTCGCCTGTCAACAACCTGATCGGGGGTTGTCAACGATCTGATCAACAGCGCCCCGCCGGTGGGGTCACCATGCTCGGCGCTCCCGCAGGACGCGGCGCAGGACGCTGGGGCGATCGGTCATCAGTCCGTCGGCGCCCATGTCCAGCAACCGGCGCATGTGGTCCTCGTCGTCCACGGTCCAGACGTGAACCTGCAGTCCGTTGCGGTGCGCCTGTGCGACGAACCGCTCGTCCACCAACCGGCGCCCTTCGATGAAGGAGGGCACTTGCACGCAGGCGGCGCCGCGGGCTGCGACCGGGGCGGGGAGCCCCAGCGAGGCCATCCTCAGCCGTGCCACCCCCGCCGGGCCGAGGCTCCGGCAGACGCCCGGCCCCAGCATCCTTGCCAGACGCGCCGTCCGCTGCGCCTTGAAGGAGCCGAAGCAGACCCTGTCGGCCATCCCCAGCCGCACCACGAGTTCAGCCAGCGGCGCCACTACCTCGTCGCACTTGGGGTCGATGTTGAAGCGCACCTGCTCCCATGCCCCCAGCACGTCCTCCAGCTTGGGCACCGCGGCGGCGCCCAGCACACGGGCTTCGGCCACCTCCTCCCAGCGGAGTTCGGCGAGCCGCCCGCAGCAGTCGGTCACCCGGTCCAGCACAGGATCGTGGAACGCCACCACGACGCCGTCGGCTGTCAGGCGGGCGTCGGTCTCGAGGTAGCCGAAGCCCATCTCGACGGCGCGCTCGAACGCCGCCATGGTGTTCTCAGGGGCTTCCAGGGCGCCGCCGCGGTGCGCGAACGCCAAGGGCCCGTCGTTGCGCAGGAACGGCGGCAGGCGGGCGATAGCGCGCAGGTTAGCGACGCCGGTAGCCTGCCGGAACGATGGGTGGGTTCGGGCGCCATGAGTACTGACATGTGTACTGACCGGCGCAGGACCAAGATCGTCGCGACGATCGGCCCCGCCTCGGAGAGCCCGCGCTCGGTGGCCGACCTCATGGCCGCCGGCATGGACGTGGCCCGTCTGAACCTCTCGCACGGGTCGCTGGAGGGGGCGCTCGCGCTATACGGACGGATCCGCCGGACCGCCGACGAGCAGCGCCGGCAGATCGGCGTCCTAGCCGACCTTCCGGGCCCGAAGATCCGCGTGGCGCCGTGCCCGCGGGGCGGGGTCGTCCTCGAGCAGGACGCAGAGGTGATCCTCCGTCCGGGGAGCACCTCCAGCGACGGCCGCGTCCTCGAAGTGGACTACGAAGGACTGCTCGACGACGTGCAGGCGGGCGACCGCGTCGGGCTGGCCGACGGGCAGATCCTCATCGAGATCTCCGACGTCGCGAGCGCGCACTTGCGAGGCCGTGTGCTCCACGGGGGGCTGCTGCGAGGTCGACCGGGGTTCCACGTCCCCGCGGACCGCCTCAGCATCGCCACGCCGACTCCCCGCGATCTCCGCTTCGCCGAGGCGTTCGTCGAGGCCGGGGTGGACTTCCTCGGCGTCTCGTTCGTGCGGGGGCCCGAGGACCTCCAGGCGCTGAGGGCTGCGGTGCCTGCTCCCGGGCCGCTGCTCGTGGCCAAGATCGAGACCCGCATGGCGGTCCAGAACATCGACTCGATCATCTCCGCCACCGACGCGATCATGGTGGCGAGGGGCGACCTGGGCATCGAGTTCCCCATAGAGGATCTGCCGCACCTGCAGAAGGACATCATCCGTCGCTGCATCGCCGGCGGCCGTCCCGCCATCACCGCCACGCAGATGCTGGAGTCTATGATCGAGTCCCCCGTCCCGACGAGGGCCGAGGCTTCCGATGTGGCGAACGCGGTGTTCGACGGATCGAGCGCCGTCATGCTCTCCGCCGAGACGGCCATCGGCGCCCACCCGGTGACTGTCGTGGCCACGATGGCTCGCATCGCCCAGGAGGCGGACAGCCGCTTCGACCATGCTCGCTGGGCGCAGAACATCACGAAGCTGCGCATGATCAACCCCACGCAGGCGTCGCTGTCGATCACCGACGCCATCACGATGGCGGCCTCGCGGGTCGTGGGGGAGGTGGACCTCGCGGCGCTGGTCTGCGTCTCGGGCAGTGGCTTCACCGTCCGCTCGATGGCACGTTTCCGGCCCCGGGTGCCGGTGCTCGGCTTCAGCGCCGACCCCCGGACTGTCCGCCAGCTCACGCTCAGCTGGGGAGTCGAACCGATCTGCCTCGCCAGCGAGATCGCGTACGAGCCCCGGGTGGCCGACGCAGTCGCCGCAGCCGTCGCGGGGGGCCACGTCAGCGCCGGGGACCTCGTGGCGGTGCTGGCGGGGATCAACCCGGCGATGCGCAGCACCGACGTGCTGCGACTGCTCCGCGTGCCCGAGGATCTCTCGGATCTCTGGAGCGCACCCCAGCCGGCGCGATGATGCGCCCGGCGTCGGTGCCACGACCGAACAGGAGCAGAGGTGAATGACATACCCATTGCGCTGAGCGCCTCCGGGGTGCCCGAGACGGTGCTCGACGGCGAACCCGGCGAGGCGCTCGGCCGCCTCGCGGAGGCCCTCCGGGCGTCCGGCGACCAGCGGCGGGCTCTGATTTCCGACGTCGTGGCGCGCTGGCCGCTGTTCCTGGACGGCTGGGCGCGGCTCGGCGAGGAGGCGCGGGACGCCGTCGAGGCGTACGCCTGCTTCCGTGTGGGCTACCACCGGGGCCTCGACAGGCTGCGCCGGAGCGGCTGGAGGGGCTCGGGGTACGTCCGCTGGCGGTTCCCCGAGAACCGGGGGTTCCTCCGCGCGCTGGCTGGTCTCGCCGCGGCGGCCGCAGCCCTGGGGGAGCAGGCCGAGGCGCAGCGTTGCGAGCAGTTCCTCCGTCAGCTCGACCCCGACTGGTCCGGCGACCTCCTCGAGTCGTGACGGCGCGCCGATGACCTTCAGCGGCGCCGTGCTCGCCGGCGGCCAGAGCCGGCGGATGGGACGCGACAAGGCCTTCGTCACCCACGGCGGCCGACCCCTCGCAGGCATAGTGCGGGCCGCGCTGCTCGAGGCCGGCGCTGCCGAGGTGCTGAGCGTCGGGGGGGACCTCTGGCGGCTGTCGCGGCTGGGGTTCGCCGCGATCCCCGACGACGCGCCCGGTGAAGGGCCCCTGGGCGGAGTGCTCACCGCTCTGCGGGCGGCGGCTGCCGAGCAGGTCGCGGTCCTGTCGTGCGACCTGCCGCACGCCAGCGCCGCCACGATCCGCGAACTGCTGTGCCAGACCGCCGATGACACCGATGTGGTCGTGGCTCTGCTCGCCGGTCGCCCGCTGCCCACCCACGCTGTCTGGCGCCGGGAGTCCCAGGAGGTGCTTCAGGACCTCTTCGCGGGCGGTGAACGCCGCCTCGCTGCGGCGCTCGGGGCGCTGCGGGTGCGAGGCGTCGAGGTGAGCCGGCCCGACACGCTCCTCGACGTCGACACACCCGAGGGGCTGGCCGCCGCCCGGGCCGTGAGCGGCGCCGGCGGGGGCGCGCCCGAGGAGTCCGCGGGCGTCGGGGCCTCGGTGGGCCGCGGGGCTCGGGCCGGCCGGGGCGCGGACCGAACGACGGGGGCGCGGCGCTGAGCGACTACGAACTGGTCTCCGACGGGGCGCGCCTCGCAGAACTCCTAGCCGAAGCCTGCGCCGAGCCGCGGTACGCGCTCGACACAGAGTTCCACCGCGAGCAGACCTACTACCCCCGCCTGGGCCTGGTGCAGCTCGCCTGGGCGAACCGGGTCGTCCTCGTGGATCCTCTGGCTGTCGGTCCCGCCGGCCTCCTCGACCTGCTCGAAAGCCCGGCGACGGCCGTGATGCACGCCCCCGACCAGGATCTCGAGATCCTGCGACATGTCGTCGGGCGAGTGCCTTGCCGCCTGTTCGACACCCAGACTGCCGCGGGTTTCTGCGGCATGCGGTCGCCGTCGCTCAGCGGCCTCCTCGACAGGTTCCTCGCTTTGGAGCTGGCCAAAGGCGACCGCCTGAGCGACTGGCTCCGGCGACCCTTGCGACCCGAGCAGCTCGACTATGCCGCCGCCGACGTGATGCACCTGCTGGAGCTCCACGACAGGCTGCAAGCTGCCCTGGCGGCCCGCGGCCGGGTAGCATGGTGCGAAGAGGAGTGCGAGAAGCTCCGCGTTCAGCAGTCCTCGCCGCGCCGCCCCGAGGACGCCTGGCTGCGGGTGCGTGAACTGCGCCGGCTGCCCCGGCGGTCCCAACCGATGGCGTCAGCGGTGGGGGCGTGGCGGGAACGCAGGGCCGCGAGGCTGGACATTCCGGCCCGCCATGTGCTCAGCGACCTGGCACTGGCTGCGGTCACCCAGGCCGCCCCGCGCACACGCGCCGCTCTCGGCAAAGTCCGCGGCGTGGACCACCGGGCCGTCGCCGGCGCACCGGGCGAAGAGCTGCTCGAGGCCATCCGCGAGGCCCGGCGCGACCCGCCCAAGGTGCCCCCGGTGCCCGGCAGTTCCCGCCGGTCTCAGACTCAGCCCGTCGCAGCGCTCGTGTCGGCGTGGCTGTCGCAGGTCGCCCGCGACGACGAGATGGATCCGGCCCTCGTTGCCACCCGCGCCGACCTCGAGTCGTTCCTGGAGGGTCAGCCGGGCGCCCGGCTGGCCGGCGGGTGGCGTTACGAGAGGTACGGCGCCCGCGTCGAGGAACTGGTCTCCGGCAAGGCGGCGGTGGCGTTGGAACCCGGCGGGAGGCTCCGCCTCGAGCAGCGGTCGGGCCGCCCGCTCTGAGGCGCCAGCCCCCAGAGCACCGAGCGCCGCTGCCTCCTGTCCCACCGCAGCGCCGGCCCGTCGAAGCTGCCGGAGATCGCCCCGCACGGCGGCTAAACTGGGCGGACCCGCGGCAACCGCGCCACGCAGCGGCAGGTCGCGGCAGAAAAGAGTGGGTGCCGCATACGCGGCCGGCACGTCTAGTTCGGAGTTCTGCCTGTGAAGAAGGGACGCCACCGCCGCTACGAGGAAGCGCGTGCGCTGAAGCGGACCAGCGACAGCTTCGACGAACTCTTCGAGGACGACGAGGAGCCGTGCCCCGAGTGCGCCGCTCTGCCGGGGCATGACCACCGCGCCTGGTGCGCGCACAGCGGCGGTTCCGAGAGCGGCGGCTCCGCGAGCGACGGTTCCGAGAGCGACGGGGCCGGCCAGACGTCGGCCTGAACCCCGGGCGGGCGCGGGGACGGCCCTGCTCCGAGGGGGCCTCAGCCGCCGGTCTCGTCGAGGATCTCGTCGAGCTTGAGGATGTCGTCCTCGAGGACGAGGCCCACGAAGGTGCCGTCGGCGGTGACCACGGCCAGCATCTCGACATCGGCCCGGTCCATCGCCGCCACGGCGTCCCGGAGCGTCCACGACGGCTGTGCGGCGGGGAGGTCGGTAGCGGCCATCTCCGAGACGGCGGTCGATTCCCATTCGCTGCGAGGCAGGTCGCCGATCTGGTCGAGTCCGCACATGCCCGCGTAGCGGTGGCCGTCCACGACCGCCACCTCGCGCTCCCGGCGCCCGAGCACATGCAGGGTCATGAGTTCTGAGATCGTCGCATCGGACGGGACCGTCATCACGTCGGTCCGCAGCACCGACGTGATCGGAAGCGTGAAGCGCTGCTCGAGGTGGCCGAGTCGCTCGGCCACCTGGTGGGAGGAGACGCTCGAACGTCCCGCCACGAGCTGCGCTACCGCCGCCGCCACCAACGCCGGGACCACGAACGAGGACCCCTGGCTGGACTCGGCCACGAACATCACCGCCGCGATGGGCGCCCGGTAACCGGCCCCGAGGAACGCGGCGAGGCCGAGGGTGGGGTACAGGCCGGTCTCGGGCTGGCCGACGAGGATGCCCACGACCGAGCCCATGAGCACACCCTGGACCGCCAAGGGGATGAACATGCCTCCCGTGCCGCCCGCGGCGATCGTGGCCAGGGTGGCCACGAGGCGCAGGCCGAAGAGCGCCACGATGAGCCACACGCTGCGAGGCACCTCCAGCACCCACTCCGCCGAGCGCACCCCGGGGCCGAGGCTGAGGGGCGCCCCGTAGAGGGCGTCGGTGGCGAACGCCAGCCCGCAGAGCAGCCCGCCCGCGGCGAGGATGCGGGGCACGGGGCCCGCGCGCCGCGGCAGGGCCTTGGCCCGGCGCACCAGCGCCGCGAAGCCGCGCCCGCCCAGACCAGCGGTCACGCCCACGAGGGCGCCCCCGAGAAGGTCCACGATCGCCAGGGTCCGGATGTCGCCGGCGAGCCCCGGGAAGACCGGACTGGTGTCGCCGAGCACCACCGCGAAGACCAGGAAGCTGACCGCCGAGGCCACCAGCGACGGCAGCAGCGCCCGGCGGGTGACGTCGTCGCGGTAGGGGGCTTCGAGGGCGAAGATCACCCCCGTGGCCGGCGCCCGGAAGATGGCCGCGACGCCGGCCGCGGCGCCGGCGGTGAGCAGCATCCGCGTCTCCTCGCGGCGCAGGAAGCGCTGGAGCAGCCGCTGGAGGTTGTACGACACCGAGGCGCCGGCGAAGATCGACGGACCCTCCATGCCCAGGGCGCCGCCGCTGCCGATCGTGGCGGCGCCGGCTAGGAGCTTGGCGGGGAGCTGGCGCAGCGGCATGCGCGGCGAGCGCTCGTGGAAGGCCCTGATGTACTCGTCGGAGGTGGCCGGCGTGGTGCCCCGACCGCCGAGGCCCGCCAGCAGCAGCGCGGCCGCCGAGAGCCCGATGAGCGGTGCCAGCGCCTGCTGCCACAGCGGCAGCTCGAAGAGCCTCTCGAGCATGACCTCGACGACCACCTGCTCGAAGGCGGCGACGAGCAGGCCCACGCAGACGCCCACAACGACGGCCGCTCCCAGCACTCGCGGCAGGCGGCCCGCCGGCCGGAATGAGCGGAGGAAGCGCACCGGAGGCGAGGCTATCGGGACCGTCGCGCGACTCTGGGGCGGGCCGCCGAGACGGCCGGCACGCTGCGCCCCCGCCGCGGCCGAGCGCCCAGAGGGCAGACTTCGGGCATGGACGGCATCGAGGAGTCCCTCGAGCGCTTGGCGGCGCGACTGTCAGACATCGCCGCCGACATGGACGATCTCGGCTTCGAGCACCTGCGGGAAGCGGCGGCCGGGGGCGACGCCGCGCATCTAGCGGTCGAGCGGCGCCTGCTCAGAGCCCGGCGGGCGGTGGCCCGGGCGGTCGCAGCGCTGCGGGCCGACGACACCGCCGCCGCGGGGCCGATCAGCCCGTGAGGTCCTCGGCGCGCCGCGCCAAGCTGTCGAGGAGCTCGTCGAAGGACTTGGCGAAGGCTGCCACGCCTTCGGCCTCGAGGACCTCTGCGACCTCTGCGAGGTCCACGCCGACGGTCGCCAGTGCCGCGAGCGCCTCCCCGGCGGCGCTGGCGCCGGCGTCTATCGTGCGCGCCACCGTGCCGTGGTCCTCGAAGGCTTCGATAGTGGCCTCGGGGAGGGTGTTCACCGTGTCGGGCCCGATGAGGTCGTCCACGTACATGGTGTCCGGGTAGGCGGGGTTCTTCGTGGAGGTGGAGGCCCACAGGGGCCGCTGCAGGCGGGCGCCGCGGGCGGCCAGGGCCTCCCAGCGCGATCCGGAGAAGCACCGCCGGAACGTGGCGTAGGCCAACTTGGCCTGCGCCAGCGCGATCCGGCCCTCCAGCGCGGCGGCCTGCGGCGTGCCGATCGCGGCCAGGCGGCGGTCGACCTCGGTGTCGACGCGGCTCACGAAGAACGAGGCGACCCCCGAGATGCCGCTCAGATCGCCGGGGCGGGACTCCAGACCCGACAGGTAGGCCTCGATGACGGCCTCGTAGCGCTGCAGGGAGAAGATGAGGGTCACGTTGATGCTGTAGCCCGCCGCCGTCAGCGCCTCCAGGGCATCGACTCCCGCGGCGGTGGCGGGAACCTTCACGTAGAGGTTCGGCGCATCGATCCGGTCGTGCAGGCGCCGCGCCGCGTCCACCGTCGCCGCCGCGTCGTGCGCCAGCTCCGGCGCCACCTCCACCGAGACGTAGCCGTCGAGGGCGTCGCTGGTGTCGTAGACGGGGCGCAGGATGCCCAGGGCGGCGCTGATGTCGCTGGTGACCAGATGCCAGTAGCTCTCCTCGGCGCCTGCGCCGCCGGCGGTCAGCTCCGCCAGCTCGGCGTCGTAGGCGTCGCCGGACGTCATGGCCTTCTGGAAGATCGTGGGGTTGGAGGTGACGCCGCGGCAGCCGCGCTCCACCCAGCGGGCCAGCTCGCCGCCGGTGATCCAGCTGCGCCTGAGGTTGTCCAGCCAGGGGCTCTGGCGGCCCAGCCGGTGCAGTTCGAGCAGTCGGGTCATGGGTGCTCCCTTCGCTCCGGCGCCTCGGCTGGGGCGGTTCGGGCCGCCCGGCGGGCGCCGTTCAGCAGTTCCTTGGCGGCGGAGACCACTCGTCGGGGGTTCATTCCCAACTCTGCCATCACGACCGCTCCCGGCGCCGATGCGCCGAACCGTTCGACGCCGAGGGCTCGGTCCACCCAGCGCTCCCAGCCCTGGGACACCCCGGCCTCCACAGCCAGGGACGGCCGGGCCGCAGGGACGGCTGACTCCCGGTAGGCAGCGCTCTGGGCGGCGAACAGCTCCCAGCTCGGCATGGAGGTGACCGCGGCGGCGATGCCTTCGGCCCGAAGCAGCTCGGCGGCGGCGACGCACAGCGCCACCTCGCTGCCCGAGCCCACGAGCGTGATCTCCGCTCCAGCGGGTTCGCTCAGGACGTACCCGCCGCGGAGCACGCCGTCAGGGTCCGAGCCTGTGAGCACGGGCGTTGCTTGGCGGGTCAGGATGAGGGCGGTCGGGCCGTCGCCCGCGAGGGCTGCCCGCCAGGCGCCCACGGTCTCGGGGGCGTCAGCGGGGCGGATGACGGTCAGGTCGGGGATGGCCCGGAGGCTCGCCAGATGCTCGACGGGCTGGTGCGTGGGGCCGTCCTCGCCCACCCCGAGCGAGTCATGGGACCAGCAGAACACTGCCCGGGCCCCCGACAGGGCGGCGAGGCGGACCGCCGGTCGCATGTAGTCGCTGAAGACCAGGAAGGTCCCCCCGACGGGGAGGAGCCCGCCGTGGTGGGCGACGCCCACCATGACCGAGCCCATGGCGTGCTCGCGGACCCCGTAGAACACCTGCCGGGCGTCGCCGGCGGCGCGGCTCAGCGGCGCCTCGCCGGCGAGTCTGGTGCCCGTGTTGCCGGTCAGGTCGGCGCCGCCGGCCAGCATGTGTCCGACCGCCGAGGCGGCGGCGTTGAGGCACGCGCCGGAGGCGGCGCGGGTCGCCACGGGGTCGCCGGCTTGCCACGGGCCCACGCCTGCGTCCCATCCGTCCGGCGCCCGAGCCGCCCAGGCACGCGGCAGGTCGGGCGCTCTGCGCACCGCCTCGGCCCAGCGCCGCTCCCAGTCCTGACGCCGCGAGGCGCCCCGCCGGCCCGCCTCCCGGTAGTAGGCCAGCACGTCGTCGGGCACCCAGAAGCTCTCGGCGGGCAGGCCCATGGCGGCCTTGGCGCGGGCGATCTCGGCATCCTTCAAGGCATAGCCGTGGGCGGCGGGCGAGTCGGTGAGGTCGGGGGACGGGTGCGCTATGTGGCTGCGCAGGATCAGCAGCGACGGCGCCTCGGCCGCCACGGCGCGCCGCAGCGCGGCTTCGAGGGAGTCGAGGTCGTCGGCCGCTTCGCCGAGCGTCTCGGTGTGCCATCCGTAGGACGCGAACCGGCCGGCCGGATCGTCTGAGAGCCACAGGTCGGTACACCCGTCGATGGAGACGCGGTTGTCGTCGTAGACGTAGACCAATCGGCTGAGGCCGAGGTGCCCGGCGAGCGAGGCCGCCTCGTGGCTGACGCCCTCGGCGAGGTCGCCGTCGCTGCAGACCACGAACGTGTAGTGGTCGCAGAGCTCGGCGCCGTAGCGCGTGCGCAGCCAGCGCTCCGCTATGCCCATGCCCACCGCGTTGGCGAAGCCCTGGCCGAGCGGCCCCGTGGTGACCTCTGCGCCGATGGCTGCCTCGGCCTCGGGGTGGCCGGGCGTGCGGCTGCCCCACTGGCGGAACGCCCGCAGGTCGTCGAGGGTGAGGCCGTACCCGCAGAGGTAGGCCATCGTGTAGAGGAGGATCGAGGCGTGGCCGGCGCTGAGCACGAAGCGGTCCCGGTCGGGCCACTCGGGCGCTGTCGGGTCGTAGGTCATGACCCGGCTCCACAGCACGTGCGCGAGGGGAGCGAGGGCCATGGCGGTGCCCTGATGGCCGGACCGGGCGGCATGGGGGGCGTCCATCGCCAAGCCGCGGATCACGTTGACGGCGCGCCGCTCGAGGCCGGGGTCTCCGGGGAGGCCCGCGCCGGCGGGGTCGCCGCGCCTGTCCGCTGGGTTCATCGGTCCGCCCCTCCGCCGAACAGGGCGACCGAGGCCGTGAAACCGTGCAAGTAGCTTCGGCGGCCCACGGGGCCGATCTCGCCGGCGCAGAACATGCCCCCCAGCGGTGCCGGCGAGATGGCGCCGGAGACGACTGAGGCGTCGTGGTCGGCGGTCCCGAACAGCCGCCGTCCGCGACCGTTGCAGGTGAACAGGAGAGCCCCCTCGGCCTGCCGGCCTGCCATCAGCCGGTGCAGGTCCTCGCCCGCCGTGGCTGCGTCGCGCACATGGAACTGCACCGAGGTGCCGGTCTCGACGATGTCGCCCACCGCCAAGCCGCGGGACTCCCGCTCTATGCCGAGCACCCCGCGCACCAGGAAGTCGCCCCTGTCGAACTCGAGTTTGTGCTCGTTGACCACGATGCCGACGTGCAGGCCGCGCTGTACCAGCCCGCGGTCGGCTTCGCTCAGGCCCTCCACGATCGTCTGCAAGCGCTCGAGGACCGGCTGGCCCCCCAGGTCGTGGATCAGATTGCGCTCGCCGCGGGTCACCACGTACGGACGGCCGATGGGCCGGCACCCCTGGGAGACCACGGTGGCGACCTCCGCTGCGGGTTCCAGCAGCAAGCCCACCGCACCGTCGTCAAGCACTTCGCCTCCGAGCACCAAGCGGTTGCCGCCCGCCGACGCGGCCGCCGAGGCGAGGCCCCCGACCGTCTGGACCCCTAGGCGCCTAGCGTCGATCTCCCGCAGCAGGCGGTCCACGGGGAAGCTGAAGGGGTCCGCCAACAGCAGCAGCGTGCGCGGGCGCTCGTCGAGCAGGGGGAGCTCCTCGATCGGCGAGTGGTCCGGCCCCCGCGCGGGCCCGAATCGCACCGGAGCGCCGTGCGCCTCTCCGGCGCCCCAGGCGACGAGGGCGGGCACCTCCTCCAGCTCGCGGCCCGAGGCGACGACCGACACCGCGCCGGCGCCCAGCAGGACTCCAGGAGCGAGCCGCTCGGCGATGACCGCAGCGAGGGCGTCCATGGCACCGAGGTGCGCGGCGGTGGCGAAGAGCACGACGAGGGAGGGGGAGTCGTCCCCGAATGCCGCGGCGAGGTCGTCGGCGACGGCCGCCGCGGCCTCGACGGCCGATTCCGCCTCCGAGCAGGCGACGGCGAAACTCATCGGTCCCGCGGCGACCGGGAGCGGCTCACGCGCCCGGCGGGGGGAGGAGCGTGTACGGGACGACCGTGGTCTCCCCGTCCCCGAGGCGGCAATGCGCCTCCACCGTGCCGTAGTCCTCGAACTCCATCTCGGCGCGCACGAGGCGGAAGCTGAACTTCCCGGGCTCCACTTGCAGGAACTGCACGTTGCGGGCGATCTGGGCGCCGTCGCGCCTGTAGACCACTTCGAGGACGCCGCTGCCGTCGCCGCCGGCAGGGCAGCGGACGATCACGACGAGGTGCGGCGCCCACACCGACGGGAGGCTCTCGGGCGCGACCGCTGAGAAATGCACACCGGTCAGATCGATGCGGGTGGAGGGCCCGGGCACCTGCCGGACGTCGATCTCCTCGATGAAGACAGCCGCGACGATCTGCACGCTCTGACCGTACCGCCTGTCCGATGCGATCGGGGGTTCTTGCAGGCGGGCGGCCCCTGCGCCGGTCGGGGCCCCACGGGGCCTAAAGTTTGGACGGCATGCTCCGCGTCTTCGCTCCGGTCGTCCTGTTGGCAGTGGCCGTCACGACGCTGCTGGTGTCCAACAGGCTGGCTGAGGATCCGCCGCCGGCCGAACCTCGGGGGGTAGCCGCCGCAGAGGTCCCCGTGCTGTCGGCGCGGCGGTTGCCCGCCGTCGCTGCCAGCACCCCGCCGCCCACGGCGGCGCCGCTGGAGGCGACACTCGAGCGCGACCTGACCGCGCTCGCGGTCCACTCCCCGCCCCGGAGCTGCATCCTCGTGCGTCAAGCAGGCGAGGAGCTGTTCGCGAAGGACGCCGAGGCGTCCCTGACGCCGGCGTCGCTGCAGAAGCTGGCCACAGCGCAGGCCGGGTTGTCGGCCCTCGGCCCGGACCACGTCTACCGCACCTCGGCCATCGCCGAGGCAGTGCCGGAGAACGGCGTGCTGGGCAACGACCTCTACCTGGTGGGAGGCGGCGACCCGCTCCTGGCCACCACCGACTATGCCGCCCTGCTGGCCCCCCGGGGCGCCGTGGCCACGCCGCTGGACGAGCTGGCCGCGGATCTCGTGAGCATGGGCCTGACCCGTGTCTCCGGCGGCGTCATCGCCGTGGAGGACCGCTACGACGACGCCGGCGCCGTGGCCTCCTGGCCGGAGGCGTGGGTGGCGAACGGAGCGACCGGGACCCTCAACGCCGTGGCGCTGAACCAGGGCTACCAGACCCCCGAGGGCATCGCCGCAACAGCGGGACTGCTCCCCGAACCGGCGCCCTCCCTGCGCACCGCAGCGCTCTTCGACGACATGCTCGAAGCCCGTGCGGTGACGATCCCCGAGAGGCCCGGCGTCTCGGCGCGGGACCGGGACTTCAGCGAGTACGCGACGCTCGCCGCGATCGAGTCGGCGCCGCTGAGGGAGTATCTGCGCTTCATGCTGGCTGAGAGCGACAACACCACCGCGGAACTGCTGCTGAAGGAGATCGGCCTGGCATGGTCGGGCACCGGCAGCACTCTCGACGGCGCTCTGGCGGTCCTGGATCTGCTGGCGGAGGAAGCGGGCCGACCCATTCTGGTCTTCCCTCCAGCCGACGGCTCGGGCCTCAGCCCCGAGAACGAACTGAGCTGCCGGCAGGCTGCGGACATACTCGAGATCGGCGGCGCCGACGGCCTGCTGGCCTCGTACCTCCCGGTCGCCGGCGAGTCGGGGACGCTGCGCAACCGCTTCGTGGATTCGACCGCCGCGGGCCGGGTGAGGGCCAAGACCGGATCGCTCCCCGGCGTCGCCGCCCTGGCCGGATTCGCCGCGGGCAGCGACGGCAGGCCGCTGACCTTCGCGGCGATCCTCAACGGCGACGACCTCGCTGCCACCACCGCCGACGCCTTCTTCCAGCAGCTTCTAGAGATCCTGGTAGCCCACCCTGATCCCGCGGGCGCCCCCAGCGCCCCGAGCGCGGTGGAGGAGGGGGGATAGCCTCCCCCGGTGCGGGGGCCGAGGCCGAACGGGGCCGGCGGTAGGCTTGGGAACATGGTTGCGGCGGCGGGCGAGGAGACTCCGCACTCGGCGGAGTCCGCGGCCGGCCCGCAGGCGCCCGGCGGGGATCCAGCGGGACCGGCGCCAGCCGACGACCCGGCCGCGGTGCTGGGCGAACTCCGCGAGGTGGTCCTCGCGTACGTCCGCCAAGAAGCTGTCGAACCGCTCAAGCGGTTGGCCCTCTGGCTGGCGTTCGGGCTCGCCGGCGGCGTCTTCGTGAGCACAGGATTGGTGCTACTGGCGTTGGCCGGACTGCGGGCCCTGCAGACCGAGACGGGCGACCGCCTCGCCGGAAGCTGGAGTTGGAGTCCCTACGCCATCGTTCTGGCGGGGGTCCTGGCTGTCTTCCTGCTCGCAAGGTCGGCTGCTCGGGCGCGCCGCCGCACACCGGAGTCCTCCGCGTGAGCAGCGAGACCGAAGGGATCACCCGCGACGACCTCGAGGCCAAACTGAGGGAGGCGGCCGACGCCCTGAACGCCGCCAGCGCGCCCGCACGCCGAACCGCCTGGCGGGCGAGCGTGCTCTCTGCGGCGCTCCTCGTGGTGGCGTCCTACTTCTTGGGCCGCCGCCGCGGTCGCCTGTCGCGGACCTTCGTAGAGCTGCGGCGCTACTGAGGCCGGAGCCGTGGGCGCCCTCGGACCGCTCTTGGCGCTCGCCCGCCGACGCGGCATCGCCCGCGGCCTGTTCGGCACGAGCACGGGCTGGCTGTTGGCGGCTCTGGTGGCTTGGGGCCTGCGGGGGCTGCGGCGCGCCCTGCGGCCGGCCACCCCCGGGGTGCAGAGCGTCTCGCGCCTGCGGCCCGGCGAGCGTCTCGTCGTCACCCACGGGCCGCGCCGGGGGCCCCGGCAGGGCGCGTGAGCGAGGAGGGAGCGCGCACCTCTCCGGCGGGCGGCCGCGGCGGCGGGGTGTTCGCCGCCGGCGAGCTGGTGCTGCTCGTCGACCGCAAGGATCGGACCTACCTGCGCCGACTCGAGCCCGGCGGGTTCTTCCACTCCCATGGGGGCCTCGTGGCGTGGGACGATCTGCTGGGCCGTCCCGAGGGCAGCGAGGTGCGCTCGGCGGGCGGGGGCAGGTTCCGGGCCTTCCGCCCGACGCTGTCGGACTACATCGTGAAGATGAAGCGCGGCGCGCAGGTCATCTATCCGAAGGATCTCGGCCCCATCCTGCTGTTGGCCGACATCGCCCCCGGGGTCCGCGTCCTCGAGTCCGGGGTGGGTTCGGGAGCGCTGTCGATAGCACTGCTGCGCGCCGGCGCCGAGGTGGTCGGCTATGAGATCCGCGGCGACTTCGCCCGCAGGGCTCGCAAGAACGTGCGGGAGTTCCTCGGCGCCGAGGCGGCGGCGCGCTACCGCGTCGAGGAGCGAGACTGCTACGAGGCCCTCGATCTGGAGGACCTCGACCGGGTGGCCCTCGATCTGCCCGAGCCCTGGCGGGTGGTCCCCCACGCGGCCGCTTCGCTGGCGCCGGGGGGCATTCTCGTCGCCTACACCCCCAGCGTGACGCAGGCGGCCCGCCTTCGGGAGGCTCTGGCGCCGGGGCAGTGGGCCCTAGCCGCCACCGTCGAGGTCCTGCAGCGGGGTTGGCACATCGTCGGCGAGGCCGTGAGACCCGAGCACCGCATGGTGGCCCACACCGGTTTCGTGACCCACGCCCGGCGCCTGCCGTCCTAGGAGCGGGAGACGGGCGCCGTGAACCTCTTGGACCTGGGGATCGTGGGCCTGCTGCTGCTGGGAGCGCTGCGGGGGCTCTGGACCGGGCTGCTGCGGCCGGGGCTGGCCTGGCTGGGCGTGGCGCCGGGTCTGTTCGTTGCGGTGGAGCTGCTGCCGTGGGTCCTCGATCAGATCGCCGAGCCTGTCGAGCAGTGGCACCCCTTGGCCTATCCGCTGGGGGTGAGCGCGGGGGTGCTCGTCACCGGGGCCCTCGCCGGGCGCCTCGTCGGCTCGGCTCTCGGGCGGACGCTGCAAGTCGCTCTCCCGGAGTCGGTGCGCAAGGCGGACCGGTTGGCGGGATGCCTCGTGGCCGCGGCGGCGGTGGGCGCAGTGGTCTGGCTGCTCGTGCCGATGGCCGCCACCACTCCTGGCTGGCTGGCCGAGCAGGCCGAGGGCTCGGTGCTGGTGCGCTGGAGCCTCCAGCGGCTGCCGCCTCCGCCCGAGGGCCTCGACCGCGTCGTCGGCTGGGTGAGCCTCAGTCCCGGCTAGCCGTGAGGCCGGCTCAGGCGTCGATCTCGATGAAGATGCACTCTCCGGGGCACTCTTCGGCGGACTCGATGGTCGCCTCTTCCTGGCCCGCCGGCACTACAGCTAGGCCAGAGGGGCCTCCCGGGTCGCTGAAGATCGTGTCCCCCTCGCGCACGTAGGCCAAGCCGTCGTCGAGCAGCGTGAACACGTCCGGCGCGATCTCCTCGCAGAGACCGTCGCCCGTGCACAGATCCTGGTCGATCCAGACCTTCATCTTGCCGCTCCCCGATTGAGTGGATGGTGCGTGCCTGATCGGTGAATCACCGCCGCGATCAGTATAGCGCCGGCCCGGGCACGCCCCGCACGGACCGGGCCCGGACGCCGCAACCGGCTTCGCCGCGAGCGCACCGCAGCCGGGGCGAGTGTAGTCACCTGAATCCATGGCGCCGCGTGTAGGGTCGCATCCGACGATCCCCGGAGGGAGGTGAGAACCATCGACGAGGTCCCCAAGGATCAGGCCGTGCAGCTCAAGCTGCTGCGCCAGGAGATCGAGGCGCTGCGCCGCCGCCTGCAGGACACCCCCCAGCGCATCCGCACGCTCGAGGAGCGGCTGCTGGAGACCAAGGGGCAGCTGGCCCAGGCGGTCTCGCAGAACGAGAAGCTCACCCACACCCTGCGCGAGGCGCGCGAGCACATCAGCGCCCTGCGGGAGGAGGTCGAGAAGCTCACTCAGACCCCCAACGCCTACGGCACCGTCCTCCGGCTCAACGACGACGGCACCGCCGACGTCCTCTCCTCCGGGCGGAAGATGCGCGTGGCGATCCATCCCGAGGTGGAAGGCACCCTGGAACGCGGCCAAGAGGTTGCGCTGAACGATTCCCTCAGCGTGGTGCTGGCCCGCTCCGCCGACGGCACCGGCGAGGTGGTCACCCTGACCGAACTGCTGGAGGGCGGGCGCCGGGCGGTGGTGAGCTGCCGCGCCGACGAGGAGCGGGTCGTGGATCTGGCCGAGCACCTGGCCGGTGTCCCGCTCCGCGTCGGCGACCCGATGCTCATGGACACCCGCTCCGGCCTCCTCACCGAACGCCTCGTGCGCTCGGAGGTGGAGGACCTGGTGCTCGAGGAGGTGCCCGAGGTCACCTACGACGACGTCGGGGGGCTCGACGCGCAGATCGAGAAGATCACCGACGCCGTGGAACTGCCCTTCCTGCATGCGGATCTGTTCGCCGAGCACCGCCTGCCGGCCCCGAAGGGCATCCTGCTCTACGGACCGCCCGGCTGCGGCAAGACCCTCATCGCCAAGGCGGTCGCCAACTCGCTCGCCACCAAGGTGGCCGCCGCCACCGGCAACGAGAAGGCGCGGAGCTACTTCCTGAACATCAAGGGACCGGAGCTGCTCAACAAGTACGTCGGCGAGACGGAGCGGCAAATCCGCAGGGTCTTCCAGCAGGCCCGGGACCGATCGGCAGAGGGCTGGCCGGTCATCGTGTTCTTCGACGAGATGGAGTCGCTGTTCCGCATGCGCGGCAGCGGCATCAGTTCGGACATGGAATCCACCGTCGTGCCGCAGTTGCTCGCCGAGATCGACGGGGTAGAGGCACTGCGGAACGTCATCGTGATCGGCGCCTCCAACCGGGAGGACCTGATCGATCCGGCGATCCTGCGCCCAGGACGCCTCGACGTGAAGATCAAGATCGAGCGGCCCGACGCCGAGGCGGCCGCGGCGATCTACTCCCGCTATCTCACCGTGGAGCTGCCGATCGCCCACAGCGCCGTGGAGATCATCGGCGGCGGCGAGAGGGACAAGGCGGTGCGCGGCATGATCGAGCAGACGGTCGCCGAGATGTACAGCACCGAGGAGCGCAACGAGTTTCTCGAGGTCACCTACCAGAACGGCGACAAGGAGACGATGTACTTCCGCGACTTCGCCTCCGGGGCCATGATCGAGAACATCGTGCGGCGGGCCAAGAAGCTGGCCATCAAGCGCGTCATCGCCGGCGGTCCCGGTGGCATCACCCTCGAGGACCTGCTGCACTCGGTCGGCCAGGAGCACGCCGAGCACGAGGACCTTCCCAACACCACCAATCCCGACGACTGGGCCAAGATCGCCGGCAAGAAGGGCGAGCGGATCACCTTCGTCCGCACCCTCGTGCACCGCGACGACACCAACACCGGCGGCCGCTCCATCGAGCGGGTTGCCACCGGCCAGTACCTGTAACAACGCGGACCTCGCCGAACGTGGTCGTCCCCAAGATCTGCGGGCTCGAGACCGAGTACGGGATCACACATCGCGGCGCCGAGGAGTCCAACCCGATCACGGCCTCCTCGCTGCTGATCAACGCCTACCTGTCCGGCCTACAGCACGCGCCCGGCTCGCCGATCGCACGCGTGGAGTGGGACTTCGAGGACGAGATGCCGGGGCGCGACGCCCGCGGCGTCGGCGGGGGCGACATCGGTTACGAGCCCGAGACGCACCTCGTCAACGCCGTGCTGACCAACGGCTCGCGCTACTACGTGGATCACGCCCACCCCGAGATCTCCGGGCCGGAGTGCGCCGATGCGCGCAGCGCCGTTGTGTGGGACCGGGCGGCGGACGTCATCGCCCGGCGCTCCATGGAGGCGGCACGGGCACTGCTGCCGGAGGGCCAGGAACTCGTCGTCTACAAGAACAACTCCGACGGCAAGGGCAACTCCTACGGCTGCCACGAGAACTACCTCATGGATCGCGCCACGCCCTTCGGGCGCATCGTGGTTGGGGCCACACCGCACTTCGTGACCCGGCAGATCTTCTGCGGGGCCGGGAAGGTGGGGACCGAGGCGGCGGGAGTGGAGCGCTTCTCGGTCCCATTCCAACTCAGCCAGCGGGCCGACTTCTTCGAGGAGGAGGTCGGGCTGGAGACGACCCTGAAGCGGCCGATCGTGAACACCCGTGACGAGCCTCACGCCGATGCCCGGCACTACCGGCGGCTGCACGTCATCGTGGGCGACGCCAACCTCGCCGAGGTGGCCACCTTCCTGAAGGTCGGCACCACCGCCCTGGTGCTGGCCCTCGTGGAGCACGATCTCTTCCCCGATGACCTGTGCCTGGCCGCGCCGGTGCAGGCGATCAGGGCCGTCAGCTGCGACCTGAGCCTGCGGCAGCCGTTCCGGCTCGCCGACGGCACCAGTGCCACCGCCCTGGACGTGCAGTGGGAACTCCTCGAGCGCTGCGCCAAGTACTGCCACGACGTCGGCACCGAGGCGGTGGGCGGCGCGGTCGCCGACGAGGTGCTGGCGCGCTGGGAAACGGTGCTCACGCAACTGGAGACCGATCCGCTCAGCCCTGCGACGACCGTCGACTGGGTGGCCAAGTACCGCCTGCTGGACGCCTACCGCTCCCGCAACGGCTGCGACTGGAGCGATTCCCGCCTGCAGGCCCTGGATCTGCAGTATCACGACCTGCGCCCGGAGCGATCGGTGGCGGACCGCCTCGCACTGGAGCGACTCGTGGACGCCGAGGAGGTCCGGTGGGCCACCGAGAACCCCCCGCCGGACACCAGGGCCTACTTCCGCGGCCGCTGCCTGCAGCAGTTCGCCTCCCACGTCGTCGCCGCCAACTGGGACTCGGTGGTCTTCGACCTCGGCGGCGAGACTCTGCGCCGGGTCCCCATGATGGAACCTGCCCGCGGAACCCGGCAACATGTGGCTAGCTTGTTCGACGAGTGTCAGACCCCGGCCGACCTCATCGGGAGGCTGCAGCAGTGATGGGTGAGCGCGAGAACCATGGCTGAACGAGAGCGGATCCAGAAGTCGTCCCGGCCGAGCGCCGAATCGGTCCAGGAGGAGGAGACGCGGGCCGCCAGCCCCACCGGTGACCGTCTGAAGGCGGAACTCGACGACCTCCTCGACGAGATCGACGAGGTGCTCGAGACCAACGCCGAGGAGTTCGTGAACTCCTACATCCAAAAGGGCGGGCAGTAGCGCCTCGGCAGCGTCCCGCGCCGCAGCCCGCCGGCACGATCGCGGCGCGGCGGCGAGTAGTCTGCCGACATGGACCTCCCGCCGCTGCGGACTGTTCCCCTGTTCGGCATCGGCGAGGATCCCGGCCCGAGTTTCACCGGCCTGCTCGCCCGCGGGGACTCCGCCGCCGTCGCCTCCTGGGGGCAGAGCGAGCTGCCCGGCGTCTCCGTGGCCACGACCGTCGTGGCCCTGCGCCACCGCGACGGGGTCGTCATGGCGGGCGACCGGCGGGCGACGGCCGGCAACTTCATCAGCCACCGCACCATCGAGAAGGTCTTCCCGGCGGGTCGCTACGCGGCGGTGGCCATCGCCGGTGCGGCCGGGCCGTCGATGGAGATGGTCCGGCTCTTCCAACTGCAGCTCGAGCACTACGAGAAGGTCGAGGGGCGACCGCTCAGCCTCGACGGCCAAGCCAACCAGCTCAGCCAGATGGTGCGGGCCAATCTCGCCTCGGCCCTGCAGGGGCTCGTCGTCGTCCCGCTCTTCGCCGGCTGGGACCAGGGTCGCCGCCGCGGCCGGCTGTTCCAGTACGACGTGACCGGCGGGCGGTACGAGGAGCAGGACTACGCCGCCGCCGGGTCCGGCAGCCTGCACGCCGGCACGGTCGTGAAGCTCGGCTTCCGGGGGGACTTGGAAGCGGCGGCGGCCGCCGACCTCGCCATCTCAGCGCTCTTCGAGGCGGCCGACGAGGACGCCGCCACCGGCGGCCCCGACCTGGTGCGGGGCATCTTCCCGGTCGTCGTGAACATCGACTCCGACGGCTACCGCCGCCTCGAGGACAGCGACGTCGAGGGGCGGTTCCGCTCGCTGCTCGCCTCACTCGAAGCGCCGGACGGGCCGGGCGCCGGCGGCGGCTGAGGCCGAAGCCGCGGCCACAGGCGCCCACCGGGGCCGGAACGGGGACCGACCATGAACATGCCCTTCTATGTGGCGCCCGAGCAGATCATGAAGGACCGCGCCGACTACGCGCGCAAGGGGATCGCCCGCGGCAAGAGCCTCGTGGCGCTGACCTACCGCGACGGCATCCTGCTGTGCGCGGAGAACGTCTCGAACACTCTGCGCAAGATCAGCGAGATCTACGACCGCATCGCCTTCGCCGGGGTGGGCAAGTACAACGAATTCGACCAGCTGCGCATCGCCGGCGTCCGCCACGCCGACCTCAAGGGCTACGCCTACAGCCGCCAGGATGTGGACGCCCGCAGCCTCGCCAACCAGTACGCGCAGATCCTCGGGCACATCTTCACCCACGAGATGAAGCCCATGGAGGTGGAGATACTCGTCGCGGAGATCGGCGCCGAGCCGGGGGGCGACCAGCTCTTCCACATCCTCTACGACGGGACCGTCAACGACGAGCACCGCTGCTCGGTGCTCGGCGGCGAGGCCGACGCCATCTCCGAGCGATTGGCGGGCCTCTACGAGCCGGAGCTGGAGGCGGCGGCGGCGCTGCGGGTGGCCGCGGAGGCACTCGCCGGCGCCGACAGGACCGTGCGCGCCGACGACCTCGAAGTGGCCGCCTTGGACCGCACGCTGGGCCGGCGCTGCTTCCGCCGCCTCGACCTAGCCGAGATAGACGCCCTGCTGCCTGCGCCCGGACGCCCGCCGTCGGACCGGCCCGAGGCCGGGCCCCCCGGCTAGAGGTCGCCCGGTGCAGCGGCGCATCTACGGCATCGAGAACGAGTACGGCGTCACCTTCGCCTTGGGCAGCCAGCGCCGCCTCAGCCCCGACGAAGTAGCGCGCTACCTGTTCCGCCGGGTCGTGTCGTGGGGTCGCAGCAGCAACGTCTTCCTGTCCAACGGCGCCAGGCTCTACTTGGACGTCGGCTCGCACCCCGAGTACGCCACACCGGAGTGCGACCGCCTCGAGGACCTCGTCGCCCACGACCGCGCCGGCGAGCTGGTGCTGGACCAGCAGGTCGCCTACGCCCAGGAGCGTCTCAATGCCGACGGCATGCGCGGGGAGATCTACCTCTTCAAGAACAACACCGACTCGGCGGGCAACTCCTACGGGTGCCACGAGAACTACCTCACCACGCGGCGCGAGGACCTGGCCGAGTACAGCGAAGTGCTCATCCCCTTCCTGGTTACCCGGCAGATCTACGCCGGCGCAGGGAAGATCCTGCTGACGCCCCGCGGCGCCAAGTACTGCATCAGCCAGCGGGCGGAGCACATCTGGGAGGGGGTCTCGAGCGCCACGACGCGCTCGCGCCCGATCATCAACACCCGCGACGAGCCGCACGCCAACGCGGAGCTGTTCCGCCGGCTGCACGTCATCGTGGGGGACTCCAACATGAGCGAGTACGCCACCTTCCTGAAGGTCGGCGCCTGCAGCATCCTGCTGCAGATGCTGGAGGAGCCGTCGGTGGTGCTGCGGGACATGACCCTCGAGAACCCCATCCGAGCCATCCGGGAGATCAGCCACGACCTCACCTGCCGGCGACGCGTGCGGCTAGCCAACGGGCGGCTGCTCAGCGCCTTGGACATCCAGCGCGAGTACTTCGAGAGGGCGCAGGACTTCTCGACGGGGTTCGACCTGGGCGTCGAGCAGAAGCGCGCCCTGCAGATGTGGGGCCACTGCCTGGAGCGGATCGAGCAGGACCCGCTCAGCCTCGACCGGGAGTGCGACTGGGTAATCAAGTACCGGCTGATCGACGCCTACCGCCGGCGCCACGGGACCGCCTGGGAGGATCCGCGGCTGGCGCTGCTCGACCTCAAGTACCACGACGTGAGCCGCGAGCGGGGGCTGTTCCACAAGATGCAGCAGCGGGACATGGTCGAGTCGATCTGCCTGGAGTCCGACGTGGCCGAGGCGATGCACCGGCCGCCCCAGACCACCCGCGCCCGGCTGCGCGGCGAGTTCGTGCGGCGCGCCAAGGAGCGCAAGCGGGACTACACCGTGGACTGGGTGCATCTGAAGCTGAACGACCAGGCGCAGCGCACCGTGCTGTGCAAGGACCCGTTCCGCTCCCACGATGATCGGGTCGAGAAGCTGATCGCCTCACTGTGAGCGGCCGCGGGGAGCAGCAGCGGTGACGACCCCGGCGAGCGCCAAGCTGGAGAGGCTCCTGAACCTCACCGCCGCGCTGCTGGCGACCGAGCGGCTGCTGCCTGCCGCGGAGATCCGCGCCAAGGTGGCCGGCTATGCCGCCGGCAAGGAGGCGTTCCGGCGGACCTTCGAGCGCGACAAGAGCGAACTGCGCCAGATGGGGATCCCCCTGACTGTCGGCGCGGTGCCCGGCACCGACCCGCCCGTCGAGGGCTACCGGATCCGTCCCCGAGACTACTACCTGGACGATCCCGGGCTCGAGGCCGACGAGCGCGCCGCCCTGCATCTGGCGGCGCGCGCGGTGCGCCTCGAGGGCGTGTCGCCCGAGACCGCGTTCTGGGCGCTGGGCGGGGTGAGCCCGGCCGGCGACGAAGGGCCCGAACTCGCGGTGATCCCCTTCGATCAGAACTTAGCGGTGCTCTACCGCGCTGTCTCCGAGCGCAGCGCCGTCAGCTTCGGCCACCGCGGCGAGCGGCGCAGCGTCGAGCCGGCCCGCCTCCACTTCGCCCGCGGCCACTGGTACCTGGGGGGCTGGGACCGCGACCGCGGCGCCTGGCGGCACTTCCGCCTCGACCGCATCGGGGACCTCACGGTCGGGCCGCCGGGGACCTTCGAGCCGGCGGGCGCCCCCGCCGACGACCTGGAGCGGCCCCCCTGGGAGATCGGCGACGGCACGGGGGTGGCGCAGCTCACGGTGGACGCCGAGGTGGCCGACTGGGCGCTGGCGCAGACCGCCGGGGGTCTGCGCCACGAGCGGCGTCCGGACCGCTCGGTCTGCTTGGAGGTGTCCGTCGCCAACCCCGGCGCGCTCGTGGACTTCGTGCTCGGCCTGCTGGAACACGCCGAGCTCCTCGGCCCGCCGGAGCTGCGGGCCGAGCTCCTCCGGCGGCTCCGCGCCTGCGCCGCCGGCGGCGCGGCGGCGCCCATCGAGGGCCCCGGCCCCTGCGAGCGGACCGTCGGGGACGCCCCGCGGCCCGCCGCAGACGCCGGAGGCGCACAGCGCGCCCTCACGTCGGCCGACCGGATGCAGCGGCTCCTGCAGCTCATTCCCTGGGTGGCCGGCCGCGGCGGCGCCTACCTGGCTGAGATCACCGAACGCTTCGACTATCCCGCAGACGAACTCCTGCCGGACCTGCAGCAGGTGGTCTTCATGGTGGGCGTCCCGCCGTACACGCCCGACGCCCTGATAGAAGTCGCGGTGGAGGAGAGCTGGGTCCAGATCAGCTTCGCCGACTATTTCGCCAAGCCGCTGCGGCTCACGCCCCCGCAGGCCGTCACGCTGCTCGTGGCGGCCACGAGCCTGCTCGGCGTCACCGGTGACAGCGCCCTGGCCCGCGGCCTCAGCAAGCTCGCGCGGGTGCTGGGGGTGAATCCCGCCGAAGCGCTCGAGGTACACCTCGGCGCCGGCGCCGCCGAGACCCTGGCGGTGCTCAGGGAAGGCTGCGAGAGCCGCACGGCGACTTCTGTCCGCTACTACAGCTACGACCGCGACGCCGTCTCCGAGCGGGTGATCGAGCCTTACCGCACCTTCGCCCACGACGGGGCCTGGTACGTGCGGGGCTACTGCCGACTGGCCCGCGGCGAGCGCACCTTCCGGATCGACCGCGTCTCGGCGGCCGAGCTGACCGACGAGCCGTTCACGCCGCCGCCCGAGCCGCCCCCGGCGGTGGTCTGGGCGCCTTCCCCCGACGCCCCGTGGGTGGAGCTGGCCCTGGCGCCGGCGGCCCACTGGGTGCTCGACTACTACCCGACGACCCGGCAGAGCTGGGACGGCGACACCTGCACGGCCCGACTGGAGGTGGGGGGCGTCGCCTGGTTGGAGCGCCTGCTGCTGCGACTCGGCCCGGCCGCGCGGGTCACTGCCGGAAGCGGAATCCCCGCGGATCCCGCCGGCGCGGCGGCCCGGCGGATCCTCGCCCGCTACGGCGAATAACCGCAGTACATCCCACGCCGTCGGTTACGGTGAGTGACCGATGGCCCAGCAGTCCCCAGGCGGACCACCGTCAGAGCCCGACCTCACCGAGCCGGGCTGGGTCGACCACATCCTCGATCAGCTGACCGACCGGCCGATGCCCGCGGCGGCTGACGCTGCGGCGGTGACCACACCCGATCCACCCGCCCCCGAGCCGGCGCCGGACGCTGCGCCCCAAGCCGAGGGCCCCGGTGCCCAAGCGCCGCCTCCCCCCGCGCCCGCGGTCCTCGCCGAGGAGCCGGAGGCGGCGCCCCCGGGCCTGCTGGACGAGCTGCTGGCGTCAGCCGCCGAACCCCCCGACGAACCGCCGGTGATCAGCAGCCGGCCCGAGGCCGACGCGCCGTCCGCCCCGGTGCAATCGTCCGCCCCGGTGACGTCGGACCGCCCCCCGGACGCCGCCGATGCGGCGGTTCCCCCGCCGCCGCGCCGCCGCCGGCGGCCCGCCCGGGCGCCGAGCGGCGCGGACCCGCTGCTCGCGGCCGGGCCGCCGAGGGCGATGCCCGAGCCGCGCCGGCGCGCCCGGTCCGACCGGGCGGACGTGGAGCTGTTCGACGAGGAGGCCGACGAAGGCGACGGGGACTTCGGCGAGGACCTCGAGGAGGCCCGCGCCCCTTGGCGCACCGCGGCCGGGTGGGTCGTGACGGTGGCGCTCGCCGTCGTGCTGTCGCTGCTGATCCGCTCCTTCGTCGCTCACGCCTTCCATGTGGAGTCCGGCTCCATGGAGCCCACGCTGGCGCCCGGCGACCGGATTCTCGTCAACAAGCTCTCCGACAACCCGTCGCGGGGCGACCTAGTGGTCTTCAACCGTCCCGACGGCGACCTGGTGAAGCGGGTTGTGGCGCTGGAGGGCGAGACGGTCGACTTCGACGAGGGGATCGTGAAGATCGGCGACATGTGGCTGAGAGAGCCCTATCTGGCTGCGGGCGTCGGCACCTACGTCCGTTCCGCCATCCCCAACTGCGATCCCGACGCAGCCGCCGACGCAGGCGCCTGCACGGTCCCCGAGGGCCACGTCTTCGTGCTCGGCGACAACCGGGACGTCTCGTTCGACAGCCGCAACTTCGGCCCCGTCCCGCGCGCGGATCTCGTCGGCAACGCGGCGTTCCAGTTCTGGCCCTTGGGCGACATGCGCGGTTTCTGAGCCCCGGCCCCCGAGCGCCCCCGCGAGCAGCGACTAGTCGTAGTAGCGGGCGATGGCGCTCACCATCCGGTCCACATGGTCGCTGTAGACCGCGTCGATCCCGGCGTCGAGCAGGTCCCCGAGGGTGCGGTCGTACTGGGCGTCCCATCCGAAGGCCTGCACCCCGAACCGGTGGAACAGCACCACGGTCCCTCCGGTCCAGTCGCCATGGGGCATGTTGACGGCGTCGATGCCGCTTCGGGCTAGGCGCGCCGCCAAGCGCTCGGGGCCGTGCTCCATGAGGCGCCGCCGCGTCGAGTGGACCAGACGCACGTCGCTCCAGCGTTGCCGCCACGCCCCGAGGACCGAGAGCGACGGCGAGCAGAGCCAGAGACGCCCCGCCGCCCCCTCCCCGGCACGGCGGGCTGCGGCCACGAGGCCCGGCGCCGCCCGGGGGTCCTTGACGTCGACGGAGAACTCGAAGCCGGCGCCGCAGGACTCGTAGAGCTCCTCCGGTGCCAGCACGCTCGCCGGCAGGTCCTCCCGGCGGGCCGCTCGCAGCGGCCGGCGGAGCGGACTCCGAAGGGAGGGCCGGAGGCGGCTGCCGTGGTGCAGGACCACCGAGCCGTCGGCGGTGGCGCGGGCGTCGCTCTCCAACCCGGTGGCGCCCGAGGCCAACGCGGCCTCGAAGGCGGCTAGGGAGTTCTCCGGGGCGTGCGCCTTGCCGCCCCGGTGAGCGAACCCGATGGGACGCGGCACGAGGGCTGCGAGCCGCGGGGCCATGGCTCCAGTGTGCCCTCCACCGGCCCGATCGCGGCCCACCGGTAGGCTGGCCGCGTGCTGAACGTCGGACCGGGCGAGGTCCTGGTGATCCTGGTGATCGCCTTGGTCGTCCTCGGTCCGAGCCGGCTGCCGGGCACGGCTCGGGCCATGGGCCGCATCCTGGCGAAGACCCGGCGCATCGTCACGAAGTTCCAGCAGGAGATGCAGGCCGCGGCCGACGCGCCCCTCGAGGCGCTGGCCCGCGAGCGGGGCCGCAGCGAGCCCGCCGCGACGGCCGCGCCCGCCTCGGCGGGGCCCGCCGAAGAGACCGACGGGGCGCCCTCGCCCGAAGCCGAGCCCCGCCCCGAGACCAGCGACGCCCGATGAGCGACCCCGACGGCCCCGAGGGGCCTTCGAGGGGGCGCATGACACTCATCGAGCACCTCACCGAGCTGCGCCGCCGGCTGATCGTCTCCCTCATCGCCTTGGCCTGCGGCTTCGTCGCCTGCTGGGTGCTCTACCCGCAGATCCTGGACTTCCTCACGGCGCCGTACTGCGAGGTCGTCCCGCCCGACGCCGAGGGGCTCGACGCCCCCGGGAGCTGCCGCCTTCTCGTTCTCGACCCCCTCGAGCCGTTCGCCGTGCGCGTCAGCGTGGCCGGCTACGGCGGCGCGGCGCTGGCGATGCCCGTCCTGCTCTGGCAGGCCTGGCGCTTCGTGACGCCCGCCCTGTACCGGCGCGAGCGCCTCTTCGCCCTGGCGTTCGTGGTTGCGGCCTCGCTGCTGTTCGCCGGCGGCGCGGCGTTGGCGTTCTGGAGCATCCCGCGCGCCCTCGGCTTCCTAGCGACCGTCGGGGGCGAGGACCTCGTGAGTTTCTTCTCGCCGCGCCGCTACCTCTCGTTCGTCGTGAAGATGGCGCTCGCCTTCGGCTTGGGCTTCGAGTTCCCGATCGTGCTGATCTTCGGGCAGATCGCAGGCATTGTCCCGACCGCCGCGCTGCGGCGGGTCCGCCCGTGGGCCGCGGTGGGGATCGTCGTCGTCGGCGCGGTGATCACCCCCACCGGGGACCCCTTCACGCTCTTGGCGCTGTCGGTGCCTATGTACGCGTTCTACGAGATATCGATCCTGTTCGGGGTGCTGAGGCGGCGACGCAAGGAGCGCGAGGAGGCCGCAGAGGGCCGCCCGGCTGCCGCGGTCGAGCCCGGCGCGGGCGGCCTCCGGTGACCGCGCCCGAAGCCGTGGAGCCGCCGAGCGCCTACCCGTTCGAGCTGGACCGCTTCCAGAGCGAGGCGATCGCCGCGATCGACGGGGGCGCCTCGGTGATCGTCGCCGCGCCCACGGGCGCGGGCAAGACCGTCGCGGCCCTCCACGCCGTGCGCGCCGCGCTCGCCGAGGGGCGGCGGGTCTTCTACACGGCGCCCATCAAGGCGCTGTCCAACCAGAAGTACACCGATCTGGTCCTCGAGCACGGCCCCGAGGCGGTCGGACTCCTCACCGGCGACAACGCCATCAACCCTGAGGCCCCCGTGGTGGTGATGACCACCGAGGTGCTGCGCAACATGATCTACGCCGACTCGCCCGACCTGCGCCGTCTGGGCTGGGTCGTCCTAGACGAGGTGCACTACCTGCAGGACCCCTACCGCGGCCCGGTCTGGGAGGAGATCATCATCCACGCGCCGCCGGCGGTGCGGTTCGTGTGCCTCTCGGCCACCGTCTCCAACGTGGCCGAGATCCGTTCGTGGATCGCCGAACTGCGGGGCCCCGTGCAGGCCGTCACCGAGACCGAGCGGCCGGTGCGCCTCGACAGCCTGCTGTGCTTCGGGGACGGCGAGCGGGCGAGGCTGCGATTCATGCCGGTGCTCGTCGGCGGTCGCCCCAACCCCGAGGGGGAGCGCCTCGACGGTGACCGTCGGGCGCGCCGGGGCGGGCGCGCCGGGGGGCGACGCTGGCGCGCCCCCGACCGAGAGGCTGTCATCGAGGCGCTGTCGCGTCGCCGCATGCTGCCGGCGATCTACTTCATCTTCAGCCGGGCGGCCTGCGACGACGCCGCCCGGCTGGCGGCCCGGGCGTCCCTGGAACTCACGACGCCCGCCGAGCGCCGACAGATCGCCGAGGTCGTCGAGCCCTATGCGGCGCCCCTGGGTCGCAACGACCGACGCGCCGTGGGTTACGAGGCCTGGCTGGCGCAGCTCTCCAACGGGGTCGCCGCGCACCACGCCGGCATGCTGGCGCCCTTCAAGGAGGCCATCGAGGCGTGCTTCGTCCGCGGCCTCATCAAGGTGGTCTTCGCAACCGAGACCCTGTCGCTGGGTCTCAACATGCCGGCCCGCACCGTGGTGATCGAGAAGCTCACGAAGTTCTCCGGCGACGGCCACGAGCTGCTCACGCCGTCGGCCTACACGCAGCTCACCGGGCGCGCGGGTCGCCGGGGCATCGACGACCAGGGATACGCCGTGGTGCTGTGGCGCCCCCGCCTGCGGTTCGGCGACGTGGCGGGGCTAGTGAGCAACCGGACCTTCACCCTCGTCTCGGCCTTCGGGCCCACCTACAACATGGTGGTGAACCTGATCGGGCGGTTGCCGCCGGAAGAGGCGCGGAGCGTGCTCGGGCGGTCCTTGGCGCAGTACCAGTCCGACCGCGAGGTGGTCGTACTGGAACGACAGATCGCCGAGGCTCGCAGGGTGCTGGCCGAGGCCAACGCCGCGGCCCGCCGCAAGGGCGGCCACGAGGCGCAGCGGCGGCTCCGGCGCGCGGCGCGCAACCTGGAGGATCTCACCCACAGGCTGAGAAGCAAGAAGGACACGCTGGCCGGCGAGTTCGACGAGCTCACCGAAGTCCTGCGCCGGCGCGGCCACCTCGACGGCTGGAAGCTCGCTGACAGCGGCGAGCGCCTCGCCGGCATCTACCACGAACGCGACCTCCTCATCACCGAGGCGGTAGTGGGCGGGCACTTCGACGGCATCGACGCGCCGTCGTTCGCGGCGCTCCTGGCGTGCTGCACCTACGAGCGCCGCGGCGGCGAGCTCCCCAGCGAGCCGCGCTGGCCGACCGCCGCGCTGCGCGGCGGCTGGGCCCGCCTGAGCGAGCTGTACGACTCGCTCGCCGCGGTCGAGACGGCGTGCCTCGGTCGTGCGCGCAACCCTCCCCCGGACGGGGGTTTCGCCCCGGCGGCCTACGCCTGGGCGGCGGGCGCCGCGCTGGGGGGCGTACTCGAGGGCGACTTCGCCCCGGGCGACTTCGTGCGGAACGTCAAGCTGGTCTGCGACTTGGCGCGCCAGGTCGGCCGTGCAGCGCCGCAGCCGGCCACCTCGGCGACCGCACGGGAGGTCGCGGCGGGGATGTTCCGCGGCGTGGTGGCCGCCTCCGCGCTCGACGCGGCGGGCTGAGGCGCCGCCGCGCCCCGCGAGCGGGACTACCCGGAGGATCAGGCGTGGGAATCCGCCGCGGCCAGAGCTGGGGGTCCCCCGGGGCGCTGCCCGACGGCAGCCCGATCGTCACCAGCGACGCCGAGGCTCGGCGGCTCGTCGAAGCGGCGCGCCGGAGAGGCGAGACTCTGCCGACGGTGGGCCTCGCCGGCGGGGACCTCTGCCGCACGCTCGGCGGCAGCGGCGACCTCGCCCGCCTCCGGGACGGCGGGCGCCTCTTGGCCTGCGACTTGGGCTCGGTCCTCCTCGACGGCCGGATCCACTGGTTCGTGGCGCACCTGATCGCCCGGCGCACCTGGCTCTCCGGGCGCGTCCTGGCCGTCATGAACGCCGCCTTCTGGGGGGACTGGAACCTGGGGCCACGCGCCCACCCCGGCGACGGCCTGCTCGACGTCAGCGATGCAGACCTGGGCCTCCGTCAGCGGCTCGCCGCCTGGCGGCGACTGCCGTCGGGCACGCACCTGCCGCACCCTGACATCGCCACGAGCCGCCTCGCCAGCTTCAGCACCTCCTTCGAGCGGCCGGTCCCGGTGCTGCTGGACGGCGTGGCCGCCGGCGAGGCGCGGACGCTCACAGTCAGGGTTGAAGCGGACGCCCTCGCGGTGGTCGTGTAAGCCCCGAGCAATCCGAAGAGCCGCTGACGGCGGGTGGTAGATTCGCCCCGTGGCCCAGAGTTCGCCCACCGCGGCCGACGCCAAGGCCCGCGCTGCGGCGGCCGTCGAAGCCCGGGCCGAGCAGCTGATCGACATCTCCCACCGCATCCACGAGAACCCCGAGTTGGGCTTCGAGGAGCATTTCGCGCACGACCTCCTCGCGGGCGCGGCCGAGGAGGCGGGCCTAGCGGTGCAGCGGCAGGCCTACGGACTGGAGACGGCGTTCGCGGCCCGTGCCGGGAGCAGCGGGCCTCAAGTGGCCATCCTGTGCGAATACGACGCCCTGCCCGGCATCGGACACGCCTGCGGGCACAACATCATCGCCGCCTCGGGCCTCGGCGCGGGACTCGCGGCGGCCGAGGTCGTAGAGGGTCTGGGCGGGCGCCTGCTGATCCTGGGCACGCCGGCCGAGGAGGGCGGCGGCGGCAAGGTCCGTCTCATCGACGGGGGCGCCTTCGACGGAGTAGACGCGGCGATCATGCTGCACCCCGCCGGACTGGAGCTCGCGGCTATGCAGACCCTCGCCGTGCAGCAACTCCGCGCCCGCTACACCGGCAGCGCCGCCCACGCGGCGGCCGCCCCGCAGGCGGGGCGCAACGCCTTGGACGGCGCGGTGCTGGGCTACATGGCCGCGGCCGCCCTGCGCCAGCACATCGCCCCCGATGAGCGGCTGCACGGCATCTTCACCGACGGAGGCCAGAAGCCCAACATCGTCCCCGCCTACGCCGAGACCAACTGGTACGCGCGGTCGCCCACCCGAGCGCAGCTCGAGGCGCTGAAGGAGCGCTTGAGTGCCTGCCTGGCCGGCGGAGCCGCGGCCGCGGGCGTGGATCTGCAGCTCGACTGGGCCGACTACAGCTTCGCGGAGGTGCGAAGCAACGCGCCGCTCGTCGAGCTCTGGTGCGCCAATGCGGCGACCCTCGGCCGCCGCCCGCAGCCCCCTGCTCCGGGACGCACCGTGATGGGAAGCACCGACATGGGCAACGTCAGCCAGATAGTGCCCTCGATCCATCCCATGATCGCGGTGGCGCCCCCGGAGGTGGCCATCCACACCGAGTCCTTCGCTGCCTACGCCCGCAGCGCCAGCGGCGACCGCGGGGTGATCGACGGCGCCAAGACGCTCGCCGCAGTGGCCATCGACTTCTGGGACGACGAGTCGGTGCGCGCCGCGGCAGCCGCCGACTTCGCCGGCGGCCCGGTCGCCGCCGCGGCGGGCTGACAGGCGGCGGGAGCAGGCGGCGGCCGCGGCCGATGTACGTCGCAGAGAACTTCACAGACGCCGAGGGCGACATCCTGCGGCGCTACTTCACGAACCTCGACCAGCCCACCTTCGCCCTCGTGAACCTCCCCGAGGTGGTCAAGGGCGCGCTCTTCGCCCGCTACTCGCGGTCGGCCAAGAGCCTGCGGCGCCTGTTCCTCGACGAGTTCGTCGGCGAGCTCGACGTCAGCGGCGACCTCGGGGTGGACGCCACCATCGGCCTGCGGCGCGCCGAGGACCTCTACGACAGAGTGTTCTTCGAGTACGGCGACGATTCGGTCGCCCAACTCGGCGGCGTACACCTCGCCTGCGAGCAGTCCTCCAACCTGCTCACCAAGGTGCTCGAGTGGGGCAGGCTCATGTCCTACCTCGAGCAGTCCACGCGCTACGTGGCCTACGACGCGCGCCTCGGCGGCCGCTACCGGTACTACCGCGACCCGCACATCCTGCGCTCGCCGCACGGGACGCGTTACGTGGCGGACCTCGACTGCATGTTCGAGTCCTACAGCTCGGCCCTTCCGGTCATGAACGAGCACTTCCGCCGGCTGTTCCCGAAGTCGCCCGGCGATTCGGACTTCGCCCACCGGCAGGCCGTCCGGGCCAAGTCGTTCGACGCGGTCCGCGGGATGCTGCCGGCAGCCTCGCTCTCCAACGTGGGCATCTACGGCAGCGGGCAGGGCTACGAGAACCTGCTGCTGCGCATGCGGGCGCACCCCCTGCCCGAAGTCCGGAGTTACGCGGACATGATGTTGACCGAGCTGCGCAAGGTCATCCCGTCGTTCCTCAAACGCGTGGACATCGAGGACAGGGGAGTGGCCTGGAGCCGCTACCTGCGCACGACGCAGGAAGCCATGGGAGAGCTGGCCGAGAGCCTCTTCGACGGGGCCGGCGACACCTCGGCGGCGCCGGCCGTGCAACTCGTGGACTTCGACCCTCAGGCCGAGGTCAAAGTGGTGGCCGGCGCTCTCTATGACCATGTGGGCCTCCCGGAGGGGGAGCTGCGCGCCCGCGCGCGGGCCATGTCTGCCGAGGATCGTCTGAGAGTGCTGCGCACCTACGCCGGCGAGCGCGGCAACAGGCGCCACAAGCCGGGGCGCGCCCTAGAGTCGCCGTGCTACCGGTTCGAGGTGCTGTGCGACTACGGCGCCTTCCGCGACCTGCAGCGCCACCGGATGCTGACGATCCAATGGCAGCCGCTCTCAGTGGCCCACGGCTACAGCATGCCCGAGGCAGTCGAAGCGGCGGGCCTCGCGGGACTCTTCGACGAGACGATGGCTCGCAGCGCAGACCTCCACGAAACGCTGGCGCCCAGATTCCCCGTCGGGGCCGCCTACGCCGTGACGCTGGCGCACCGCATCCGGTTCGTCATGCAGATGAACGCCCGCGAGGCCATGCACCTCATCGAGCTGCGCAGCGGCACGCAGGGCCACCCGGCCTACCGTCACGTGGCCCAGGAGATGCACCGTCTCATCGAGACCGCCGCGGGGCACCGCGCCATCGCGGGGATGATGAGTTTCGCCGACCGCTCCAGCGAGCCCGAACTGGAGCGGCTCGCCTCCGAACGCCGCGCCGCCACACGCCGCCGCAACGCCGTCTAGCCCGACTCCCCGCCCCGCGAGCGCGGCTCGAGAGTCACCGCGTTCGGCTTCGCGCACCTCTATGATCCGCCTTCGCAGGTGGCCCGCACCTCCCCCCGCAATCGGAGAGACCGATGTCCGACGATGACAACCTGACGGGGCTCGACCTCGACCTCGAGGACGACGCCGAAGGGGAGTTCGATCCGGAGTTCGACGAGGAACTCGACGACGATGAGGACTCTCTCGACGACGACGATGACGACCTCGACGAGGAGGACGAGGAAGAGGCCCCCGAGGTCAACCCGAAACGGACGAACACCGGCGAGGCAGACCTCGACGACGAGGTCGACCCGGACAACCTCGAGGCCGACCTCAACACCATCCTGCGCGACCGCATCGCCGCGGGCGACGACACCGCCGACGATGACGAGACAGACGAGAGCGAAGCGGGCCAGCCGGCGGAGATGCTCGGCTCGGTGACGCCGCGGCGGGACGACGAATGGCTCTGCGAGGGTTGCTTCCTGCTGGTGTCCAAGAGCCAACTCGGCAGCCGGACGGATCCTCGCTGCCCCTCCGGCGAGGAGATCTGTCCTTCACTCGACAGGCTGGGCCCCTGAGAGTCACCGTCGCCGCCGCCACTGCCGCCGACTGCAGCGCTCTGGCGGCTCTGGAGGGCGCCGCACGTCAGGAGGCGGCGGATCGGCGCGGCGGCGCCATGTTGCTGGCGATCCGCTATCCCGAGGCGCTCGGGGGCCCCGGCTTCGTCCGCCTCCTGGAGGGGGGTGCGGCGCGGGTCTGGGTGGGCGCCCTCGACGGCGCCTCGGTGGGTTTCGCCGTGGCCCGGCTCGTCGTCCTGGCGGACGGGAGGTCGCTGGCTGCCGTCGACGCTCTCTACGTGCTGGCCGAGGCCAGGGGAGTGGGCCTCGGGGAAGCGCTCATGGACGAGGTGCTGGCCTGGGCAGCCGCCGGCGGCGCCGCGGGCGTGGACGCCGTCGCCCTGCCCGGCGACCGGGTCACGAAGAACTTCTTCGAGCGGTACGGGATGACGGCCCGCGCCCTGCAGGTCCACCGCCCGCTGAGCCCTCCGCCGGCCGCCAGCGAGTCCTGATGCAACCAGCCATGTCATTCCGGCGCAGAGCCTGCCCCGGACTTGATCCGGGGCCGGAGTCCAGTGCTGTCCTGGCTCGGGTCGTGGGGAGCGAGCGCTGATGCGGCCCGAGGTGTGCGTCGGCGCAGTCGCCGTCCGGGACGGGTCGGTGCTGCTGGTGCGGCGCGGGCACGGGCCCGCCGCCGGCCAGTGGTCGGTGCCCGGGGGACGGGTGGAGTGGGGGGAGACACTCGCCGCGGCCGTCGTCCGGGAGGTGGCGGAGGAGACCGGTCTGGAGGTTGTCTGCGACGGCTTCGCCGACTGGGTCGAGCGGATCGGCGCTCAGCACCACTACGTGATCGCCGACTTCTGGGTCTCGGTGGTGAGCGATCACCCTCCGGAGGCCGGCGATGACGCCGCTGAGGCGCGTTGGGTGCCCCTCGGGGAGCTAGGCGACCTCGACCTCACCGCCGGACTCGGCGACTTCCTGATCCACATCGGCGTCCTGGACCGACTCGCCTGAGGCCTCGGAGGCCTCGGCGGGCTCCTCGTCCGCGGCGGGCTCCTCGATCTTTTCGGTCTGCACCGGCGCCTCGGCAGCCTCCGCGTCACCGGCGGCCTCGTCGGACTCTTCGACCTCGGCGGGCTCTGCGGCTTCGTCGGATTGCATCGGCGCCGCGGGAGCTTCGGCGGCCTCGTCGGACTCTTCGACCTCGGCGGGCTCTGCGGTTTCGTCGGTCGGCACCGGCGCTTCGAGATGCTCCGCGAACTGGGCGCGCAGCGCCGGCAGCCGCTCCCCGAAACGACGAACCGTCCGCAACAGCCGCTCGGAGGGCTCGGGCGGCGGTTCCTGCGCCACTAGGACCAGCCGGATCGGGGATTGCGCCGCCGCTTCCAGCATCCGCACCCACAGGTCGTCCTCGGCGCCCGCGTTCAGGTGCGACCGGGCGCCCCGCTCCAGGCTCTGCGCCAGACTCTCCGGCAACGGTGTCCCCGCCTTGGGGGGACGCTGGCTGACGCGCAGAGCGGTCACTAGGCGTTCTTTGCGGAGCAGCGAACCCAGATCGGCGATCCAGGCCGAGTGCTCACGGTCGACGCGGGCGGCCAGCTTGCCGCGGAGCTCCTCCGCCAGACTGCGCGCCTCGTCATCAGGGAGCTGCTGGGGGATTCCGGCGACGACGGAGCGCAGGTCGCGCAGGTCCACCTCATCGCTCACTTTGCGGGCCGCTTCGGCGCGGTCCCGCCAGTCCGCTGCACGGAAGGCCGCGAACAGTTCCTCCACGACCGCTAACCGTGCCTCGACGGCGTCAGCGGATCGGCCCGCTTCCTGCCCGTCGCTCTGCGGGCTCTCGGCCTGCAGCGCCTGACGCACCGCCCGGATCCCCTCGTTGACGAGTCGCTCGGCGAGGGGACGCTCGGCGGGCGAGAGCGTTTCCAACCAGGCGTCGCGATGGGTGCCGGCGGGACGCAGCCGGGGAGCGCGCTGGGGCTTCTCGCGACCGCCGCGCCGACCGGATCCGTCTCTCTGAGGCCTCTGGGTTCGTTGCGACCTCCCGCCCTCTCGGGCCCGGCCACCGTCACCGTCCCGCCGCCGGCGCCCGCCGGGACCCCCGGTCGGCTCGGCCCGCTGCCGGGTGTGCTTGGCGGGGCCTGTCACCCCTTCGGTGAAGCGCCCGCTGCCGAGGTGCTCGACACGGGACGGCGGCGGCCGTTCGGCCTTGGCCGGGAGCACCTGACGCACCGAGATGCCGTCCACGCCGACATCAGCTTCCACCCGCAGCACGTCGCCCACTGATGCCCCGGCCGGCGCCAGGCTCTCCTCGAGGACCCCCTTCGGCTGTCGAGCCCCCGCCGCCCGCCACGTCCATGTGCCGTCGGGGCGCCGGCTGGTCAGCATGACCTCGAGGCGGTGCGACATGGCGTCAA
>JAPOYM010000058.1 GCA_026706565.1 bacterium
TCCTCAACGCGATCGTCAAGCATCGCTCGCCCTGGCGAGACCTGTCTGGTCAAGTGTCTTCCCCTTCTCCTTGACATCCAAGACAGTTGCTTCCAGGTACGCCAACAGCCATCCGCGGACGGCGACGCCAACCATCAGCCATCGATCGGCGCGTCCAGCGACCAGAGCGCAGTAAACCAAAGCACCGACCCACTGCCTGAAGCGGGGCGAGCAACCCAGGACGCGCCACAGACCACGCAGTTGCAGACGCTCGCGCAGCAGAGCGGGCCGCCCGAGGAACGCACTGCCAGCACCTGTGTCCAAAAGGAGCAGCTGCCCGCCAACCCCACCTGCGTGCACCGGCCAGCCGACTCGAGCGTCGTCACGATCACACCGACCGCGACCAACATCAACGTCGCCGCCGCCGGCGCCTTCACCGTGCACAGTGGCGCGCAGGAGCAGATCCCTTCGGGCGTTGATGTGCAGTTCCACGACCCCGACCCCGAGCTGGTCAACGAGGTCAAGGACGAGGACGGCCCGATCGTGGTCAACGCGCCCACCAAGTTCGACGGCGACGGCAGCCGCAACTACGACGCCGAGACCAACCAGGCGCGGATCGAGCAGGCCTTGCACGAGGCCGGCACACCCTACGTCGTATGCTTCCCGGCCGAGACGATCACCTTATACAAGGAGCGAAGCGGCGAACCCGTCCGCACCGTCCACTACCCCGAGGAACAAGTCACCGCGAGTCCGTACGCGCGGGGTAAGGGCACCGCGGGCGCGATCGGCGCCGAGGGCGGAGACGGCGCCCGTGCCGTACCGCGCTGCGCCCGCGACGTCTGCATCCTCAGCCGGTCGAGCCCGGGCGGGGACGCCGAGCTGTAACGGCGAGGCGCGCGCAACCGCGGCCCACCCGCTCCAGACCGGTCGGCGCGAGCGCCTCCAGCTGGGTTCGGCGCACCGGACCGACACCGCAACCGGAGGAGGGGGCCACAGCCGGCCGGCCCCATCGACGAGGCCGGACTCGGGGTTACCTTGGCGGGACGGGCGGCGGCCGTGGCGGTCGCCGGCGTGGTGGAACGGGGTCGGGCATGCGCGGATCTGCGGCGGAGCGTTGGGCGCTATTGGCGCGGCTGGAGCGGGCGACGGAGTTGCCGCTAACGATGCTCTCGACGGCGATGCTGCCGTTGCTGGCGGGCGCCTGGCTGTGGCAGCCGGGCCCCACTGAGCGGGCCGTGGGGCTGGGCATCTACTTGTCGATCTGGGCGGTCTTCGCGGCCGAGCTGGGCGTTCGGGTGGCGTTGGCGCCGCAGCGGGCGGGGTATCTGCGGGCGCACTGGTTCGACCTCCTGGTCGCGTTGTGCCCGGCGATTCGTCCTGTGCGGATCGGCCTCATCGTCTGCTTCGGTTCGCGCCTCTACCCGCGCGCGGTGCGCTTCGCACAGGTCGACTACCTGGCGGCCTACGCGGTGGGGCTGGTGCTGCTGTCGGCGACGGCGGTGACGACGCTGGAGCGCGGGCAGGGCGGGCCGATCGACTCGTTCGCGGACGCGTTGTGGTGGTCGGTGGCGACGGTGACGACGGTCGGCTACGGCGACGTGGTGCCGGTCACGGCGGCGGGGCGGGCCTTGGCCTACGTGCTGATGCTGGGCGGGATCGGGCTGTTCGCGGCGCTGACCGCGAATTTGGCGGCGAAGCTGTCTTGGCGCGAGGATCCGGAACCGGCCCGGCTGGCGGCGCTGGTCCAGGAGCTGAGCGAGCTGCGAGAAGCGGTCGAGCGTCTAGAGCGGCGCGAGCTGCAGTCCTGATATCGGGCGGCTGAGCAGCGGCAGAGTATGCTCTAGTCGCGGCCCGCGATGGCCGGTGACGTTGAGCCGTGAGGGAGCGAGCGATGTCGCGGATCTTGGATGGCTTGAGTTGGCTGATCACGGCGCGACCGGCTGTCACGTTGGCTGGGCTGCTGGTCGCGACGGTGGTGTTGGGCATTGGGATCACGAAGCTGGCCGACCAAGCGGACGAGTCAGCCTTCCTGCCTGAGGACAGCGAAGTGACGCTGGCCTCGGCCACGATCGAGCGGCTCTTCGGCAGCGCCCACGAGCAGGTGGCGGTGACGCTGATCTTCCGCGGTCAGGCGTTGACGCCGGACGGTCTGGCGCAAATGCATGAGGTCCTTGCGGCGGCCACGAGCGATCCGTTGGCTGCGCCCTTCCTAGTTCCGGGCAGCACAATCGGGCCGAGCCTGCTTCTGTCCCGCGCGTTAGGCACGGAAGACTTCGGCGCCGTCTCGCAGGAACAGATCGCCGCGGCCGCGGCCGAGCTGCCGCTGGAGCGGCTGGTCGGGGCGGACGCGGACGGCACGACGGTCGCGCTGGCGAGCCTGCGGCTCTACGCGGACGGCGACCGGGACGGCGAGACGGCGGACGACGCCGAGGCCTTGGAGCGGGCGCAACTACGCATCCGCGACCTGGCGGTCGCGACCTCGGGGCCGCTCGTGGGCAGCGCGCTCTCGGACGCGACGACGGCGGCGGAGTCGGACGAGGCGACGGGCAGCCAGATGACGCTGATCATGATCATCGCGCTCGCGGTGATCGCGGCGCTGCTGCTGGCATTCACACGTTCGCCGCTCGACCTGGGGCTGTCCCTGTTGGGCCTGGTCCTGACGATCGTCTGGGTGCTGGGCCTGCAGGGCTGGCTGGGGCCGGAGGGGCTGGGCCTGATCGGCCCGCCCAACGCGATGACGACGATGGTCCCGGTGATGCTGATCGGACTGGTAGTCGACTACGCGATCCAGACGATTGGGCTGTACCGCGAGTCGCGCGCGGCGGGCCACGGCGCAGCCCGGGCGGCGCGAGCAGGCCTGCGCGCGGTGATGCTGCCGCTGTCGCTGGCGGCGGTGACGACGGTGGTCTCGTTCCTGACCAATCTCTCCTCGCCGATTCCGGCCAACGCCGACTTCGGCGTGGTCGCCGGGCTGGGCGTCGCGGCCGGGCTGGTCGTGATGCTGGCCCTGCACTCCGCGGCGCGGGCGCTGATCGACGGGCAGCGCGAGGCGCGCGGCTCGCTGGCTCCGGCGCAGCCGGTCTCCGGCGCGATCCCGGGGGTCGGCCCCGCGGTCGAGGCGCTGGGCGGACTGCTGGCCCGAAGGCCGGCGCCGTTCTTGGTCGCGATCGCGGCGATCACGGTCATCCTGGGCGTAGCCGCAACCGGAATCAGCACCGAGTTCGACTCGCGCGACTTCCTACCCCGCGGCGGTGACGCGGAGCGCGACATCGCGACATTGGACGCGGCCTTCAGTGGTTCGACGGACACCGTCCAGGTGCTGGTCCAAGCGGAGCTGACCGACGACCGCACCGTACGCAACCTGCTCGACTTCTCCGCAGCCTTCGCAGACGATCTGCGCCGTCCCGAGGGCGTGGTCGGCGGGATCACGTCCTCGTTCGGCACGTTGCTGGCGGACTGGCTGACGGACGACGGCGCGGCCGACGAGCGTTACGACCCCGAACTGGCTGGGCTGGCCGCAGCGGCCGATCGGTTCCGACTCGATCCGGCGCAGATGCAGGCGCTGATCGACCGGGTCGAAGCGCTCGATCCGGAGGCGGCGGGCGAACTGCTGGTCGACGACCCGGACGGACCCGACACGACCTTGATCCAGTTCGAGGGACTGACCCGCGACCAGGAGCGAAGCGGGCGGATGGTTGAAGAGATTGAGGCGCTCTGGTTCGGACCGGATGAACAGCTGACGGCGACCTCGGGCGAGATCACGGAGCTCGAGGTGGTCGAGGCGATGACCGACAGCCAGACGGAGGCGATCGCGACCACCGTGATTGCGGCCCTGGTCATCCTGACCGTGTTCTTCTGGCTGGCCGAGGGACGGCCCGAGCTGGGTGTGGTGGCGGTCGTCCCGATCGTGATGGTGCTGGCTTGCGTGCTGGGCACGATGGCGCTGGCCGACATCCCCTACAACGTGATCACGGCGCTGATCACGGCGCTCTCGATCGGGATCGGGGTGGACTACACGATCCACATCATCCACCGCTACGAGGAGGAGTTCGCCCGTAGCCAGGATCCAGAGCAGGCGGCGCGGACGACGCTGCGCACGACCGGTTCGGCGCTGCTCGGTTCGGCCCTGACCACGGCGCTGGGCTTCGGTGTGCTGGTCTTCTCCAGCCTGACCCCGTTCCAGCAGTTTGGTCTGGTCACGGCGATAACGATCGCCTACGCCCTGATCGCCGCCATCGTGGTCGTGCCGCCGGCGATGATCCTCTGGGGCGCCTACCAGCAACACCGCCTGAGCCGCGCTGCGCAGCGCGCTCAGGAGCTGCTCGGCGAGTGAGCGTCGCCGGCGCCTGCGGTTCGCAGCGCTGGCCGTGAGACCGCCGCCCCAAGGGCGCCATCGGGCTGAGCGGTCCTTCGCGCCGTTCTCATCTATGGGACCGGCCCGGAACCAGTCGTGGCTCGAGAGAACCGCCGCCGCCGACAGCTCGAGCCGCTTGGCCAACCTCGATGCGGGCGCTGCGCAGCCGAACCGCCCGCGATCCGGCGACAGCGCTGCGAACGCTTGGTTCACTGCGAGGCGGAGTCGACTAATCGTCGTCGATGATGGTCATGGTTGCGATGGCGTCGGCGATCGAGGCGCCCTGGGCGCTGGTCAGCTGGATTTCGAAGTGCTCGTCGCCCTCGTCGAGCGGGTCCGACT
>JAPOYM010000081.1 GCA_026706565.1 bacterium
CGGGAATCCGGTAGCCTGCTCCGGTCGGCCGACGGCCGGCGCAGAATTCGCACCGGAGAATCGGAGGATCACTCATGTCCGAGACAGCAACGATGCTCGAAGCCAATGCCGCCTACGCCGCCGGCTTCAGCGAGGGCAACAAGCCGATGCCCCCGGCCCGCTCGGTGGCCGCGGTTGTGTGCATGGACGCGCGCATTCACCCGTCGGAGATGCTGGGCTTGGACCTCGGCGACGCCCATGTGATCCGCAACGCAGGCGGGGTCGTCTCCGACGACGCCATCCGCTCGCTCATCATCTCCTCGACCCTGCTAGGCACGCGGGAGTTCATCGTCGTACACCACACCGACTGCGGGATGCTCACCTTCTCCAACGACGACCTGCGGGGCATCCTGGCCGATCGGCGCGGCAGCGACGCAGGCGACATCGACTTCCTGCCGTTCGGCGACCTCGAGCAGAGCGTCCGCGATGACATCGCGACCATTCGCGCCAGCGACCACCTCGACCAGTCGATCCCCGTGCGGGGGTTCGTCTACGACGTCGACACCGGGGCGCTCCACGAGGTGAACTGACCCTCCGACCGGGCGGCGTTTCGAGAATCCAGCGCACCCGAAGACTCCGCCGGTCGGAGAGACATTCGGCACGCCGCCGACCCCCACCCCAGTATTTCGAGCGGCGGGTCGGCGTCAGCAGCGGTGCCGGAGGCGTCAGGAGCTTGGGGGGCCGACGCCTCTTTCGCTTCGGGTGAAGGTGCCTCCTGTTGGCGGCACCTGGGGGATGTCGCCTTCCCAGCAGGCCAGGTCGATCATCACCTGCAGCAGCACGTCGGCTCCGGCCGCCAGGTCGGCGGGCGCGGTGTACTCGGCGGGATTGTGGCTGAGCCCCTTGCGGCTCTGCACGAAGATCATCCCGGCGGGGCAGACCCTCGCCAGCATCTGGGCGTCGTGGCCGGCGCCCGAGGGCAGGCGCTTCACGCTGTGACCCAGGCGCCCGGCCGTCTCCTCCACGACGTCCACCACCGGGAGGTCGAAGATGACCGGTTCGAAGCGGGCCATGGACCGGGTGGAGATGCCCACGCCCTCCGCGGCGGCGATCCGCTCGATGCTGGTGGCCATGAGCCGCTCCGCCTGCTGGAGTTCCTGCTCATGGATGTTGCGCATGTCCACACAGAGTCGCGCCCGGCCGGCGACCACATTCACCAGGTCGGGGTGCAGGTCCATCACGCCCACCGTGGCGACCTGGTAGCCCCCTATGTCGTTGGCGATCTCCCGGGCCGCCACCGCCACCCGGGCGGCGGCACAGCCGGCGTCACGGCGCATATCCATCGGCGTCGTGCCGGCGTGGTTGGACTGCCCGTCGATGGTCACCTCGCTCCAGGAGATGCCCTGCACCCCGGTGACCGCCCCGATCGTGATGCCCTCCTGCTCCAGCACGGGGCCCTGCTCGATGTGCAGTTCCACGAAGGCGAACGGTGCGGGGGCGGGACATGGCGCGGCCCCCCGGTAGCCGATGCGGTCGAGTTCGGCACCCACCGAGATGCCGTCGTTGTCGGTCACGTCGAGGGCTTCCTCGACGCTCATGCCGCCCACGAACGTGAGGCTCCCGAGCATGTCGGGCGGGAAGCGCGAGCCCTCCTCGTCGGTGAAGAAGGCCACGGCCAGCGGGCGCCGCAGCCGCACGCCGGCGGTGCTGAGCGTCTCGACCGCCTCCAGGCCGGCGAGGACGCCCAGGTTGCCGTCGTAGCGGCCGCCGGTGCGGACGGTGTCGATGTGGCTGCCGGTCATCACGGGGGGACCGTCACCGAGGCCCGGATAGACGGCGACGACGTTGCCGACGGCGTCCACCGTGAGCGACAGGCCGAGGTCTCGCATCCATCCCACGACGAGGTCGCGCCCGTCGCGGTCCTCGTCGGTCAGGGCCAGCCGGCAGTTCCCGCCGTCGCCGGTGTCGCCGATCTCCCCGAGCGCCTCGAGACGTCCGAGGAGCCGGTCGATGTCGATGCGCAGTTCCTTGAGGTCGTGTGGGGGCATGCCGGACATCCTCCTGTCGCTGTGTCGCGCGCCTAGTGTTGGCTAGGACGCGCAAAGCGTCAACGCGCGCGTGCCCGAAGCTCAGGAAGCCCGAGGTTCAGGAAGCCCGAAGTTAAGGAAGTCTTTAGCGTCGTGGGCATCGTTCACATCGAGTTCTTCGTCGAGCCCTTCAAGGAGGGCGCCCCCGGCCCGCATGTCGCAGCGGCCGTGGCGGCGTTCGCCGATGCGGGGCTCGAACCGGAGGTGGGCCCCTTCGCCACGACGGCCGCCGGTGACATCGACCAAGCGGCGACGGCCACGGCGGCCATGGTGAGCGCGGCCCTGCAGGCGGGGGCCACGCGGATCGTCCTGCGTCTCGAGCGCGACCCCCGCGACCCTGCGGCGGGTGAAGCGGACGGCACATGAACTCCGACGGCCCCTCCGGTTCGGGGGTCTCCGACGACGGCTGTCCGACAGCGAGCCGCACCGAGCACCCGGTCTGGGGAACGCTCCGGCCGGTGGCCGCGGCGGTGGGCGGGGAGCTGCTGCTCCCCTCGGAGCGGGCGGCGGGCGACATCCCGCTGGAGTTCGGCGGTGAGACGGTGGGCGTGCTGCGCCTCGGCGGGCTCGACGGCGCCCTCGGGCGGCTCATCGAATCGGTCGAGAGCGAGCTGGGCGGCTCGCTGCCGGACCTGTCCCGGACAGCCAAGCAGGCAGCGGTCCGGCTCCTCTACGAGCGGGGCGCCTTCCTGTTGCGCAAGGGCGTCGAAGACGTCGCCGCTGCGATGGGCGTCAGCCGGATCACGATCTACAACTACATCAGCGCCATGGAGCAGCCCGCGCCGCGCCCCGACGGTCGGGAGGCCTGAGCAACGAGGCGCTCAGGCGTCTCCTTCGACGACGCCGGCCATCCAGAGCCCCAACCGCTCCACCGTCGCCTCGGCCCGGTCGAGGACCCCCATGAGGCGGCCCTCGTACATCACGCCGATGCGGTCCGACAGCGCCAACACCTCGTCGAGGTCCTCGGAGATCAGCAGCGTGGCGCATCCCGAGGCCTTCTGCGCCACCAGCCGGCCGTGGATGTACTCCGCGGCACCCACGTCCACGCCGCGGGTCGGCTGCGCGGCGAGGATCACCTTCGGCCGGGCGGACAGTTCCCGAGCGAGGATGAGCTTTTGGATGTTGCCTCCCGAGAGGTTGGACGTGGGGACGTCGATGCCGGGTGTCTTCACGGCGAACCGCTCCACGAGGTCTCGACAGTGCTGCCGGATGGCGCCGAGGCGCAGGAAGCCGCGTCGGCAGAACTCGGGGGAGCCCTGGTTCAAAAGGACGAGGTTCTCCGCCACGGTGAACCTCCCGATCACGCCGTCCCGCATGCGCTCCTCGGGCACGTAGGACAGGCCGGCGTCGCGCACCCGGCGCGGGTGCTGGCCGGTCACGTCGGCGCCGTCGATGCCCACGGCGCCCCGCTGCGGTGGACGGAGCCCCGCGATGGCCTGGGCCAGTTCGGACTGGCCGTTCCCCGACACCCCGGCGAGGCCCAGGATCTCCCCGGCGGCCACGCTGAAGGACATCCCGGCGACGGCCGCGTCGCCGCGGTCGCCCTCCACGTGCAGGTCGCGTACCTCCAGCAGCGGCGCCCCGAGCGATACGTCGGGCCGGTCCGGGACCATCTGAACCGGGCGCCCGACCATCATGCGGGCGAGTTCGGCGCGGTCTGTGCCGGCCGGCGTGGTCTCGCCGGCCACGCGCCCGTCGCGCAGCACCGTGATGCGGTCCGACACCGCCATGACCTCGTGCAGTTTGTGCGAGATGAAGACCAGGCCCCGACCGTCGGCGGCCATGCGCCGCAGCACCACGATCAGCTCGTCCACTTCCTGGGGGGTCAGCACCGCCGTGGGCTCGTCCATCACCAGGATCGACGCATCGCGGTAGAGCGCCTTGAGGATCTCGACGCGCTGGCGCTCCCCGACGGCGAGCTGCCAGATCAAGGCGTCGGGGTCGACCCGGAGGCCGTAGGTGTCGGAGAGCGCGCCTATCCGGTTCGCCACCGTCGACAGGTCGGTGAGCGGGCCGCGGCCCGACTGCAGGCCCAGCGCCACGTTCTCGGTGACGCTGAGGGTGGGCACCAGCATGAAGTGCTGGTGGATCATGCCGATGCCGTACTCGATGGCCGCCGACGGGGAGTCGATGCTGACCCGGTTGCCGCGCAGGCGGATCTCCCCCGCTTCGGGGCGGTACATCCCGTAGAGGATCTTCATGAGCGTGCTCTTGCCCGCCCCGTTCTCCCCTAGCAGCGTGTGTACCTCGCCCGCCGCCAAGTCGAAGTCCACCGCGTCGTTGGCCAGGACCCCCGGGAACCGCTTGGTGATGCCGCGCATCTCCAGCAGAGGCGCCGCGGGGGCCGCCCGCCGGGGCGCCGCGGACCTCGCCAAGAGGGGGTCCATAGCCCGCGCGGGCGGCGGGGCGGAGCTCACTGGGTGTCTCGCTCGCTCACGCCGGGCCTCCTCGCGGTCCTCGGTCGCATGATGATCGGCCCGGCGCCGGGTCGCTGGTCGCCCGCGACCCGGCACCGGGGGTGTGTTCCTAGGAACCGGTGTCGATGCTGCCGTCGATGATGCCCGAGACGGCGGCGTCGCCGATCCCGCGGATC
>JAPOYM010000049.1 GCA_026706565.1 bacterium
GTGCAGCGGCCGACGGCGGCGGAGCGGGCGGCGCGGCGGCGGGCGCCGGAGCGACGGGGACAGTCGGCGCCGCGGCGGCAGACGGAGCGGGCGACGGCTCGGCGGGCGACGGCTCGGCGGGGGGAGTCGGCGACGGCGCCACAGCCGCTGCGACGATCTCGTCGGGCTCCCCGCCGCAGGAGGCCGCCAGCAGCGCGCCGGTGAGCACCAGCGCCGTCATGCGGCGCAGGCGCGGCCGGCGGCGGCTCGACGCCGCGCTCACCGGAGTCTGGGGGCTGTCGGGGGACGCCGCGCCGGCCGAGCGCTGCCCCACTGTCCTCACCGACTGCTTCCCGGGCGCGCTCAGGCGACGATGTTCACCGTCGTGCCGAGCGGCGCCCTCTTGGCGATGGCCTCCACGATGTCGTTCGGTATGCGGATGCAGCCGTTGGACAGCGCCTCGCCGACCCGCTCGGGGATGTGCGTGCCGTGCAGAGCTATGCGCGGCAGTCCGCCGCCGAAGCTGTTGAGCGCCTCGCTGAAGAACGAGAACATGAGGATCCAATCGCCGAGCACGATGCTGGCGTTCTCCTGGTTGTGATTCGGCAGCTTCTCGACGAGGAAGCCCGTCAGCGTCGGCGTGGGCGTCGCGGGCTTCCCGACGATCGCCCGAGTAGACGCTACGAGGTCGTCGCCCTCGAAGAGAGCGACGCTGCGGTCGGACACGTCTATGCGGATGTGGTGGCTCACAGTGGACCAGTTGAAGTTCTCCGCCCGCACCCAGCCTCGGGCCCCGTTGGGTCGCACGGGCAGCTGCACCTGCACCCACTCGTCGCCCGGCGACCCCTGCAGTACACGGGCGACCAGTCTGTTGCGGCGGTACGTGTAGCTCCACACGTCGCCGTCGGGGAACGCCAGCCGCGAGCCGTTCGGCGAGTCGTAGACCGGGACGATGCCGTTGAAGTCGTCCTTCGAGACCAGGATGGTCGCCGGCGCCCAGGCGGGCGCCGCGGGCGGGGGCGGCAGCGGGGGCGGCGGGGGCGGGAGTTGATCGGACGGCAGTTCGGTGAGGCCCGGATTGGTCATCTCCTCCGGCAGCGGCACGTCGGGCAGCTCGGGCTCCTCGGCGCCGAGTGCGTCCGCCTCGGGCGAAGCCCCCACCACGATGGTGGGCTCGGTCGTGAGCCTGACGGGGACGGCGGTCGTCGTCGTCGTTCCGGGCGGGGGTTGGGGCGCGGGCTCCGCCGCCGGTGCGAGCACCGAGGCGGGCGGCAGCGGCTCCGGTCGCTCGCTGGTGAGGCTGGGCTCGGATTCAGCCCCGCCGCAAGCACCGGCGAACAGCGCCGCCGCCACACTCAACGCAAGGGCTCGGAACAGCGGCCGGCGCGGCGCGGCGCGGCCGGAAGAAGATCGCCTGATCATTGTGCTTCCTTCGTTGCGGGATCAACCCTGTCGTGCCCGCATCGGCTGGTACCGGGATGCGACACCTCTCCGCTCCACTGCCGCCGACAGCCTAACGGCGCGTCCCCTCTGAGCGGCGGATCGCCCGAGGCTCACTCCTCGACGGGTTCCGGCGCGGCGTGCGGGCGCCGCCAGGCTTCGATCGCCAGCTCGGACACCTCGCGCAGCGGGCGCCCCGTCGCCGCCGCCACCTCGGCGGCATCGTCGTGCTCCACCTTCACTCGGCCCGGCGCCACCTTCAGGCGGACCGGCAGCCCGTCCACGTAGACCTCGGCGGTCGCGCGTGCCCGGGGCCAGCGCTGCAGCGTGGTGGCCCGAAGGCCGAGGCTGCCGGTCTCGGCCAGCAGCACGTCAGCCAGGCCGGAGGCCAGCGCCGGATCCGCCAGCGCGCTCACGACGTGCGCGGGTCGGCCCTTCTTCATGACCACCGGCGTGATCCAGGCGTCGTGCGCGCCCGCGCCGAGCAGCGCCTCGATGGTGTACGCGAGCGTCTCGCCGGTCACGTCGTCCACGTTCGTCTCAAGGAGTTGCACCTCCTGTCCGGCGCTCAGGGCGGCTTCGGCCCGGCCGATCACGACCTGCGTCACGTTCGGCCGATCAGCGATCTCGCGGTCGCCGGCGCCGTAGCCGACCGATTCGACGGTCATCGGGGGCATCGCACCGAAGCGCGAGGCCAGGGCGGCCATGAGGGCCGCGCCGGTGGGTGTGGTCAGCTCCAAGGGCACGTCGGTGCCGAAGGTGGGCGCGCCCCGCAGGAGTTCCACGGTCGCCGGCGCCGGGATGGGCAGGTGGCCGTGCGCGCTGCGGATCATCCCGTGGCCCTGAGCGATCGGGCTCACATGCACTTCGGCCACATCGAGGACCTCGAGCGCCGCGCAGGTGCCTACGACGTCGACGATGGCGTCGAGGGCCCCCACCTCGTGGAAGTGCACCTGCTCCACGGACCGCCCGTGCAGTTGGGCCTCGGTCGTGGCGAGCGCCCGGAACACTGCCAGAGCCCGCCGTCGCACGCGCTCGGGAAGCTCGGCCTCGCCGACGAGCCCCAGGATGTGCGACGCCGTGCGGACCACGCCGGACTCCGACACCCGCACGGTGACGTCGCTGGCGGCGATCCCGCCTCGGAGCGTCGGGGAGACGACGAGTTCCCAGCCCTGCACTTCCAAGCCGCCGAGGATGTCGACAACGGCATCGGCGTCGGCGCCGGCGTCGATCAGCGCCCCGAGGGCCATGTCGCCGGCCACGCCGCAGAAGCAGTTGAACCAGGCCACGGTGCCTTCGGAACCGTCGGCCGCGGCGCGCTCGGGCGTCCCGGCCGCCGCGTCGCCTACGACGGTGAGCGCCCCGGCGCCGTCAGGATCGTGCATCGCTTGCCGCCTCTCCCCTGTCAGGTTCCCGCTCGGGCGCCGTCCAGCATCCGCAGCACCGCCGCCGCCGCCCCGAACCCGTTGTCGATGCCCACGACGGTCACTCCGGCCGCGCACGACGCCAGCATCGACAGCAGCGCGGTCACGCCCTCGAGTGCCGCCCCGTAGCCGGTGCTGGTGGGCACGGCCACCACGGGCGCCCCGGTCAGTCCTCCCACCACGCTCGGCAGGGCTCCCTCCATGCCCGCCACCACGACGACCGCGTCGGCCTCCTGCAGCGAACCCAAGTCCGCCAGCAGGCGGTGCAGGCCGGCCACGCCCACGTCGTTCAGCCGCCGCGCCGCGAGGCCGTGCGCCGCCAGGGTGGCCTCGCACTCCGTGGCCACCGGTCCGTCCGCCGTCCCCGCGGCGGCGATCACGACGCTCGCCCCGCTCGGCCCCGAAGGACGCCAGACGACCGTCGATCCGTGGCGCCGCCCGCCCGGATTGGCGGCCAGCGCGGCCGCAGCCTGCTCGTCCCCGGCGCGGGTCAGCACCACCGGTCCGGGCCCGCCGGCGAGCAGCTCAGCAACGATGGCGGCGCACTGCTCGGGCGCCTTGCCCGGCCCGTAGACGACCTCCCCCAGCGGTGCGCGGAGCCGCCGGTGATGGTCGACCCTTGCGAAACCCAGGTCAGCGAACGGCAGCCGGCGCAGCCGGCGCACGGCCTCGTCGGGGTGGATCTCCCCGGCACGCACGCCGGCGAGCAAGTCCCGCAAGGCGCCTTCGTCCATACTGCTCGACCTCCGATGATCTCGACCCCCGATGGCCCCGTGACCCCGAGTCGCGCCCACGGCGACCGCGGCCCCACAGGGCGACCTTACCGGCGGTTCTGTATCCTTGCCGCCCATGACCGACCGTCCGGCGGCGCCTGCTTCAGGAGGCACGGCAGGCCGCCGCATCGCCTACCTCGGACCCCCGGGCACCTTCACCGAGGAGGCGCTGCGGCTGGAGCCGGCATTCTGCGAGGACACCCACATTCCGATGCCGACGATCCCCCACGTGCTGGAGGCCGCGGCCTGCGGGGACGTTGACTTCGGCTTCGTCGCTATTGAGAACTCCCTCGGCGGGTCGGTGAGCGTCACCCTGGACAATCTCGCTCTGGAGTCCGAACTGCTGATCCAGCGCGAGACCGTCATGCCTGTCCAGCTGAGCCTGCTGGCGCCGCCGGGGACGGAACTCGCCGACGTACGACGGGTCGTGTCCTTCCCGATGGCCACCGCGCAGTGCCGGACGTTCCTGCGAACGACCATCCCGCGCGCCAACGTCGAATCGGCGACGTCCACCGCTGAGGCGGTCCGCACCGTCGCCGAGGAAGCCGACCCGCAAAGCGCCGCCATCGGCGCCAGCCGGGCGGCCGAGATCTACCGCTTGCGGGCACTTGCGGCCGACATCGGTGACGACCGTGAGCAGCACACCCGCTTCGTGGCGGTGGCGGCTACCGGCATCACTGCACCCACGGGCCATGACAAGACCTCGATAGTGATCTTCCAGCGCGAGGACGTGCCGGGATCGCTCGCCGGCATCCTTCATGAGTTCGCGGCCCGATCCATCAACCTCACCAAGCTGGAGTCGCGCCCGACCAAGGAGGCGCTGGGGGACTACTGCTTCGTCATCGACCTCGAGGGCCACATCTCCGACGACCTCTTAGCCGACAGCCTGATGAACATCCAGGCCAAGAAGGCCGACGTCAAGTTCCTCGGCTCGTACCCGGCGGCTGCGTGGCGCGAGGGCGACGCCACGCGGCGGGAGGCCGACGCAGCCTGGCAGCGGGCACAGAAGTGGCTCGCCGGCATCCGGGAGCATCTCCCGGACTGACGGCCGCCGGCAGCTGGCCGCCGGCGTCCTCCGGGGGCGGTACCCTCGCCTTCGGAGGGATGGCAGAGCGGACGATTGCGACGGTCTTGAAAACCGTTGGGTCTAGTGGCCCCGGGGGTTCGAATCCCCCTCCCTCCGCATACTCGCTACGGCGGCAAGCCGCGGGCGGTACGCAACCCGGTCGAAATCCGCCATACTTGAGCGTGCCGCAGCGACGGCCGCGAGCGCTCGTAGCTCAATTTGGACAGAGCGTCTGACTACGGATCAGAAGGCTGGGGGTTCGAGTCCCTCCGAGCGCGCCACCCGCCGCACTAGCCTGCCGGCGTGCGGGACTCAGCGGCGGACCCCGAGGACGTGGCCTGCGGGGTCGATCTCGCGGTCCGAGCCGGACAGGTGACGATGCGTTGGTACTCGTCGCGGCGCCTGAGCAGCCGAACGAAGGGCGACGGCAGCCCGGTGACTGACGCCGACAGGGCCGCAGAGGAGTTCCTGCGCAACGAACTCGCCCGGCGCTACCCCGACGACGGCGTTGTGGGCGAAGAGTACGGGGCGACCGAGGGCGCCAGCGGGCGCCGCTGGGTGATCGACCCCATCGACGGGACCCGCAGCTTCGTGCGCGGCGTACCGCTCTTCGCGACCCTGCTGGCGCTGATCGACGGCTCGGGGCCTGCCGTCGGCGTGGCGCACGTCCCGCCGCTGGACGAGACCGTCTCCGCCGGCAGGGGCCTCGGCGCCGCGCACACCTGCGGCGGCGAGGCCCGGCGCGCGCGGGTGAGCGACGTCCGCGTGCCCGAGGACTCTTACCTGGTGACCAGCGGCATCGAGTACCTCCCCGAACGGGGGCGGCGCCTGTTGCTGCACCCCGGCCTGCTGGTGCGGACCTGGGGCGACGGCTACGGCTACGTCCTGCTGGCCACCGGGCGGGCGGAGATCATGCTGGACGCCGGGCTGGAACTCTGGGACGTCGCCCCGATGCTGGTGATCGTGCCCGAAGCCGGCGGAACCCTCACCGACTACGACGGCGGCGACGGCCCGGTCTCCGGCGACGTGGTGTCTACCAACGGCCACCTCCACCGCTTCGCCGTGCAGCAGTTGGCGCGCTGAGCCTCAGAGGCCGGCCCCCTCGAAGAGGACGGGGTTGACCCCTCGCTCGGTCAACTCGCTCAGGAAAGGCAGCGGCGCCAGCGCTTCGGCCAAGCCCATGGCGCCCCAGCGGCGCGCCTCGCCGCGCCCGACGGCCAGCGCCGCGGCCGCTGCCACCGTCGCCGCGGCGGCCCCAGGGTTGTGCGCGGCGCCGAGCACACGCTGGGCGCTCTCTGCTTGCAGGCGGCCGCACACCGCCACGCGCACCGCCCCCAGGCCCCCTTCGGGATGGGGCGGCGACAGCATCGGCAGGCGCGCCGTCAAGCGGTCCTGGCGGTCGGCGGCCCGGCGGGCCGTGACCGCCGCCGCCGCCGGGAAGACCGGCACCAAGAGCTGCGGCTCGGCCAGCGCGCCGAAGTAGCAGTCCGCCGGTCCTACCGGGTCGGGGAACCAGCACAGCTCGCGCCCCGACCCGCCGTGACGGCGCACCCAGGCGCGGTTCGTCCACACCCAGGCGGTGCGGCCCAACGCGGCGTGATAGCGGCGGGCGCAGGCCGGTCCGCCGGTTCCCTGGCGGGCCACGTGGACGGATTCAACCTCCTCGAACCAGGCCGCGGCGTGCGCCGCTAGGACGCAGGTCAGTCCGGGCGAGAAGGCGGCGCCCAACAGCAGCGAGACGCGGCGTTCGCGGGCCGCTGCGTCCAGCGCCAGCAGGCCCCGCACTTCGGAGGGATCGTCCGACACCGAGACCGTCGCCACTCCGGCGCGCAGCAGCTGCACCGCCATCGGCCAGTGCGTCCCCGCCGGCGTGGCCAGCACGACCGCGTCGGCGCGGCGCAGGTCGGCCAGCCCCGCTGCGACGGTCCCGCCGACCGTCCGAACGACTTCCGCCGCCCCGGGGCCGTGACCGCTGACCAGCACCGACTCGACGCCGCTGTCGGCTGCGAGCATCCGGGCGGCCCGCGCGCCCACCGCCCCGGTTCCGACGACCCCGATACGCATCCCAGGCGGCCCGCCGGCTGCGGAGGGTCAGTTCAAGCCGGGACCGTGCAAAGGCCGCCAGCCACCCTGACGAGCCGGCTGCACCTCCGTGCAGATCCGCATGATCCGGTCCATGACCAAGATAGCCAACGCCGCCAGGATGAACGTCGCCGCACGGCCGAAAACATCGCGCACAGCGGCGACTCTAGCGACCGCGTGGGGCTAGCTGGAGTCGAACCAGCGACCTCACCCTTATCAGGGGTGCACTCTAACCGACTGAGCTATAGCCCCGGACCGTCCACGCTAGCAGCCCTCCGGGCTGCGCCAACCGCCTCCGGGGCACCGTCACCCCGAGCCGCCCTGCGCCGCGGCCGCGGGCGCGCCGGGCGGTAGCGGGCCGACTCCTCCTCCACGAGCATGATCCGCAGACCTCCCACGAGCTCGCTGATGAGGTTGAACAGGATCGCCGCCATCACGTTGAACACCGTGGCGAGGAACGCCATCACCAGGCTCGCCACCGCATAGACCCGGAAGATCTGTCCGGGGTCGAAGGCGAAGCTGTCGAGTCCGAAGATCTGCGTCACGAACGCCTCGATCCGGTCGATCAGGCCGGTCGAGTCGACGGCGTTCCACAGGATCAACGCCGCCAGCAGCAGCACCGCCCAGAGGCACAGGTACAAGATCATGGACAGCTTCAGCACCGACCAGAGCTCCACGCGCCGCACGATCCGGCGCACGCTGCGGATCTGCAGCCGGCGGCGGCGGCGGTGCTCGGCCCGAGTCCAGAGGTCCCCGGCCGCCTCCGGCCCCGCCGCGGCCGCTGACGCGCCCGGCGGGGGGCCCGGCCGCGGCCCGTTCGCTACTGCCGATGGGTCGCCGGACACAGGACGAAGTGTAAGGGACGCCCGTCGCCCGCTCGGCACAGGCCCGTCCGGTGGCTCAATGCGGCCAGTCGAGCCGCCACATGGCGCGGCGCCTCGATGCCCTCGGCGCCCCGCGGCCCCAGGAGCCGCACTTCGGCCGCCGCGTCGGGACCCAGGACGTCGCTGAGCCGGTCGAGCGCCGCCGCCAAGGCCGGGGTGGCCTCAGCAGCGGGAACGGCCGCCGCAGCGACCGCCCGCTCGCCGCCGAGGGCGACCTCGACGCGTACCGACCCGCCGGCCGCTGCGAAACTCCCCAGCACGGCGCCGTTCGCCGCGGCGATGTCTGCGGCAGCACCCTGGCCGCCGAGCGCGCCAGCGAGCGCAGCCGCGTCGGCCGCGGTCTGCGCCCCGGCCATTGTGTGGGCTCGCCCGACCAAGTGGGCCAGCACGAGCGCCGCCACCGCGCCCCCGAGGACGCCCAGCACCATCAAGGGGGCGGCCTGCCCCCCGTCGGCACCCGCACAGAGCGCCCGCCGGAACCGCCGCGAGGGGGGACTCAGAGCTCTTCGCGGGGAACCAACGTGACCGCGCCGACCTTGCGGTCGCCGTCGATCTGCATGACCTTGACACCGGTGGCGCCCCTGCTCTGCGTGGACACGTCCGCCACCGGCAGGCGAATGACGACGCCGTCACTCGCCACCACCATTACTTCGTCGCTCACCGAGACGCCGAGCGCTGCCACCACCTCGCCCTTGCGCTCCACGAGCTTCACGGCCCGCACGCCCTGCCCGCCGCGGTGAACCGGCCTGAAGGCACCAAAGTCCGTCCGCTTGCCGAATCCCTCGTCAGTCACAATTAGCAAATGCTGCTCGGGCAGCTCGCGCACCATTGCAACGACCTCGTCACCTTGGCGCAGCTTCATGCCCCGCACGCCCATGCTCTCCCTGCCTGTGGGGCGCACCTCGTCCTTGTCGGACCTGAAGCGCAGCAGATTGCCGCGCCGAGTCACAAGGCAGACCTTGTCGCCCTCGCCGAAGGGCAGCACCTGCACTAGCTCGTCGCCGTCGACCAGCCGGATCGCAATCAGTCCCCGGTAGCGGCTCTGGTACTTGGAGAACTTCGTCTTCTTCACCCGGCCGCGGCGGGTGGCGAACATCAGGTACGGGTTGGTCTCGTAGTCGCGGGTGTCGATGACCGCCGCCACCCGCTCGCCCTCGGCCAGCTGCAGCAGGTTCACGACAGCGGTGCCGCGCGCCGAGCGGCCGGCCATGGGGACCTCGTGTACCCGCAGCCGGTACACACGGCCCCGGTTGGTGAAGAACAGCAGGTAGGCGTGCGCCGAGGTGTGGATGACCGCGCTGATGTAGTCGCCCTCCTTCAGCTTGGCGCCCGCCACTCCCCGACCGCCGCGGCCCTGGGTGCGGAAGGCGTCGGCGGAGGTGGTCTTGACGTACCCGCCGCCGGTCATGATGAACACCAGGTCCTCGTCGTCGATGAGATCCTCGATGTCGAACTCGCCCGGGTCGATGGCCAGCTCGGTGCGGCGGCCGTCCACGAACCCCTCGCGCACCTCGGACAGCTCCCCCCGGATGACCCCGCGCAGCCGCGCCTCGTCCGCCAGGATCGCCTCGAGTTCGGCGATGGTGGCGCGCAGCTCCTCCAACTCCGCCGCCAGCTCGCTGCGCCCCAAGCGGGTGAGCCGCCCCAGCGGCGTGTCCAGGATGTGGTTGGCCTGCACCTCGGAGAAGTCGAAGGGGTCGGCCATGAGGCCGCGGCGCGCCTCGGGCCGGTCGGCCGAGGCGCGGATCAGCGCGATCACCTCGTCCAGCATGTCCACTGCCCGCAGCAGGCCCTCCACCACGTGCGCCCGCTCCTCGGCGCGGTCCAGCCGGTACTGCGAGCGCCGCCGCACGACGGTGACCTGGTGCGCCACATAGGCCTGCAGCAGCTCGGCGAGGCTCAAGGTGCGCGGCACCCCGTCGAGGAGCGCCACCATGTTCACCGAGAACGACACCTGCAGCGGCGTGTGCTTGTAGAGGTTGTTGAGGATGACCAGCGCCGGGGCGTCGCGGGTCAGCTCGAAGACGAGGCGGGTGCGCCCCTTGGCCGACTCGTTGCGGATGTCCCTGATGCCGGTGAGGACCTTGGTCTCCACCAAGTGGGCGGCGCGGCGCTCGATGGCCTCCACGCTGACCTGGTACGGGATCTCGCTGACCACGATGCGGGTGCTGCGGCCCTCGGTCACGATCTCGGCCTGGCCGCGCAGGCGCAGCGTGCCGCGCCCGGTGCGGTAGGCCTCCTCGATCCCGGCTCGGCCGAGGATCTGCCCCCCGGTGGGGAAGTCCGGGCCGCGCACGAACGCCATCAGATCCTCGGGGCCGGCGCCGGGGTTCTCCAGCAGATGCAGCACGGCGTCGGCTGCCTCGCCCAAGTTGTGCGGCGGGATGTTGGTCGCCATCCCCACGGCGATCCCCTGGCTGCCGTTGACGAGCAGGTTGGGGAACCGCGCCGGCAGCACCTCGGGCTCGCGGTGGCGTCCGTCGAAGTTGCCGACGAAGTCCACCGTCTCCTCGTCGATGCCGGCCAGCATGGCGGCGCTGAGCTCGGTGAGGCGGCACTCGGTGTACCGGTAGGCGGCGGGCGGGTCGGCGGGCGAGCCGAAGTTGCCGTGCGGGTCCACCAGCAGGTGGCGCAGGCTGAAGTCCTGGCCCATGCGGACTAGGGCGTCGTACACCGCGGTGTCGCCGTGGGGGTGGTAGCGGGCGATCACGTCGCCGACCACGGTGGCGCACTTCACATGGCCCCTGTCGTGGCGGTGCCCGTTGGAGGCCATCGACCACAGGATGCGGCGGTGGACCGGCTTGAGGCCGTCACGCACGTCGGGCAGGGCGCGGGCCACGATGACCGACATGGCGTAGTCCAGGAAGGACTGCTCCATCTCGGTCTGGATCTCGATGGTGTCGACCGCCTCGGCGGCGCCGTCGCGCCCTGCGGCGCCCTCGAAGGCCCCGCCAGCGCCCTCGAAGGATTCCTCGGGCGGTTCGCTGCTCACGTCGCTCAGATGTCGAGGAAGCGCACGTCGCCGGCGTTGGCCTGGATGAACGACTTGCGTCCCTCCACGTCGTCGCCCATCAGTTGGGAGAACACCGCGTCGGCGGCGGCGGCCTCTTCGATGTCGACCCGCAGCAGGGTGCGACGGGCCGGGTCGAGGGTGGTGTCCCAGAGTTCTTCGGCGTCCATCTCGCCGAGGCCCTTGAGCCGCTGGAACTCGTTGCGGTGCTTGGGGTGCGCGGCGAGGAAGTCGGCTTTGGCCCGGTCGTCCTTCAGGTAGATCTTGTCGCGGCCCACTTCGGTGGAGTAGAGCGGGGGCTGGGCTATGAACACATGGCCCTCCTCGATGAGCGGGCGCATCTGGCGGAACAGGAAGGTCAGCAGCAGCGTGCGGATGTGGCTGCCGTCCACGTCCGCGTCGCACAGCAGGATGACTTTGCCGTATCGCAGCTTGGCGATGTCGAACCCCGCGTCGCCGTCGCCGTTGCGGCGTCCGTTGCCTGAGGCGGGCTCGTCGTCGGCGCCGCCGTGCGCCCCGAAGCCGGCGCCGATGGCGCTGATGAGCGCCGCGATCTCGCTGTTGCGCAGCATCCGGTCGGCTCGGGCGCGCTCGACGTTGAGGATCTTCCCCCTGATGGGCAGCACCGCCATGATGCGGGGATCGCGGGCCTTCTTGGCCGAACCCCCCGCGGAGTCGCCCTCGACTATGTACAGCTCGTTCTCGTCGCGGTCGCCCGATGTGCAGTCGGTCAGCTTGCCGGGCAGCCCGGCGCCGTTCAGGGCCGACTTCCGCCGGCTGGCCTCCCGGGCCGCCCGGGCAGCCGCGCGGGCCCGCGACGCCTCCACGGCCTTCGTCACGACCCTGCGGGCCTCAGCGGGATGCTCTTCCAGCCAGTCGTCGAGGTGGCGGTTGGTGGCGCGCTCCACGAGGGAGCGGATCGAGACGTTCCCCAGCTTGGCCTTGGTCTGGCCCTCGAACTGCGGCTCCCGGAGGCGCACGCTCACTATCGCCGTCAGGCCCTCCCGAATGTCCTCTCCCTGCAGGCTGTCGGTGCCCCGCAGCAGGCCCTTGCGGTCGGCGTAGCGGTTGACAGCCCCGGTGAGCCCTTTGCGGAACCCTTCGGTGTGCATTCCGCCCTCAGCGGTGGTGATGCCGTTGGCGAACGAGTAGAGCCCGTCGGTGTTGTAGGCGGTGCTCCACTGGAAGGCCACCTCCACCTCCTGTTCGGGCTCGGTCTGAGCGAAATAGCCGACCTCGGCGAAGAGCGGCTCCTTGGAGGCGTTGAGGTGGCGGACGAAGTCGCCGATGCCCCCCGTGTAGCGGTAGGCAGTCCAGCCGGCCGCCGATGAGCGCAGGTCCCGGAAGCGGATGCGCAGGCCCGCGTTCAAGAAGGCCATCACCTGCAGGCGCTCGGTCAGCCGGGCCGCGTGGAAGTCAACCTCGTCGAAGATCGCGGGGTCGGGCCAGAAGCGCACCGTCGTGCCGGTGGCGGCGCCGGAAGGCAGGTCGCCGAGACGCCGCAGCGGCGACTCGACGGCGCCGCCGTCGCTGAAGCAGATCGCCCAGCGCGCGCCGTCGCGGCGCACCTCCGCCTCGAGGCGGCGCGACAGCGCATTGACCACCGAGACGCCCACGCCGTGCAGCCCGCCGGACACCTTGTAGCCGCTGCCGCCGAACTTGCCGCCCGCGTGCAGCACAGTCATCACCACTTCCAGCGCCGAGCGCTCCGGGGTGTCGGGGTGGGGGCCGGTGGGGATGCCCCGGCCGTTGTCTACGACCTCGCAGGAGCCGTCGGCGCGGAGCGAGACGTCCACCTCGGTGCAGTGCCCGGCCATGGCCTCGTCGACGGCGTTGTCCACCACCTCGTACACCAAGTGGTGGAGCCCCGTGGGACCCGTCGAACCGATGTACATCCCCGGCCGGCGCCGCACCGCCTCGAGGCCCTCGAGCACGGTGATGTCCGCTGCTTCGTACGACTCGGCCCTATCAACCACTCGAAAGCGTCTCCGTCCGCAACCGGTTCGTCTCGGGGCCTCCGCAAGGCCATGTGGCGCGCCCTCGGGAAGGGCCAGCGCATGCACCGGTGGTGCCGGCCGACGGTGTTGCTCGGCCTAACTTGATTCTACCGCCTCCGCGGGCGTTCCCGGTTCGGTCTGCGGACGACGCGCGCCCGCACCGACCGCACCCTGCCCTCGCCCAAGGCGGCAGCCAGTCGCTCCAGCAGGGCGCCCTCGCCCAAGCGAAGCTGCGCCGCCCGCGCCGGGTCGTCCACCTCCACGAGGAGGCGCCGGTTCACGATGCGCACAGGCCGCGAATGTTCGGCCAGGCCCTCCCCCGCCAAGCGCGGCCAGCGCTCGATGAGTGCGGCCAGAACGTCCGCCGGCGGCGCCCCCAGGCTGCCGAGCAGACGGTTCAGGCCGTCGGCCACATGGCGCGGGCCGCTCATGTCCCCGCCGCCGGGAGTTCCGAGACCGATACGACGAGCGCGGGGCGGGCCGCTGGCGGAATGTCTCCGGCGGTCGCCAGCACGGTCTGGCCCGCCGGCAGCAGCTCCAGCAGCCGCTCGGTACGTGCCGCGTCGAGCTCGGAGAACACGTCGTCGAGCAGCAGGAGCGGCTCGCCGGCAGCGCTCAGGGCCTCGTGCAGCGCTAGACGGTACGCGAGCGCCAGGGAGCGCTGATTGCCCTGGGAGGCGTGGGTGCGAGCAGCCAGTGGGCCCACACGCCACTCGATGTCGTCGCGGTGGGGGCCGACGGTGGTGACGCCGCGGCGAAGGTCCTCCTCACGGGACTCAGCGAGCGCCGCCGCGAGGCCGCGCTCCAGCCAGCGGGGCTCATACGACATCTCCACCGGAGCAGCGGCCGCACCGGTGAGCCGCCCGAAGAAGCGCTCCATGCGGGGCTGCAGCTCCCCGATCACCCAGCGACGGTGCCCGGCCCATGCGTCGGCAGCCTCGCCCAGCCGGTCGTCCCAGACATCCAGAGAGCGCCGGGTGGCGTCGTCGGCCTTCGCCGCCCCGGCCTGGCGCAGGAGCGCGTTGCGCTGGCGCAGACACGTCGTCAGCCGGCGCCGCTGCTCGCCGACGCGGGGGCGCAGCGTCACTACCGCGTCGTCGACGGCGTCGCGGCGCGCGGCCGGGGGGCCCTTCACGATCATCAGATCGTCCGGTTGGAACACCAGCACCGGGAGCTTCTCGCAGAGGTCGGCGGCCCGGTGCAACGGCTGCCGATTCACCTGCACGCGGGCGCGGCCAGCAACCGGAACGCTGGCCTCCACGAGGAGTCGCCGCCCGCCGGTGGAGAACTCACCGCGGATGATCGCCGCCGGCGCGCCGGCGCGCACGAGGTCGGCGGCGGCGGCGCCCCGGAACGACGACAGCGACGCCAGATATCCCACCGCCTCGAGCAGCGAGGTCTTGCCCGCGCCGTTGGGCCCACGGACAACGGTGAGGCCCTCTGCGGGACGGAACTCGATGCTCTCGTGGAGACGGAAGTCGCTGGCCTGCAACCAGTGAAGCAGCGCCGCTCCTCAGGTCACGCGCAGCGGCATCAGGACGTACAGGAAGTCGTCGGTGTCCGAAGACTGCAACAGGGCCGGCTTGAGGCTGTCGGCGGTCAGCAGCACGATCTCGTCCGATTCCAGCACCTCGACTCCGTCGTGGAGGTACTCGGCATTGAAAGCAATGAGCAGCTCTTCCCCGTCGTAGGAGGCGTTCACCTCCTCGGTGGCGTCGCCCACGTCCTGCGCCGTGGCCGACAGCGTGAGGCTGTCCGCCTGCATACGCACGCGCATCGACCGCTGCGCGGGCACCAGCAGGCGCACCCGCCGGATGGCGTCGAGCAGCAGCTTGCGGTCAGTCACGAGCCTGTTGGGGTGCGAGGTGGGGATGAGGCCTTCGTAGCTGGGAAAGTCCCCGTTGATGAGGCGGGCTGAGAGCCGCACGTCGCCCACCTCGAAGAGCACGGTCCGATCATCGAGTTGCACCCCCACCCGGACGTCGCCTGCCACGAGGCGCGTCATCTCGTCGAGAGCACGCGAGGGCACGAGGACGCCCTTGTCATCGACCGCCATCTCCACGCTCGGGAGATCGCGCTGCGCCAAGCGGTACGAGTCGGTCGCCACGAGACGCAGACCGTCGCCGCGGGACATCACTAGCACGCCGGTCAGGACCGGGCGCGACTCGTCACCGCTGGCCGCCGGCACCACTTGCCGCAGCCCGCTCACCAACGACGGCCCGTCCACGGTCACGGTGGCCTCGCCCAGCAGGGGAATCGTCGGGAAGTCCCCCGCCGGCATCGTCCGCAGCGAGAACTCCGAACGGCCCGCCCGGACCTTCAGCGCCTGCTCGTCGAGTTCCACGTCCACCGCGCCGAGGTCCAGGGAGCGGATCACGTCGGTCAGCAGGCGCGCCCCCACGAGCGCGGTGCCGTTCTCGCTCCCGCTGACAGTCACACGGGCCGCGATGGTCAAGTCCACGTCGCTGCCGGTCACGGCGAGGCTGTCGCCGCTGAGCTCCAGCAGGACGCCGGACAGCCCCGCCACCGGAGCCGCCTTCGCCGTGACTGCCCGCCCTGCTCTGCTGAGCGCGCTGATGAGGGTGTCCCGTTCGCATTTGAACTTCACAGGTTCCGCCCTTCGTTGATGAACTCGTGTTTATAGGTTTGTAGTGGTAGTAGCAGTGGGGATTGTGTATTTCTACCCGATTGGGCCGGTCACCGGCGTGCGGTGGTGTGGACGGAGGGGCCGGTCTTCCCGAGGCCCGCTGGAGGCCGCCGGGAGCGCTGGCGAGGGGGCGGGGAATCCTCGGGGCCTGTCGGCTGGTTTTGCACAGGATTCCCCAACCCGGCTGAGTTCCTCAGGCGGCGGTAACGAGGTTACTGCGAAGCATACGGATTAGTTGCGTTACTTGTTCATATACTTGCTGTCTTTCAGACATCAGCTCTTTGATCTTGTTTACCGCATGAATGACTGTTGTGTGGTCGCGGTCGCCGAATTCGGTGGCGATCGCGGGGAAGCTGAGGTCTGTGAGGTCGCGCATGACATACATCGCGATGTGTCTGGCCGTGACGAGCTGGCGCCGCCGGCTGGTGCCGATGATGTCGTCCACGGAGATGCCGAACATCGTCGAGCAGGCGGTCAGGATGTGCGTCGGCGTCACGATGTGCTGCTTCTGCGGCGTGAACAGGTCGCGCAGGAGGTCCTGGGCGGTGGGTATCGAGATCACCTGCCTGTTGAGCGTCGCGAACGCGCAGACCCGGGTGAGCGCCCCCTCGAGTTCGCGGATGTTGTTGGTCACGCGCTCTGCGATGAACTCGAGCACCTTGTTGGAGAGCAGTTGGCGGCACTCCGCGGGCACGCGGTGGTCAAGGATGGCCAGCCGGGTCTCGATGTTGGGGGGCTGGATGTCGGTGATGAGGCCCATCTTGAAGCGGCTCCGCAGGCGGTCCTCGAGGGTGGGGATCGAGTCCGGCGGCCGGTCGCAGGTGATGACCAGCAGGCTCTGGGTCTCGTAGAGCGTGTTGAACGTATGGAAGAACTCCTCCTGCAGGCCCTCCTTGCCGGCGAAGAACTGCGCGTCGTCCACGAGCAGCACGTCGAGGCGTCGGTAGTAGTCCTTGAAGGCGGGAAGTTGATTCGACCGGATGGCGTAGACGAAGCGGTTCAGGAACGTCTCCGTCGAGACGAGCCTCACCAGCGAGGCGGGGTAGTGCCGGTTGACGAAGTGCGCGATGGCGTGGAGCAGGTGCGTCTTCCCGAGCCCGGCGCCGCCGTAGATGAACAGCGGGTTGTAGACGCGCCCGGGCTGTTCGGCGACCTGCAGGGCCGCCGCGTGGGCGAAGCTGTTGGAGGGGCCGCAGACGAACTCCTCGAAGGTGTAGCGGGGGTTGAGCGGCTCGTCCACGAACAGGCCCTCGCCGGCGCCGAGCGGCGCCGCCCCGCGTCCGTCGTCGAGCGGGCCGCCGGTGGGCACCTCGGCCGCGGCGGGCAGCAGCAGTTCCTCCGCGGACCGCAGGTCGCCGTCCTCGAGCGCGATGGAGTCCACGTCGATGAGCAGCCGCAGCGGCTGCCCTGTGATCTCGGTGAGGACGTCCTCGATCAGGTGGCGGTAGCGGCGCTCGATCTTGTCGCGGGCGATGCCGCTGGGGACGTGGATGCGCAGGCCGTCGCTGGCCAGCTCGTAGGGGCGGATGTCCCGGAACGTGGAGTGCCAGACGGCGTCGGAGACATGGTTCTGGATGGTTGTCGCACATGCGCTCCACAGGTGCGCTGGATCATTCACGATTGTGGCTCAGTTCTTGTGGATCGACCACCGTGCCGACTGCCAGGGCGTCAGCGCAGGGTGGTGGACTGCTCGGCTGTGCGACGGAGCTGCGGCGGCCGTCGTGGCGGGCAATCTAGCCCCGCCGCTTTTCAGGTGTCGGCGTAAGAATATTGCGGCTAATTGCTTTCAGGATCTTCCAATGGTCGTTTGGGTATGTGAGTCTTCGCACCGGGACGCGTACTCGGGCGGTCGGCACTCGGACGCGCCGCGCGCGGCCGGCGTCCGCGGCAGCGGGTGCTGTGGCGGACGGTGTGGCCGATGTTGTGGCCGATGTTGTGGCGGATTCTCTCTGGCCCTAGCGTGAAGCGGTCGGGTCGTGTCGCCTGTCGGACCGACCGAGCAGACGGGCCTCGTGGCACTAGTGCCCGGGGACCCGGCGCCTAGGACCATGAACCGCAACTCGTACCAGCAATGGGGCGTGGTCCGGCGCGAGGAGGAACGGGAGTGAAGCGGACGTACCAGCCGAATGTTCGCCGCCGGGCGCGGCGGCACGGGTTTCGCAAGAGGATGAGCAGCCGTGGCGGGAGGGCCGTCGTGAAGGCCCGCCGCCGTAAGGGGCGCCAGAGGTTGTCGGCCTGATCCGGCGGATTCGGGGCTCGGCGGCATTCGACCGGCTCGCCCGCGATGGTCGGTCGGTGCGGTGCGGCGTGTTGGAGATCCGGTACGTCCTCGACGGCGGCGGCGCCGCGCCGCGGGTCGGGTTCGCTGTCGGGCGGCGAGTCGGCTCGGCGGTGGTCCGCAACAGGCTCCGTCGCCGTCTCCGAGCGGTGATGCAAGAGCTGAGCGCTCCCGGGCGAGCGGCGCTGCCTCCGGGCGACTACTTGATCCGCGCCCGGCCCGGCGCCGCCGGGGCCCCGTACGCCCGGTTGCTGCGGGACGCGGGACAGGCGCTCGAGCGCATCTCGCTGCGAGAGGACCCCTCGTGAGCCTGCGTCGGGCGCTCGTGGGCGCGATCGGCGTCTATCGGGCGTTCAGCGCGGTCCGCCCGCCGCGCTGCCGGTTCATCCCGACATGTTCTGCGTATGCCGTCGAGGCCATCGGGGTCCACGGCGCTCTGCGCGGCGGCTGGTACACCGTTCGCCGGCTGGCCAAATGCCATCCCCTCGGACCTTACGGGGTCGACCAGGTGCCCGAGCCCCCGGCCGCGCCCCGGGGGCCCGGCTGCAATGGGCCTGTCTTTGAAGGGCCTGGCTGATGTTCGAGTCGATCGGCCGCGCCTTCGAGCCCCTGATGAGGCTGATCGCCCGGGCGCTGGCGTTCTTCTACGACGTGTGGCCGAGCTATGCGGGGGCGATCGTGCTGCTGACGATCTGCGTGATGGCTGTGCTCACGCCTGTCACGATCCGCAGCACCAAGTCCATGCTGGCGATGCGGCGCCTCGCTCCGGAGCTCAAGAAGCTGCAGGCGGAGTACCGGCACGACCGCCAGAAGATGAACGAAGAGGTCATGGCGCTGTATCGGGCGAACAACGCCAACCCGCTCGGCGGGTGCCTGCCGCTGTTGATGCAGTCCCCGGTGTTCATCGCGCTCTTCTACGTGCTGAGGGGGCTGACCCGGCGGACGTCGCTGCTGGGATGGTCCTCCGGGCAGGCGGCCGCTGTGTGCGCGGCCTCCCCGGCTGCGGACTGCGCGCCGCAACTCGTGGGCGCGCCCAAACAGACGTTCAATCCGGACTATCTGAACGCCGACACCCTGCTCTACCAGGACCTCGTCGGCAGCACCGAGATGAAGACCTGGGGCATCGACCTAGCCGAGAGCGCCAGTTCGGCGCTGCGCGCCTCGTTCGTGTCGGGGCTCCCGTACCTGGGCATGATCGTGCTGGTGGCGGGGCTCGGCTACTACCAGCAGCGCCAGATCAGCGGGCGGATGTCCGCAGAGGAGCAGACCCCGCAGGCGCGGATGATGATGCGGATCATTCCGATCTTCTTGCCGATCATCTCGTTCAGTTTCTCGGCGGGTCTCGTGCTGTATTACAACGCGCAGAGCGCGATCCGCATCGGTCAGCAGGCGCTGATCACGCGGCGGTACTACCGACCGTTCGCTGCGGAGGAGGCGGAGCGCAAGGCCGCCATCGCCGAGGCCGCCGAATCCGGCGAGGCCCCGCCGCCCCCCAAGCCCCCCGAGCCGCCGAGGGGACTGGCGGAGCGCCTGGGGCTCATCAGCCCGCCCGACCCTCGCCGCCATGGGCGCGAGCGTCCCGTCGGCGGGGCCGCTCCGAAGGCCAAGCCGGTCCCTCCGACGGCTCGGGCCGCTCCGCAGCGCCAGGCCCGCGACTCCAGTCGCAGCGGAGCCTCCCGCAGCGGAGCCTCGAGCGGACGTGACAGAGCGGCGGGCCGGACAGCGGGCAACAAGGCAAACAAACGTTTGAAGAAGGACGCGCCGCCGCCGAAGCCGGTGTCGAGCCGCGTGACGCCGAAGGGCGCACAGCAGCGGCGGGAGAAGCGCTACAAGAAGTGAGAGGCTCATGGAGTGGATAGTGACAGAGGCCCGCACGGTCGCCGATGCCAAGGAAGCAGCGCTCGACCGACTCGGGGTGGATGAGCGGGAGGCCGAGTTCGAGGTGCTTGTCGAGCCACAACGCGGGCTCTTGGGGCTACGGCGGGCGAATGCGCAGATCCGCGCCCGCGTCATGCCTAGAGCGGCGCCGCAGCCCGAACGCCGCGGTCGCCCGAGACGTGCCCGGAGGGGACCGACCAGCAGCGAGAGCCGGGAGAAGCCCGAGCGAGCGCGCCGGACGGCGCCGCGCGACCGCGCGGACGAGAGGTCTGCCACCGAGCGGCCGTCGGGGAAGGCCCGCGGCGAGACTCCGCGGCGACCTCCTACAGAGCAGCGCCGCTCACGCCCGCCCGCCGCAGCCCGGCGCAGCGGCAGACCTAACGAAGCACCTACCGATGAGTCGACGACTTCCCGAGCAAAGGCCAGAGGAGAGAAGATGGAAACGAATGACCCCAACAGCGGCGGAGCGGTCGAATCGGACCGCGAGGAGGGACTGGTCGGCTCGTTCGCCGAGCAGCTGGCCGAGGCGTTCGGCATTGATGCGAGCGTGGAGACCACGCGTGCCACCGACGGGACACTGGAGGTGGTCATGGACGGTGCCGATGTCGGCTTGCTGATCGGCAAGCGCGGCGCGACGCTCGCAGCCATCGAGGAGTTGTTGCGGGTGATCTTGCAGCGCCAGGCCCAGGGGCGTCGCTACAGCAAAGTGCGCTTGGAGGTCGGCGGTTACCGGCAGCGCCGCCAGGAGGCGCTCGAGAGCTTCGCGCGGCGCGTCGCTGACGATGTCGCAGCGACCGGTACGCCGAAGATCCTGGAGCCGATGAACTCCGCGGACCGCAAGATCGTACACGACGCCATCGTGGCTGTACCGGGGGTCGCCACGGCCTCCGAGGGCGAGGAGCCGCGTCGCCGGGTGGTGGTCCGACCTGCGGACTGAGGGACCGCTCGACCTCGGTGCGCCGCCGGAGGCGCGCCGGGTTGTGGAGATCTTCGAACGCGCTCAGCACCAGGGCCTGATCGGCCGGGCCACCTCAGCGGAGCGGGAATGGCGCCACGCCGCCGAGGTTGCCCGCGAGCTGGGCGACCCGGGGGAGAGCCGCTGCCTTGACTTGGGGACCGGCGGCGGTCTGCCGGGACTGGTCTTGGCGTCGTGCTGGCCTGCGACGACATGGGTCTTCGTGGATCGCCGGCGGCGGAGCGAGACACTGGTGGCGTGGGCGATCGAACAGCTCGGGATCGGCGAGCGGGCGACCTTCCGCCTCGGCGAGGCCGCGTCGCTTGCCCGTGAGCCCGCCTTGGCGGGGTCGTTCGGCCTCGTGGTGGCCCGCGCCTTCGGGCCTCCGGCGGTCACCGTAGAGTGCGCCACAGGCTTCCTGGGAGTCGGAAGCCGCCTCGTGGTCACTGAACCCGCTGGAGGCGACCCGGCCCGCTGGCCGGCGAAGCCGCTGGGAAGGTTGGGGTTGGCCGTTGGGAGGACCGCCACAGCGCCGAGGTTCGTACAGATCGTCAAGGTGGCGCCGCAGGAGGCGCGCTTCCCGCGGCGGACAGCAGCGATGCAACGAGAGCCCTTGTACTGAGGTGCCGCCGAAGCCGAGGCGATGTTTCACGTGAAACATGATCCTTTGGTGCCGCACCCTTGAGTAGAGTGTCAAGGACCTGCCCGTCGTCGGAGGTACCGTTTCTGTGACGTCGAAATGCCGCACGATCGCCGTTGCCAATCAGAAGGGCGGCGTCGGAAAGACCACCACCGCGATCAACCTAGGGGCCGCTCTGGCCGAACTGGGCCGCCGCGTGCTGGTTGTGGACCTTGACCCCCAGGCCAACGCCACGACAGGGATCGGCCTGGACCCTCGGTCGCTGAAGAGATCGGTGTACGACGTGCTGCTCGACGGTCGGTCAATGACCGAGTGCGTCTTCCCGACCGCGGTCGAAGGATTGATGGCTGTCCCGTCGCATCTGGACTTGGCGGGGGCGGAGATCGAGCTGCAGTCGGCCTTCAACCGCGAGCGCCGGTTAGCGGTGGCGCTGTCTGGCGTCCGAGACGAGTTCGACTATCTCTTCGTGGACTGTCCGCCGGCGCTCGGGCTGCTGGCGGTCAACGCGCTGACGGCCGTCCGTGAGGTGCTCGTGCCGATCCAGTGCGAATACTTCGCGCTCGAGGGGCTGGCGCAGCTGACCATGCACGTCGATCAGATCCGCCGGCACCTCAATCCCGAACTCGTCCTGTCCAAGCTCCTCTTGGTGATGTACGACTCCCGAACGAACCTCTCGCGGCAGGTGATCGAGGAGGTCCGCAGCCTCTATGAGGACCGCGTGTGTCACACAACCATCCCGCGGTCGGTGAAGCTGGCCGAGGCGCCGGCCCGCGGGCAGCCGATCACGGTCTATTCGCCTCGCTCGCGAGCGGCGCTGACATATCGCCTTCTGGCAAGGGAGTTCGAGAACGATGACACCGAGTGAGAGGGGCTCTGGGCGCGGCCTGAACGCCCTCATTCCAACCGGCGGCCACCTCGGCGGCGGGTACCGCGAGATTGCGGTGTCCAGCATCGTGCCGAACAGCCACCAGCCGAGGACCGAGTTCTCTGAGGAGCCGCTGGACGCGCTCGCCGACTCCATCGGCCGCATCGGCGTGCTGCAGCCGATTCTGGTCCGCCAGGTGGACGTCGACCGGTTCGAGCTGGTCGCCGGCGAGCGCCGCTGGCGCGCCGCGAAGCGTGCAGGGCTTCGGGCGATACCTGCACTCGTCCGCGACGTTGAGGATCAAGAGTCGCTGGAAGAGGCGCTGGTCGAGAACCTTCACCGCGAAGACCTCAACCCGCTGGAGGAGGCCGCGGCCTTCGTGCAACTTCAGCAGGACTTCGGTCTGACGCAGCAGGCTGTGGCCGAGCGGGTCGGCCGCAGTCGTGCAGCGGTCACGAACGCCACCCGCCTGTTGCAGCTTCCCGCCGAGGTGCAGGAACTCGTGGCGGCGCGGCAGATCTCCGCTGGCCACGGGCGCGCGCTGTTGACGGTGGCCGACCCCGCCAAACAGGTGCGCCTCGCCCGCCGGGTGGTGAGCGAAGGCTGGTCGGTGCGCCGGCTCGAGGGCCAAGTGCGACCCCCGGCGAATGACGCAGATCCGCCGCAGGGGTCAACGGTGCCAGAGGGCACCCCGGTCGGCACGGGCGCGGCGGCCGCGGCCGCGGAAGAGGAGAACTCGGCGCTGCTGGAGTTGGAGAACCTGCTGGGGGAGTTCCTGTCTACGACGGTGCGCGTCGAGATCGGCGAGCGGAAGGGCCGCCTGACGGTTGAGTTCGCCGACCTCGACGACCTCGAGCGGATCTACCGCCTCGTGACCGCCTCGGCAGAGCCACCCCCCGGACAGCAGCCCTAGACGAACAGATGTTCGACGGTACCGGGGACTACGCCGGCTCTCAGAGCGGCTCGGCGATCCAGTCCGCTAGGCACTGAGCGATTCGCCCGGCCAGCGCCGCCTGCCGCTCGACGACGAGCGGCGGCGGCCCCAGCCGGCATTCGACCGCCGGCATCCGACTCTCGCGCAGCAGCGGAAGCCGCATCCCGACAGGCGCCGACGCCGGCAGCTCGAGGGCGTCGCCCAGCTCACGCGCCAGCAGCTCTGCGAGTCGCTTGCCGCCGCTCGAGGTGAAGCCTTCGGTGGCGAAGTAGAAGGCATCGCAGCTCGGGCCGTCGGCCAGCCGTACGTCGAGAAGCACAGACGTATCGAGTTCGTTGGCCACCGCCGCGGCGGCCGAGCCGTCTCGCTCGGCCAGCACGATCACCGTGGCGCCGCTGCGGCGCAGGAGACGCGCTGTAGCCACCACGAGCGAGTCGCCGCCGACGAGGGCGATAGGGGCGTCGCTCAGCAGGCGCGGCCTGCTGCGAAGACGTTCCCGTTCGAGGAGCATCTCCATGCTGTGGCTGTCGTCGGCGGGGATGCGGCCGAGCACGGCGACGGTGTCGGGTCCGCATATCCGGTCTGCGGTGAGTCCGGCGTTCTCTTGGAACGCGCCGATGGCGGACGCGGTCTTCGGTCCGAGGATCCCGTCGACGCGGCCCGCAGAGAAGCCGAGTGCGCCTAGTCGCCGCTGGAGCTCCGCCACGTCCTCGCCGCGCACGTACGGCGTGCGCAGGTACAGGAGTCGATCCCCGAGGCGGTGTCCCGCCTCGACCAGAGCGGCCCACGTGGCCGGACCGCAGACGCCGTCGGCCGGCAAGCCGCGGCTCTGCTGAAAGCGCTCCACCGCTTCGGCGGTGTCAGCCGTGTACAGCTCTGGGGGGCCGAGACAGGCCGCGCCGGCCGCGGTCAGCTTGCGGTGCAGGTCGCGTACCGCGCCGCCCTTCGCACCGATAGTGAGCGGCGGTGCCTCGTCGGGTATCGGTGCTCTCCCTTCGCCCGGAGGGCGCCCTCGCCGCGCCGCGGCCTAGAGGAACTCGGCGAGGTCGTCCGCCAGCGCGGCTTTGCTCTTGGCGCCGACGATGCGCTTGGCGGGCTCGCCGCCTTGGAACACGATGAGCGTCGGAATGCTCATGACCCCGTGCCGGCGGGCGATGTCAGGCGCCTCGTCCACGTTGAGCTTGGCGAACGTGATGCTCTCGCTGTGCTCGTCGGCGAGTTCGTCGAGAATCGGGGCGATCATCTTGCAGGGACCGCACCACTCGGCCCAGAAGTCCACGAGCACCGGCTTCGCCGCCCCATTGACCGTCTCGTCGAAGGTAGCCACCGATAGTGAGGTGATGCTTGCCATGTGCCCTCCAAGTGCCGTTTCAGATGCGCCGGCGGGGCGCCGCGCCGAGGGTTCCCGGGTCGGGACGGTGCGCGATGCCGCCGACGCCCGCAACGCTAGCGGTGTCCGCCGGAACCTTGCGCCTCGAGCCAGCGCTCGGCGTCGATGGCCGCCATGCACCCGCTCCCGGCGGCGGTGACCGCTTGGCGGTAGACGTCGTCCTGGACGTCGCCGCAGGCGAAGACACCCGGCACGTTCGTCCGAGTCGAGCCGGCCTCGGTGATGAGGTAGCCGTTGGGCGCCATGTCCAGAGAACCGGCGAACAGGTCGGTGTTCGGACGGTGGCCGATGGCTACGAAGAGGCCGGCGAGCGGCCGTGTGTGCTCAGCTCCGCTCTCTGTGTGCTGGACCTTCACGCCCTCGAGCGCCTCGGCGCCGACGAGGTCGGTCACGATGTGGTTCCAGAGGAACTCGATGCGATCGGAGGCGAAGGCGCGGTCCTGCATGATCTTGGAGGCCCGCAGCTGGTCGCGCCGGTGGATCACCGTGACCTTGGTGGCGAACTTCGTGAGGAAGAGCGCTTCCTCCATGGCGGAGTCGCCGCCGCCCACCACTGCGATCTCCCGGCCCGTGAAGAAGAACCCGTCGCAGGTGGCGCATGTCGACAGGCCCCGCCCCATGAGGCGCTCCTCGGCCTCGAGCCCCAACAGGAGCGACTGAGCGCCCGTGGAGACGATCACCGCGCGGGCGGTCGCGGCGGGCGGGTCGGAACCGCCGGCCCAGAGCCGGAAGGGCCGCTGCGAGAAGTCCACGCGGCTGACCTTCTCGGTGCGGAACTCGGCCCCGAAGCGCGCGGCCTGCGCCCGGAACGCGGCCATCAGGTCCGGGCCCATGACGCCGTCGGGGAAACCCGGGTAGTTCTCCACGTCGGTCGTGATCATGAGTTGGCCGCCGGGCTGGTCGCCGGTGGAGGACGGTTCGCCCTCGAAGAGGAGGGGCGCGAGGTTGGCGCGGGCACAGTAGATGGCGGCCGTCAGGCCGGCCGGGCCCGAGCCGATGATGGCGACGTCGTGGGGCGGCGGATTCACGCGGGGCGTCAGGAGGCGGCGCGGGGCGGCCGCTTCGCCCACAGCGTCAGGCCGATTCCGCTGAAGAACGCGCCCAGCAGCGCGTAGGTGGCCCACATGTCGCCGGGCAGGTACGCATTGATGAGGCGCACCAGCCCGATCACACCGAGTACGAACATCAGTATGGCCAAGAAGACCATTACCAAGCCGTAGACGAGCCGGCGCGCCAGGTTGGCGCTGGGACGGTCCGTGGCCTTGCGGAGGCGGGCCACGGCCCCGACGATGCGGTCGGCGGCGCGGCGCGGCCAGTCCTCGGAGAGCCCCGGGAAGGCGCGGCGCGGCGGGTCGGACGACTCGGTCGGCATGGGACGCGAAGTCTACCTAACGTCATTCCGGCGGAGGCCGGAATCCAGGGCTTGGCCTCGCCAGCGGTGCCACGTCCCGACGCGTCATTCCGGCGCAGGCCGGAATCCAGGGCTTGGCGACCCGGTTGGCGCTGCCCGTGGATTGCTCAGCGCACGCCTAGCCCGGTCCCGACGCCGGGATCTCCTCGCAGGTGGCGGCGTTCAGGATGGCGGGCTGCGCTGCGGCGCTGCGGAGCACGAGCAGGGGTGTGCGGCCGACGGTGGCGCGGAGTTCGACGGTGCGGTCACCGATCGCGGCGACACAGGCATCGGGCGCCCCGTCGGATTCAGCGGTCGGGATCTCCTCGCAGGTGGCGGCGTTCAGGATGGCGGGCTGCGCTGCGGCGCTGCGGAGCACGAGCAGGGGTGTGCGGCCGACGGTGGCGCGGAGTTCGACGGTGCGGTCACCGATCGCGGCAGCACAAGCATCGGGAGACCGCTCGCCTGTAGCGGCGTCGATTGTGACGTCCTCCACCGCCGCCGCCGCGGCCATGTCGTCGACGGCCGTCGCGGGGGCCGCTGGGCCGGCTTGGGTTTCGGCTGCGTCGGGTGTCTCCGCGCGGGCTTCGATCGCTTCGACCGGCGCCGTCGCGGCCTCTGCGGCGGGCTGGGCCTCTGCGGTGGGCTGGGCCTCTGCGGTGGGCTGGGCCTCTGCGGTGGGCTGGGCCTCTGCGGTGGGCTGGGCCTCTGCGGTGGGCTGGGCCTCTGCGGTGGGCTGGGCCTCTGCGGTGGGCTGGGCCTCTTCCACGTCCGCTGCTTCTGCCAGAGCCCGCCGGTTGCCCGTGGCGGCCTCGGCTCGGTGGGCTTCGGCTGCTTCGGGGGGTGCCGGTGCGAAGCCCTCTACGGCTCGGGCGGGGTCGGTCTCCTCGGTCTCGGCGGCAAGAAGCGCGGCCGCTTCGTCCGACGCAGGTGCATCCTCGACGCCCTCGTCCGCGGCCTCAGTGTCGGTCGCGATGTAGGGTGCCGCTGACGCTTCGTCCGCCGGGGCCCGCGGCCGGGGCGCCTCGGCGGCCGCCTCGGCCGCAGCGGTGTCCGCTTCTTCGTCGCCCCGCTCTGCGAACAGCCCCACCGCGGCGGCCACGATGAAACCGACGGCCACCGCGGCCGCTGCACCGGTGATCACCCCGATGCCTCGCGGCCGCCGCCGTGCCAGGTCCGCCGGTGCCCGCTGCTGGGCGTCGAAGTCCGCCAACGCCGCCTCCACCGCGCCGTCGGCTGCGCCCTCGGGCGGGGTGACGGTCCCGCCGACGGCCTCAGCCGCCCGAGCGAGCTCGTCGGCGCGCGCCGTGAGTTCGGGATCTCGGCGCACGGCCTCAGACTCGGCAGGGGCGAGTTCGTCGTCTAGGAAGGCCGAGGCCAGTTCGTCGGGGGGGAGGCGGTGCTGGTTCATGGTTCGTCGCTGTTCTGACGATCCGCAGTGGCCGTCTGGTTCCCCTCGCCGAGCGTCTCGGCAAGCCGCGCCCGCCCGCGGGCGATGCGTGACCGCACTGTGCCGGGGGGGATGCCGAGCACCTCGGCGATCTCGCCATAGCTGAGTCCCGCCTGATCCCGCAGCACGACAGGCACGCGGAACTCCTCGGGCACTCCGGCTAGGGCGGCGTCGAGGTCGAGCCGCGCACTGATCTGCTCGCCGACCGGATCGGCCCGGCCGCCGAGTTGGTCGGGAAGGGGCTCGACCACGCGGCGCCGGCGGCGACGCAGCTCGTCAAGGCAGGCGTTCGTGGCGACGCGGTAGCTCCAGGTCGTGAAGCTGGAGCGGCCGTCGAACCGCCTCAGTCCGCGGCTGACGGCGATGAGCGCCTCCTGGGCGGCGTCGGCCGCGTCGGCGTCGTTGCCCGCGAGGCGGCGGCACACCGCGTAGAGGCGCGGGTAGTGGCGGCGCAGCAGAGCCTCCATCGCCTCCCGGTCGCCCGCCGCCGCCGCGCCGGCGAGGTCGAGATCGGAGAGCGCCGCCGGTCGCCGGCCAGCGGGCGACCGACGCCGGCCGCGGGCGCTGGCACCGAGGGCGTCGGGGTCGTCCCCGGTTCCTCCGGCGGTTGCTGTCACCGCTGTCAGCCGCGGCCTGCGACCACGTATGTGACCCCGATGACACCCTGCCCCGCGTGGGTGCCGATGACAGGGCCTATCCAGCCGCTGCGGACCCGCTCAAGGTCCACAGAGGCGCCGAGCAGCGCCAAGAAGTCGTCCAAGTCTTCAGCGGCGCCGTGACCGACGCAGAGGTGGGTGACCGGCTCGTCGGCCAGGATCCGGTCGCGCAGCCAGGCGAACGAGCGCCGCCGCGTGCGGGTCCGGGCGGCTTCTTCGACGCGTCCGCTGCTCACGTCGACGATGGGCTTGATCGACAGCATCGAACCGAGCATCGCTTTGGCCCCGCCGACGCGGCCTCCCTTGCGGAGGTTCTCCATGGTGTCGATAGCGCCGAACATGCGGGTGCGCTCGGCCATGTCGGCACACAGCGCCTCTACCTCGTCGAGAGATGCGCCGTCAGCGGCGGCCGACGCCGCCTCAAGCACGATCGAGCCCAGGCCGCTGGTCAGCGAGCGCGAGTCGACGCAGCGGACCTCTACTGTGTCGGCCACGGCCTCGGCGGCTGCGGCGGCGGCCGGCCCTGTGGCCGAGAGTTCGTAGGAGAGGTTGACGCAGACGATCCCGCCGGCGCCTTCGGCGGCGAGCGATCGGAACACCTCCTCGAAGCGCCCCGGCGAAGGGGCGGCGGTGGTGGGGAGCTTCTCGGCGGCGGCCATGCGGGCGTAGAAGTCCTCGGGCGTCAGGTCCTCCCGGTCCACCAGCGGCGCGTCATCGAATGTGATGATCAGCGGAACGACGGTGATTCCCCACTGCTCGGTCAGCGCCTCCTCGAGGTCACAGGCGCTGTCGGTGACGATGCGGACGCTGCTCATGGCGGCACCTCCTCGGTGGCGGACTCTGGGTTGTCCCCGCCTGACCCTAATGTGCGGTACGCGCACGAATCGCCCGGACCGGCACTGGCTAGGCTCGCCGGGGTGTCGGTTCTGTTCCTCGCTGACGAGCGCTGCCTCGACCACGATCCCGGTCGGAGGCACCCCGAGCGGCCCCGGCGCGTTGACGCGGTCCGGCAGGGCGTGGTCGAGGCGGGGCTCGGCGACGCGCTCGTGGAGCGCACACCGGAGGCGGCCACCGTGGCGGACCTCCGGACGGTACACGGGGCCGATGTCGTGGAGCGGGCCGCCGAAACCGCCGGCGCCGGGGGCGGCGCCCTCGATCCCGACACGATCCTGAGCGCCGGGTCGCTAACCGCGGCCCGGCTGGCGGCCGGCGCGGGGCTCACCGCCGTGGCCGAACTCTCGGCCGGGGCCGCCGACGCCGCCTTCTGCGCGGTGCGGCCGCCCGGCCATCACGCCACACCGTTGCGGTCGATGGGATTCTGCCTGTTCAACAACGTGGCGATCGCCGCCGCCCGGCTGTCCGCCGACGGCGAGCGGGTCCTGATCGTGGACTACGACGCCCACCACGGCAACGGCACCCAGGACATCTTCTACGAGTCGCCTGACGTGCTGTTCGTGTCGTTGCACCAGTTCCCGGCGTACCCGGGCACGGGCGCCCTCGACGAGTGCGGCGCAGGCGCCGGGGGTGGCACGACCCTGAACGTGCCGCTGCCGCCGGGGGCCACCGGCGACGTGTACCGGCGCGCCTTCGACGAGGTCGTAGGCCCCGTGGTGGAGCGGTTCGCGCCGACGTGGGTGTTGCTCTCGGCGGGTTTCGACGCGCACCGCGCCGATCCGCTGACCATGCTGGGCCTGCGCGCCGGCGACTTCGCCGACCTGACGGCGGCCGTGCGTTCGATGGCGCCCGCGGGGCGCATCGTGGCGTTCCTGGAAGGGGGTTATGACCTCGAGGCGCTGGGCGCGAGCGCAGCCGCCTGCGTCGCGGCGCTCGCCGGCGAGTCTTGCCGCCCCGAGCCCGCCACCGCGGGCGGGCCGGGGGGCGGCGCGGTGGACATGGCCGCCCGGCTGCACTTGGATCGCTGAGCGGCAGGTCCGCAGCCGGCGGCGCGATGAGCCTGGGGGCGATCCGCAGCGCCGCGGCCACGCTGGCGCCTTGGGGCGAGCGGTTCGCGGCGGCCGGCGGCTGGCGGCTGTACGTGGTGGGAGGAGCGGTGCGGAGCCTCCTGGGGGGCGCGCCGTTGGGCCCGGCCGACGAGCTGGACATGACCACCGACGCCCGTCCCGAGACGATCAGGCAGATCTTGGCCGGCTGGGCCGACACCGTCTGGACGCAGGGCGCCCGGTTCGGCACGGTGGGCTGTCGGCACGGGCACCGGACCGTCGAGATCACGACGCACCGCGCCGAGGTGTACGTGGAGGCCTCGCGCCGGCCCGAGGTGACCTACGGCGCCGACCTGCTGGCCGACCTCGCGCGGCGCGACTTCACCGTCGGCGCCATGGCTTTTGAGGTGCCGGCCGCCGCCGATGACGCCCGAACGGTCGAGCTGATCGATCCCTTCGACGGCTGGGAGGACCTGGCGCGCCGCCGCCTGCGCACGCCGCGCTCGGCAGAACTCTCCTTCGCCGAGGATCCGCTGCGGATGCTCCGCGCCGGCCGTTTCGTGGCCACGCTGGGCTTGGCGGCCGATGCGGACCTCGAGGACGCCATGCGCCGACTCCGCGGTCGCTTGGCGATCGTGTCGGTGGAGCGCTGTGCGCGGGAGCTCTCACTGCTGCTGGCCGCTCGGTCCCCCTCCGCCGGTGCGGGTCTGTTGGCGCGGACGGGCGTGCTGGCTGAGGTCGTGCCCGGGCTCGCCGCCGCGGGGGGCGACGCTGGCGCTGGCGCCGCGCTCTTGGACTCGGTGGACGCGGAGCCCTCGCTGCGGTTGGCGGCGCTGCTCTGGCCCGTGCCGAACGTCGCGGCAGCCGCCGCGGGGTTGCGCTTTACCGGCGCGGTGGCCCGCCGGGCCGGCCGCATCGCCGCCGCGGCCCGGTCGCTGTCAGAGGCCGCCGACAGCGCCCTGTGCGACGCCGCGGTGCGGCGCTGGAGCGCGGCCGCCGCCGGGGAGGACTCAGGAGCGGTGCAGCTGGCCGCCGCGGCGGCGCCGAACGATCCGAGGGTCGCGGCGTTCGTGGACCGCTGGCGCGTGCTGCGCGCCTGCGGTGACCTGTCGGCGCCGCCGCCGCTCAGCGGCGCAGAGGTCATGGCGCATCTGGGGATCGGCCCCGGCCCCGAAGTCGGCGCCGCCTTGGCTCACCTCGAGGAGCTCTGGATCGCCGGCGGGTGGCTGGACGGCGACGAGGCTCGGCGCCGCCTCAGCGAGTGGCACGGAGGTCGCGGACCGCGCCGCGGCGGCTGAGTACTGTCTTGAGGCGTGACGACCGATCCAGCGGCCGCATACGCCCCCACGCCAGGGCCGGGGAGGGTCGACTACCGGCTCCTGCGGGAGGCGACGCTGGCGGGCGTGCGGCGGGGGCGCATCAGCCGCGCGGATGCGTGCGACGCCCACCCCGAGCTGCTCAGGGCGGCGCGGTCCTACAGCGAGCCGACCGACGAGCCCTGCCCGCTGTGCGGCGCCGGACCGCTGGCCCTCGTCCGGTACGTCTTCGGCCCGCGCCTGCCGGCGCACGGCCGCTGTGTGGCCACAACGATCGACTGGGAGCGGATCCGCAGGCTCAAGGGCGACTTCACCTGCTACGTGGTCGAGGTCTGCTCGGACTGCTCCTGGAACCACCTGCGTTTCCGCTTCGGCGTCTCGGGCGCCCGCTGAGGACCCCGGCCCCCTGACCGCGGCGGCGCGGGCCGCCGCGGTCGGTATCCTTGCTCCTCGCCGGCAGCCTCGTGCGCTGGACACCGAAAGGAGACGCCGATGGGCACTCGTCTCACTGTTCCCGCCGTGCGGGCGCGCAAAGTGCGCGCCGGCGGCGAACCGCTCGTGATGCTGACCGCGTACGACGCTCCGGGCGCTCGCCTGGCCACCGAGGCCGGAGTCGACATGCTGCTCGTAGGCGATTCGGTCGCCATGGCAGTGCTGGGCTATCGAGACACGCTGAGCGTCACGATCGACGACATGGTCCACCACACCGCCGCGGTCGCACGCGGCGAGCCCGACGCCTTGGTGGTGGCGGATCTGCCGTGGCTGAGCTATCACGTCTCGGCGCGGGACACCATCTGCAACGCGGCCCGCCTCGTCCGCGCCGGCGCGGAGGCTGTGAAGCTCGAGGGCGGCACGCGGCGCGTGCCGATGATCGAGGCGCTCACCGCAGCAGAGATCCCCGTCATGGGCCACATCGGGCTGACGCCGCAGTCGGTGCACGCCATGGGCGGGTTCAGGGTCCAGGGCCGAACGCCGGAGGCCGCGGTTGAGATCGCCGAGAGCGCCAAGGCGCTCGAGCACGCGGGCTGTTTCGCCATCGTGCTGGAGGGTGTGCCCGCTGACGTGGCCGCCATCGTGACCGGCGCGGTCGATGTGCCGACGATCGGCATCGGCGCCGGGCCCGACTGCGACGGGCAGGTGCTGGTGTTCCACGACGTGCTCGGCCTCCAGAGCGACCTGCAGCCGAAGTTCGTGCGCCGTTACGCCGACTTGGCCGCCGAGGCGGTCGATGCCTTGGCCCGGTTCGCTGCCGACGTGCGCTCGGGGGCGTTCCCTTCGGCGCAGGAGTCCTACGGCATGGCCGCCGAGCAGGAGCCCCGCGCTTTGGGCGCCACGGCGGGCGCCGCGCTGGGGCTCTGCGCACGGTGACGTTCATCGCCGCGACGCGCCGGGCCGGGGCGCCGGTAGGGTGGCTGCCCGCATAGACCCTGCTCCGCCGCGTCAGACGGCGGGGCCCTGCCCCGGCAGGACCAGAGGAGGTGCCCTGTTCCCGTGAGGGCCTACGAGCTGATGATCATCTTTCGCGGCGATCTGGCGCCCGACGAGGTGGACGAGCCGTTGCGGCGCGCCGTGTCCGCGTTGGCCGCCCTGGGCGTCGAGGTTGACCCCGACAGGATCAACAGGTGGCCCAAGCGCCGGTTCGCGTACGAGATCGACCATCGCAGCGAGGGCTACTACGTGGTCCTCGAGTTCGTGAGCAGCGCCGCCGACTTCTCGGGTTTCGAACGGTCGCTCCGCCTCAGCGACGCGATAGTTCGCCACAAGCTCATCCGTCTGCCCGCCGCCGAGGCCGCGCGGCGCGGCCTCGGTGAGTCGGCGCCCGATCCTGCGCCCGCGGGGGCGTAGGCACTGAAGGGACACCCACCGAGCCATGCCGAAGAGCCGACCGCGCGTCAAGAACCGGGACAACGCCCGGCGCAGCAAGAAGAAGGTCAGCGTGCTCACCCACAAGCGGGTGGAGTACATCGACTACAAGGACGTCGAGCTGCTGCGTCGGTTCATGTCCGACAGGGGCAAGATCCGCGCTCGCCGCGTCACGGGCAACGACGCACAGCAGCAGCGCACCGTGGCCCGCGCCATCAAGAACGCCCGCGAGATGGCTCTGCTGCCCTACGCCAACCGGATCACGACCCAGCGCGGCGCCGGTCGCCCCGGCGGTCCCCGCGGCGACGGGCCGCCGGGACGGCGCGCCGACGGACCGCCGCCCGCTCCCCCAGCCCCGGCGCGGACCGAAGCGGCGTCCCCCGAAGCGGCGTCCCCCGAGGCGGCGTCCCCCGAGGCGGCGTCCCCCGAGGCGGTGTCCCCCGAGGCTGGGCCCCCCGAGGCTGGGCCCCCCGAGGCTGGGCCCGCAGGCGACGAGGCTGAAGAGGCGGCGCCGTGAAAGTCGTTCTCCGCTCGGAGGTGCCGTCCCTGGGCCGGCGGGGCGATGTCTGCGACGTCGCCGACGGCTACGCCCAGAACTACCTCATCCCGCGTGGGCTGGCGATGCGCGCGACGCGCGGCTCGGTGCGCCAGGCCGAGGCCATGCGCCGGCGCCGGGAGCTGGCCGACGCCGCTGTCCTGAGCGGGGCGCAGGAGATGGCGGAACGGCTCGCCGGCCGGAGCATCCGCGTGGTGGCCCGCGCCGGCGAAGCAGGCCGCCTTTACGGCTCGGTGAACGCAGTGAGCCTCGCCGCGGCGATCGCCGAGCAGGAACGCGTGGTGCTCGCCCCCGAGATGCTCGGCGTAGCCGAGCCGATCAAGCAGACCGGCACCTATTCGATCCCGGTGACGCCGCACCCCGAGGTCGTCACCGAGGTGACCGTCGAGGTGGTCGCCGCGACGTGACGCGCCCGCCCGGCGCGGGCGTTGCTTTTCAATGATCTTTCGTGTAGTGTGCTGATTAGCATACTTGTCGCCAGTCGAGGTGCCGCCGCTCGCGGGGCTTCGGGCGACGTGTTCACACGGACACCCTCGGTTTCCCCGTCGTGTCCCCGGCTCGAGGGCGGGCAATCCACCGCCGGGCGCGGGGATTACCCCCGGAAATCCCTAGCTAGCTACCAAGCGTCCAACAGCGCGTCGGTGCAATCATGCCGGGCGCTCCGGTGCCCGGAAGCACCGCAGCTCAAGCGAACATCCGTACTACACTGTTCGATCAAGAACGAAGGAGGAGAAGCCAATGGCTTTCGGAAACACTGTCACGATTGTGGGTAATGCGACGCGGGATCCAGAACTGCGTTTCACGCCCTCGGGAACGCCGCTCTGCTCGTTCGGCGTTGCCTGGAACCGGCGGTTCGAGCGCGGCGGCGAGCAGGTGGAGGAGGTCTCGTTCTTCGACGTAACCTGCTGGTCGTCGCTGGCGGAGAACGTGGCTGAGTCCATCACGAAAGGTGCCAGAGTCGTCGTCTCGGGCCGCTTGGACCAGAGGTCCTGGGAGACCCCCGAGGGCGACCGCCGCTCGAAGGTGGAGATCGTGGCCGACGACGTGGCGCCGAGTCTGCGCTGGGCGTCGGCTCAGATTCACCGCAACGAGTTCCGGGAGGGCAACGGCACCGGCCCGCGCGGCGGCGCGGGATCGGCGTCGCCTGCGCCTGCAGCCGCCCGCTCCAGCGGGCCTTCCTACGGCGACGAGGAACCGTTCTGATGTAGGCCCGCCGGGGGCGCGCCTCCCGCGGGGGGACACCCCCGGCCCCACCGCGCGCCGTCCGGCAGCGCCTCCTGAAGCGGCTGGCGCTGCGCGAGGGCTCTGAACCTTGCGCAACGCCTCGCCCATCGCCTCCCCGGCCCATCGCCTCCCCGGCCCATCGTCCCTGTCGACCCCGCGGGGCTGTCACACCCCCTCCACAAGATGAAGCGGTGAGCATGACCACCACTTCGAGCACGCTGCAGTCCGGTTCCGGCGCTCCCGCGGGCCTAGAGGAGCCGCGCCGCGCCGGCGGGGCGCCAGCGGCGGCGCGGGTGCCGCCGCACGACACCTCGGCCGAGCGGGCGCTGCTGGGCGCGATGTTGTTGACCTCGGCAGCCATCGCCGACGCGGTGGAGCTGACCGCCTCGGCGGACTTCTACCTGCCTGCGCACGCCCATACCTTCGACGCCATCGCCGGGCTCTACGCCGCGGGCGAGCCGGTGGACACCGTAACGGTGGCCTCGGAGTTGGAGCGGAGCGGGCTGCTGGAGGCGGCGGGAGGCCCCGGCGCGCTCGTGGAGATGCAGGCCAGCACACCGGTCGCCGGCAACGCGGCGCGCTATGCGGACATCGTGGCCAAGAACGCCACGCTGCGCCGCCTGATCGGCGCGGCGAGCGACGTCGCCGAGTTGGCCTACAGCCGGCCCGCCGACGTGGACGCGGCGCTCGATCAGGCCGAGTCGCTCGTGTTCGCCGTCTCCGGCGGCAGCGAGACATCCACCATGGAGCCGCTGTACGGCCTGCTCGACAGGGGCGTGGACCACCTCGAGAAGCTCTACGAACACGGCCAGAGCCTCACAGGCGTGCCCACCGGCTACACCGACCTCGACAACCTGCTGCTGGGCCTGCAGCCCTCTTCGCTGGTGATCCTCGGGGCCCGCCCGAGCATCGGAAAGACGTCCCTGGCGCTGGGGATGGCGGCGGCGGCGGCCATGGAGTCGCGCCGGCCGGTGCTCTTCTTCTCGTTGGAGATGAGCCACTTGGAGCTGACGCAACGGCTGCTGTGCTCGGAGGCCGGCGTAAACACCGACCGCGTCCGCTCCGGGCAACTCCGCGACGACGACTGGACGCGCATCAACACCGCCGTCGGGCGCTTGGCCGAGGCGCCGCTGTGGATCGACGACAACCCCAACACCTCGGTGCTGGAGATCCGCGCCAAGTCGCGTCGCAAGCACGCCGAGGTGGGGCATCTCGGGCTGGTGGTCGTGGACTATCTGCAGCTAATGGGCGGGCGGGTCAGCGCTGAGAGCCGCCAAGTGGAGGTCAGCGAGATCAGCCGGGGCCTGAAAATCCTCGCCCGCGAGCTCGACTGCCCGGTGCTGGCCCTGTCGCAGCTCTCCCGCGCTCCAGAGGCCCGCTCCGACAAGCGGCCGATGCTTGCCGACCTGCGCGAGTCCGGTGCCATCGAACAGGACGCGGATGTGGTCATGTTCCTGTACCGCGACGAGAAATACAACCCCGACAGTCCCGACCGCGGCATCGCCGAACTGCACGTCGCCAAGCACCGCACAGGCCCCACCGGACTTGTCAAGCTGGCCTTCCTGCCCCAGTACACGCGGTTCGACAACCACGCCCAACGCTCGTCGGTGGGCGAGATCTGAGTCCATGGTCTTCCTGGGCGACGACATCCTTCGTTGGCTGGTCCTCGCCCTCGGCGGCGCCATGGCGGTCGGCAACATCTTGGCGCTCACGCGGCCCCGTCCGCCGGGCCGCGGCGGCGACGGCCTGCCCCGCCCGCCTCTGGCGCGCAGCCTCATCATGATCGCCGTCGGCACGCTGGCCTCTGTCTGGGCGTTGGCCAGCCTCGTCGCCGGTTAGGTTGAGACGCCATGAGCGAGTTCGTACATCTCCAGCCCGACACCGCGCCCGGCGTCGCCACCATCCGGTTGGACCGTCCCCGCATGAACGCCCTGAGCAACGCCGTGACCGTCGAGATCGCTGCCGCGGCCGACGAGCTGTACAGGCGGTCGGAAATTCGCGCCGCGGTCCTGTGGGGCGGCCCGAAGATCTTCGCGGCGGGCGCCGACATCAAGGAGTTCAAACCGGGACCGGCCGACGACGCCGGTTCGGGGGTGCCGGTGAGCCTGACCGGGGCGCTACGTCAACTGGAGCGCATTCCGCAGATTCTCGTGGCGGCCGTACACGGGTACGCCCTCGGGGGCGGCTGCGAACTGGCGCTGGCCGCCGACTTCCGGGTCGCCGCGGACGACGCCGTCTTCGGCCAGCCGGAGATCCTTCTGGGCATCATCCCAGGCGCCGGCGGCACCCAGCGCCTGCCGCGCCTCGTGGGTCTCAGCCGCGCCAAGGAGATCATCTACAGCGGGCGCCGGGTCAACGCCGAGGAGGCCCTCGCCATCGGACTCGCCGACGCCGTCCACCCCGCGGCGGAGACCTACGACCGGGCGGTGGAGCTAGCCGAGCGCTTCGCCGCTGGCCCGGCCGCACTGCGCCACGCCAAAGCCGCCATGAACGGGGGCTTCGACCTGCCGCTCGATGACGCTCTCGATTTGGAGACCGAGGAGTTCGTCGCCGCCTTCGCCACCGAGGACGCGAGCATCGGCGTCAACAGCTTCGTCGAGCACGGCCCCGGCAAGGCCCGTTTCGTGGGGCGCTGACGGTGTCTGCAAGCGTGCGCGGCCTGCTGCCGGGGCCACTTGTCAGCAGCCGTTGGTTGCAGGACAACCTAGACGGGGTGATCGTCGCCGATGTGCGCTGGTACCTGGACGGCCGTTCGGGGCGCGCCGCCTACGAGTCGGGCCACATCCCCGGCGCCGTCCCTCAGCCAGTCTGATCCGAGCCGAGCGGCGGATTCTTAGGCGCTTCTTGCCTGCCGGAGCGCTGCACGGGATTGGAGCACGGCCTGTGCCGCCTACCCTTGCGGCGGGAGTGCCCTCATGACCCTCGAACGTCTCAGCGGTTGGTCGCGGCGCCGCAAGATCCTGACCCTTGCGGCAGCCGGTGTCGTGGCCGTGATCGTGG
>JAPOYM010000136.1 GCA_026706565.1 bacterium
GCGGCCTCGGCCTTGTCGTCCATCACCCCCTTGCATTCCACGATGAGGTTCACCGCCTCTCCGTCGGGGGCTGCCAAGGAGGCCACGAAGTCGGGCTCGTAGCGCCGCCAGGCGCCCTCGAAGTGGTAGGAGATCGTCCAGCCCAGGCCGAAGTTGCGCGCCCAGCGGGTCACCAGCGCATGGGAGTCGAGGGCTTGGGCGGTCAGCAGCTCCAGCCGCGAGTGGCAGGCGGCGTGGGAGAGCTCCGAGCGCGTCGCCTCCCGGATGTGCTCCAGGGTGGTCTCGAAACCCACGCCGTCGGTGTCGGCCAGCGGCTGGTGCGGCGCCAGCCGGGCGCGGCGAGCCATCGGCAATGCGGAGCGCTCGCAGGCGGCCAGCACCGCCTCGACGGCCTCGGTGCGCTGTCCGCTGTCGATCACCAACTCCAGCAGGCGCTCGGTGGACAGGTTCACCTCGGGGTGCACCGCCCAGGCCCGTACCGAGGCCAGCGCCGAGCGGAACAGTGCCAACCGGCCCGCCGCGGCGATGTCGATGCCTGTCGAGCCGCTGTCGGTGCCGCCTCCAACGCCGCCGCCGGGCCGACCGGCGCCGTTCCTGTTGCCTCCAGGGGCCTCGCCCGGCCCTCCACCGCTGTCGCTGTCGGCCCCAACGCTGTCGAGCCCGCCGGTCGCGGCGGGTGGCACGCCAGTCTCGCGGTCGGTCACTCGCCGCGTCAGTTCAGCGGCCAGGTGCAGCTCGGCCCTGCGGCGGCGCCCGCCGGGGTCCAGCGCCGAGATCAGCGACTCCTCACCGGCCACCCCCTCGAGGGCGGCCATCGTCGCCACCTTGCCGGCCGGCGGCGACCACGGTCGCACCCGCTCGGGCCGCAGCTTGAAGCGGCCCTGCGGCGCCACCCTCAGGTACTGCTCCACCTGCGGCCACGACACCCGCAGGCCGCTCCGGCCGGCCACGGTACAGACCCAGGTGCGGGGCTTGGGCGGCTGCGGCGCCGCCGGCCGGCTGTCCATGGCCGGCATGAACTCGAAGGGGATGCCGACGACGTCTGCGTATTCCGCTTCGAACAGACGGCGACCCGCCTCGTCGGCCGGCCGCAGGGCGTCGTAGGAGGTGCGCCGCAGCGCCCGGCCCGTCACCTGCTCGCACAGCAGCTGGGTGCCGAAGGCCCGGAACCCCACGATGTTGGTGACCGTTCGGGCGTCCCAGCCCTCGGTCAGCATCGCCACCGAGATCACGCAGCGAACATCGGCGCCGGGCTCGCCGTCGCGCCCCACCGTGGCCAGCATCTCCCGCACCGCCGCCTCGGCGTCTTTCTTGCTCTCCACTCCAGCGCGCCGCAGCAGCAGGCGCTTCAGCTCGTCGGGGATGGCGTCGTCCTCGCCGACCTTGCTGTGCACCACCAGGGTGCGCGGGTTGTCGTGCCAGCGACCGAGCTGGTCTACGTTGGACAGCTCGGGGAAAGCGCCGGGGCGGAGGTGGCCGTCATCGTCCTCGTAGCCCGCAACGAAGTTGAACAGCGCCTTGGCGTTGACGATCCTGTTGACCACGAAGATGAGCACCGGCGGTGTGGGTTGAACCCTCTGTGGTGCCAACTCGTGTAATTCCACGGGGGGGGGTCCGTGGTCGCGACTATTGGACCGCCCGCCGCCTCAATCTTGGATACGTGGGCGGCGGCGTCCGGTTGCCAGGCCTCCAGCTTCCGGCGCCAGTCGTTCACCATGGCGCTCACCGCCCCGCCCAACTCGGCGGGCAGGCCGGAGTTGTCGGGGTTCTCCAGCCACCGTTTCAGATCCTTGGAGCCAGTGTGGTCGTACAGCTTGCGCCAGGCGGTCTCGTCTCGTGAAGTGTCGTCGTCGATGGGCACCCGCGGCACCTTCACCAAGCCCGATTCGATGGCGTCCATCAGCCCGAAGTCCGAGGAAACCCACTCGAACTGCTCGGGCTCCGAGCGCGCCGCCGTGTCGATCCAAAGCGGCGTGGCCGAGAAGTCCAGCACCGGGTGCGCCTGACGGAACTCGGAGTCAATTTGGCCAAGCGCACCCATGTCGCGCAGTGCCCGGATGGCGTTGAACCACACCGAGGCCCGGGCGTCTTCGGCCTTCTGGAGGCTGTCGGACTTCTCACGGACCTTGGGGATATAGCAGTGGTGCGCTTCGTCGTTGATGACGCAGATTCCCGGCCCCGCTCTGTCCGGTCCCGTCCCGGGCTCCAGCAGGTCTCCTAGCACCCGGCGCACGGCCGCAGGCCACGATTCGATGTCCTCGCCGCGCCCGCGCCCGAGCAGCTTGCGGGCGTTGGTGTCGTCGATGAGGTCGCGCTGTACGAAGGTCTGATAGTTCACCACTCGTACCCTCGCCCGGTTCAGCCTCCGGCGCAGGTCGGCGGGCACGAGGCCCATCTCGTCGTAGACGTTCCCCGGCTGCGACGGCGACAACACCGCCAGCCGGCGGCGCACCGTGTGGCCGGGTGCGAGCACCACGAACCGGTCGGTGTGCAGCACGTTGCGGGTGCGCCGGGAGTGCGCCGCGTTGAGGGTCTGCCAGGCGATCACCATGGCCATGACCGCGGTCTTGCCTGTGCCCGTGGCCATCTTGGCGCAGAACCGAACGATCCCGTCGTTGTGCGCCCGCGCGGCTGCCTCCAGCTCGCGCCGCTGCGGCGCGTCGCGTCTGGCCACCTCGCGCAGCCAGATGAAGGTCTCGACGGCCTCTCGCTGGGCGAAGAACGGTCGCAGCCGCATGGCCTCGTCGTCGGCCCAGTGCTGCAGCAGCCGCCGTGTGGTGGCGGTGGCACGCGGGTAGCCCTCGGCCCGCCAGGCACGGACCGCCTCGCGGACATCGGCGACCGTCGTGTTCACCTTCCGGTCGCCCAGTGCCAGAGCCAACTGCCGCGGTGCCTTGGAGTCCTGAGGAACCGTGACGCGCAGCGGCGCGCGCCGACCCCGCAACGGGGCTGCGTCGCGCCTGGCCCGGCCCAAGTCATCCAGCGCCCAGTGCCTGTCCGGCTCGCGGAAGGGGTCGCAGAGCACCGGGTCGAGAGCCGGATCCCACTGCTGCGAGGTCATGGAACTGCAGATTAGCGGTCCGCCCTTGACCCCACGGGCGAGGAGTTCGTGCGCCCGGTGCTGCAAGCTGAGCGGCTTGCGGACGCCCGTGGTGCCGTTAGGCTATTTGCTGATATTACAAGGATTATAGCCTATCTCATGATAATTGGGATTGCATGTGCTCGGTCTTGACGGTAGGGTCGCCGGTGTGATTGGGGATGTGTGCCAATGAGCACGGTCGTGGCGGGTCCTCCAGAGGTGGAAGTCGAATACCCGGAGGGGCCCAAGGTGCCGGAAGGGGATCTGCAGGTACGTCGCAGGGCGGAGTTGCACTTCGCGCTGCGCCACTGGCTGGCCGAACGCCCTGACGCCGACGCGGCCTGGGCCAGCAGCGACATCAACGTGTACTACAAGCAGGGTGATCCGACGGTCGTGGTCGCGCCCGATGTGGCAGTGGCGTTCGGGGTGAACGTCGAGGCGCTCGACGGCCAGAGCACCTACCGGGTCTGGGACGCCGGCGCGCCGCCGATATTCGTGCTGGAGGTCGCCTCGCCGACGACCGTCGCCATCGACGTGACCGTCAAACCGGCGCGCTACGCCGAACTAGGCGTGCAGGAGTACTGGCGCTTCGACCCCACCGGCGGCGAACTGCTCCAACCGCCGCTGCAGGGCGAACACCGCCGCTCGGGCCGCTGGGAACCCATCGGTATCGCCCACAACGCCGACGGCACTCTCACCGGCCGCAGCTCCGCCTTGGGCCTCGAGCTGCACTGGCGGCCCCCCAAGCTCCGGCTCTACGACCCCGCCGACGGGCGGTGGCTCCTAGACCCCGACGACCTGCTCGAGGCCCGCCGAGACGCCGAGTCGCGCGCCGAAGCCGCCGAAGCGGAACTCACCGAGCTGCGCCGACGACTCAAGCGACGAGGCGCGCCCGCCTGAGCGGCAGACGAACCACGAAACTGACGAGGCCGGCCACGCGCGGCTCGTCGGGCTTCGGGGTGTCCGCGGCGGCGGTCAGTTCACCTCGTGGAGCGCCCCGGTGTCGACGTCGTAGATGAATCCCCGCACGGGGATCGACTGGTCGAGGTGCTCGCAGGCCCGGATGGTCGCGATGTCGTCGCGGACGCTCTGCGCGAGGTCGCCGAAGGGCAGGAAGTCGATGTCGCTGGCGTCGCTGCCGCGCCGTTCTGCGAGGATGCTCCGCAGGTCGTCGTTGGAGAACGTGACCATCCCGCAGTCGGTGTGGTGCACGACGATGAACTCCTTCGTGCCCAGCAGGGTCGAGGAGATGATGAGCGAGCGGATGGCGTCGTCGGACACCCGCCCGCCGGCGTTGCGAATGACGTGCGCGTCGCCGAGGGTCAGGCCCAGCATCTCCGACGGGTGGATGCGTGCGTCCATGCAGACCACCGCCGCCACTCCGCGGGCCGGGGGCATGGGCTTGTTGCCCTCGCTGAAGTCTGCGACGTAGGCCGCGTTGGCTTCGAGCATCGCTGCTGTCTCGGACATGAGTGATCCTCCGATTCTTCGGTGCGAATTCTGCGCCGGCCGTCGGCCGACCGGAGCAGGCTACCGGATTCCCG
>JAPOYM010000075.1 GCA_026706565.1 bacterium
TCAGCTTCTCGAGGTGCTCGTCGCCGGGGAAGAAGGGCTGGCTGTCGGCGGGGATGGTGTTGACGTAGGGGGTGGTGACGGTGGCGGGGATCCCGACGTCGAGCTGCTGTGCCCGCTCCAGCATCCGGGCCACCACCAGCCGGGCGCGCTCGGGGCCCCGTTCGTGGACCAGGGCGTCGAAGGAGTCGATCCACTCGCCGGTCTCGGTGGGGTCGGTGTCGGGAAGCTGATGGCTGAAGTGGCCGCGCATGGCCGTCCAGTCTCGCACGCTCCGGCGCGATTCCGGCCCGGTCCCCCGGCACCGGCCGGCACCGACCGCGTCCTCGTCGGGACTCGGGCCGTGGGGCGCGCCGCCGCCGGCAGGCGGATCGGCGGCTGTCACCGCTGGGCGTGCGATGATGAGCGCCGTGGAATCGCTGGGGGACGGCGGCGGACGGCGCACCGTCGTGTACACCGACGGGGCCTGCCGCGGCAATCCCGGCCCCGGCGGCTGGGGCTGGGTGGTGCCCGACGGCCCGTGGGCGGCCGGCGCCGCGCCCGAGACCACCAACAACCGCATGGAACTGCAGGCCGTCCTGGAGGCTCTGGCGGCCCTCGAGGGCGGCGACCCGCTGGAGGTGGTCACCGACTCCGCCTACATCGTGAACTGCTTCGAGCAGGGCTGGTGGGAGGGATGGCAGCGGCGCAACTGGCGTACAGCCGACCGCAAGCCGGTCAAGAACCAGGACCTCTGGGCGCCGTTGATCGGGCTGGCCTTGGCGCGGGGTGTGACGTTCCGCTGGGTGAAGGGACACGCCGGCGACCCCTGGAACGACGTCGCCGACCTGCTGGCCACCCAGGCAGCCGACACACAGAGAGGCGCCCGGGGCGACGCGTACCGCTCGGACCGCTGAGGGAGATATTTCTTCGGGGACCTGTCAACCGAACCGGCGACTGAGGCGTCTGTGGATAAAAGATCGCCGGGATCTTCCGGACGCCGCGGCCCGAGCGGTTGGAGCAGCAGGGTTGCGGCAGGTGGAGAAGGCGGGTTTGGATCTTTGGAGCGAGGTCCGAACCCGCCTCGACCTCCCTCTCGGCTTTCTCGTTTCGACTTTCTCTCCGGGACGCGGGACCGGGCCCCCGTCTGCGACACTGAGGCTATGCCCGAGCCCTCCTCGCCGCCTGCCGGCGGTCCGGCCTTCGGCGCCGAACCGCTGACGCCGACGCTGTTCCTGGACCGCAGCGCGCTCGTCTTCGGCGACCGGACGGCGGTGATCGACGGCGAGCGCTGCTTCACCTACCGGGAGCTGCGGGAGCGCTGCATGCGGCTGGCGGGGGCGCTGGCCGAGGCGGGGGTGAGGCCCGGCGACCGGGTCTCGACGCTGGTTCCGAACACGCACGCAGCGCTGGAGTCGCACTTCGGCGTGGCCTGGGCCGGGGCCGTTCTGAACGCACTGAACACGCGCCTGTCGCCCGGCGAGCTGACCTGGATCGTGAACCACGCCGGCTCCCGGGTGCTCGTCTGTGACCACTCCCTGGCGGAGGTCGGCGAGGCGATCGTGGCGGGGGCCGACCACCCGGTGCAGCTGATCCTCTGCGGCGAGCCGGAAGACGACTACGAGCAGCGGCTCGCCGCCGCCGCGCCCCTGCGCCGCGACGTCGACGACGAGTGGGCGATGCTGAGCCTCAACTACACCTCGGGCACCACCGGGCGCCCCAAGGGCGTGATGTACTCCCACCGCGGTGCCTACCTGCAGGCGCTGGCCATGGTCGCCCAGGGAGGCCTCGACGCCGCCGGCGTGTTCCTGTGGACCCTGCCGATGTTCCACTGCAACGGGTGGTGCTACCCGTGGGCGGTCACCGCCGCCGGCGGCATGCATGTGGCGCTGCGCCGCCTCGACGCCGAGGCGGTCTGGTCGGAGATCCACCGCCGGGGCGTCACCCACCTCAACGCCGCTCCCACTGTGCTGACGATGCTGGCCGCCCACGCCGCCGCCCCGGCCCCCTCGCCGGTGCATGTGGCCGTGGGCGGGGCGCCGCCGTCCCCCAGCCTGCTGGCCCGCCTCGCCGGCCTGAACCTGCAGGTGACCCATCTCTACGGGCTGACCGAGAGCTACGGCCCCGCGGTGATCTGCGACTGGCGTCCCGAGTGGGGCGCCCTCGGGCCCGCCGAGCAGGCCCGGCGCAAGGCGCGCCAGGGCGTGGCCAACATCGCCTGCTCGCCGCTGCGGATCGTGGACGCCGAGGGCCGCGACGTGCCCCCCGACGGCGCCACCGCCGGCGAGGTGGTCCTGCGGGGCAACGTCGTGATGCTCGGCTACTACCGCGACCCCGGAGCTACGGCCGCGGCGACCCTGCAGCGTCCCGACGGCGCCTGGTTCCGCACCGGCGACGTGGGTGTGGTGCACCCCGACGGCTACATGGAGGTGCGCGACCGGGCCAAGGACGTGATCATCAGCGGCGGCGAGAACATCGCCTCCATAGAGGTGGAGCAGGCCCTGGCCCGCCACCCCGGAGTGCTCGAGGCGGCCGTGGTGGGCGCCCCCGACGAGACTTGGGGCGAGGTGCCGGTGGCGTTCGTGGTGCCGCGCCCGGGAACCGAGGTGACTCCCGAGGAGCTGATCGAGTTCGTCCGCGACTCCATCGCCCGCTTCAAGGCGCCCAGACGGGTGATCTTCGGCGAGCTCCCCAAGACCAGCACCGGCAAGATCCAGAAGTTCGCCTTGCGGGAGCGGCTGCGGGCCTAGGGGCGGGCCGCCTTCATCCGATCTCTTCGACGGCGACGGGGCGGCGCTCGCGTACCGAGCGCCAAGCGGCCAGAGCCAGCGCCAGCGAGGCCCGCCCGTCGGCGAGCGTACACGGCGACGGAGCGCCGCCCAGCATGGCGACGAAGGCGGACCATCCGGCGACGTAGGCCGGGATGTAGCGCTCGATGAAGAAGTAGGGCAGCCCCGGGCCGCGCGCCCCGTCGGGGCCGCGGCTGGCGGCGGACGCGACGGGCGGATTGTCCGAGGCGGCCATGCCCGCCGAGCCGAAGGCCTCCACCCGCTGGTCGTAGCCGTAGACCGCCCGGCGGCTGTTGTCGATCGTGCTGATGGCGCCGTTGGCGTGGCGGCAGACCACCACGGCGGTGTCCAAGTCGCCAGCCGCGCCGATCGCCTCGTCTATCAGCACCGCGCCCGCGGCGTACACCTCGGTCACCTCGCTGCCGGCAATGAAGCGGACCATGTCGAAGTCGTGGATGGTCATGTCGCAGAACAGCCCGCCCGAGGCTTCCAGGGACAGGACGGCCGGCGGGGGCGCCGGGTCGCGGCTAGTGACGCGGACGAGGTGTACGTCGCCGATGTCGCCGGCCGCCACGCGGTCGCGCACATAGCGGTGGCTCGGATCGAAGCGCCGGTTGAACCCCACCTGCACGGCGATGCCGGCGGCCTCGGCGGCGGCGATCCCGCGGTCTGCCTCGCCGAGGTCCAGCGCCAGCGGCTTCTCCACGAAGACGGGTTTGCCGGCCGCAGCGGCGGCCACGAGCAGGTCGGCGTGGGTGTCCGTCGAGGTGCAGACCGCCACCGCGTCGCTGTCGGCCGAGCAGATGAGGTCTTCGGCGCTGGCGGCGCGGCGTGTGCCGAATTCACCGGCGAGCGCCTCGGCGGCGCCCTCGGCCACGTCGTAGACGGCCGCCAGTCCGGCGCCGGGCACCTGCCGGGCGAGCAGCTCGGCGTGCATCCGACCGATCCGGCCGCACCCCAACAGCCCGATGCGGACGCCGCTCACGGAGTGGTCGCTTCCCTGGGCGGCCGCGGGGCGGAGGCCCGACCGGGCGGCCCGGCGCCTACCATCCCACCCTCTGGCGAGCCTTGCTGGCTTCCATTGCCTCTCGTGCCTCGCGGACCTCTGGCCGGCTGCTCACCTCGGGCACCCCCACCTCCCACCAGGCGCCGCCTGTGGTCCAGCGGTGGGGGTGGGTCCGCACGGCGATGACGTAGGTGCCGGCAGCGGCGCGGGCCCGCTCGAAGGCGCCGGCCAGTTCGGCGACGGTGGTGACGGTCTCGGCCTCGCAGCCCATTGCGGCGGCGTGGGCGGCGAAGTCCACCGCCACGAGGTTCTCCACCCGGGCGTCGCTCAGGAGGTTGTTGAACGGGGCGCCTCCCTGGGCGACCTGCAGCCGGTTGATGACGGCGAAACCCCCGTTGTCGCAGACGATGACGATGAGTTTGTGCCCCGACAGGACCGTGCTGTAGAGGTCGCTGTTCATCATGAGGTACGAGCCGTCGCCTACCAGCACCACGACCTCGCGGTCCGGCATCGCCATCTTGGCCCCCCAACCCCCGGAGATCTCATAGCCCATGCAGGAGTAGCCGTACTCGGAGTCGAAGGAATGCACGGCTTGGCCCCGCCAGCCGTTCACGGCCTCGCCCGGCAGGCCGCCGGCGGCGGTCACGACGTAGGTCGACGGCCGCGCGGCCCGGTCCACGACGCCCACCACCTGTGCGTAGGAGGGGGGCTCGTCCCCGTCGCCCACGGCCGTCTCGGCGGCGGCGATCTTGTCGATGTAGGCGTGGTACTGCGATGTCTCCGCGGCGGCGCGCGCCGACCACTCCTCGCCGGCCCTGTAGTCGCCGACGGCCCTGCTGAGTGCGGCCAAGCCCTCGCGGGCATCGGCCACGAGCGGCAGCGACAGGTGCTTCGTGGCGTCGAAGCGGGCGGCGTTCAGGCCGATGATGCGCACGTCGCCCCCGAACACCGTCCAAGAGCCGGTGGCGAAGTCGCCGAGACGCGTTCCGACTGCCAGCACCACGTCGGCCGCGGCGGCCATGGCGTTGGCCGAGGTGCAGCCGGTCACGCCGATCGGGCCGCAGTTCAGCCGATGGTGCGCCACTAGGGACGTCCGCCCGGCGACTGTCTCGGCGACGGGGATGTTGTGCTGCTCGGCGAAGCTCGCCAATTCGGCCTCGGCGAGTGACCAGTGGACTCCGCCGCCCGCGATTATCAGGGGCCGCTCGGCGGCGGCGAGGGCGGCGGCCGCCCGGCGCAGCTCGGCGGCGTCGGCGGGGGGCCGGCGGATCTCGTGCACCGTCTCGTCGAAGAAGCGGGCCGGGAAGTCGTAGGCGTCCGCCTGGACGTCCTGGGGCAGCCCGATGAACGCCGGACCGCAGTCGCCGGGGTCGAGCATGGTAGCCACCGCGTTGGGCAGCGACTGGACCACCTGGGCGGCGGCGGTGATGCGGTCCCAGTAGCGCACGACCGACCGGAAGGAGTCGTTGACCGTCTCCGAGGGCGCCCCGAAGTGCTCCACCTGCTGCAGCACGGGGTCGGGGATGCGGCTGTTGAACGTGTCGCCGGCGAGCAGCAGCAGCGGCATCCTGTTGGCCATGGCCACCGCGGCCGCCGTCACCATGTTCGTGGCGCCGGGCCCGATGGAGCTGGCCGCCGCCATGATCCGACGCCGCCTGCAGGCTTTGGCGTAGGCGACGGCGGCTAAGGCCATGCCCTGCTCGTTCTGGCCGCGCCACGTGGGCAGCGCCTCGCCGGCCTGCTCGAGTTCGTGACCGAGGCAGGTCACGTTCCCGTGGCCGAAGATTGCGAACACGCCGGGAAACAGCGGCGCCGTCTGGCCGTCGGCCTCGATGCGCTGCGCGGCCAAGTAACGGACGATGGCCCCTGCGGTGGTCAGCCGGATGGTCTCCACGGTCGCTCCTCCTGTCGCTCGGTGCTGTTCGCTCGGTGCTGTTCGGTCGCCCTGTTCGCTCGCCCTGTTCGGTCGCCCTGTTCGGTGGCGGCTGCTCTCAGTCCATGCGGAGCGACACCACGTCCTCCCAGGCGCCGCTGCGGTCGCTGCGCAGCAGGGCGTCCTGCACGCTCACGCAGGCGAGCGCCTCGGCCATGCCCGCCGAGTGGGGCCGGTCCTCGGCCACCGCCGTCAGGAACTCGTGGTCCTCGATGGCTACTAGGTCCTCGAAGCCGATGGCGTTGGCGTCGCCGGGAACGAAGTTGGCCTGGTAGGGATGGCGCTCGCCGGCGCGCACCGTCGTGTAGCCCCCCAGCGGATCCGCCGCCCGGAAGACCTGCATCTCGTTCATGGTCTCGAGGTTCCAGCTCAGCGCCCCGCCGCTGCCGTAGACGTCGAAGGCCATCTGGCTCTGGGGTCCGACCATCGTGCGGCTGGCCTCGAAGCTGCCGCGGCTGCCGTTGGCGAAGACTGCGAGGCATCCGGCGTAGTCCTCGTTCGTGACCGCCGCGGTGGCGTCCTCGGGCGCTCCGCGGTCGTAGTGGGTGCCTGCGCCCGACGGCAGCGGGCGCTCAGCGATGAACGTCGCCGTGGTCCCCATCACCCTGGTGATGGGACCGTTCAGCATCATGGCGAGATCCACGGCGTGGCTGAGAATGTCCGTCGAGACGCCGTAGCCGGCCCGGTCTCGCAGGAAACGCCACGTCAGCAGGCCGAGCGGATCGGCGCCGTACATGGAGAAGAAGCGCCCCCGGTAGTTGGTGACTGCCCCCAACTCGCCCGCCTCGAGGAGCTGCCGGGCGTGGACCACCAGCGGCGCGAAGCGGTAGTTGTAGCCGACGCCGGTCACCGCGCCGGCCTGCCGGCAGGCCCGCTCGATGCGGGCGGTCCCCTCCGGCGTGCCGCCGGCGGGCTTCTCGCAGAAGACGTGCTTCCCGGCCGCCGCCGCGGCCACAGCTACCGGCTCGTGCAGCATGTTGGGCGCGCAGATCACCACTGCGTCCACGTCGGCACGCTCCACGGCAGCGCGCCAGTCCTCCTCGGCCCCGCGGAATCCGAAGGCGTCGACGGCGCGGCGGCGGCGCGCCGCCACGGTGTCCGAGCACACTGCCAAGTCGGGCTCGTAGCAGCGGTCGGCGAACAGCGTCGGCAGTCGCAGGTACGAGCGGGCGTGCGCCTGCCCCATCCAGCCGAACCCCACGACCGCCAGACCGATGCGCCGCCGCGCGGTCATGGCGCGGCTTCGCCGGCGCGCAAGCGGCGGTCGACGGCGGGATGGGCCGCGTCCGCGTCGAGGAGGTGCTCCGGGATGCCGCCGCGCAGCCACCTCAGCGCTTCCGTGAGCGCGGCGGTAACCAGCCGGATGTGCCCCACGGTGGTCGTCGAGGCGACGTGCGGGGTGACGATGACGTCGTCGCGGGCGAGCAGCGGGTGGTCGGGCGGCAGAGGCTCGGGGTCGGTGACGTCCAGCCCGGCCCCGGCGAGCGGCCCGGACTCGAGGGCGGCGACCAGCGCGTCGTGGTCGACCAGCGACCCGCGGGCGCAGTTCACGAGGACGGCGCCGGGCCGCATGGCCGCCAGTGACCGCGCGTCGACTATGTGGCGGGTCTCCGGCGTGGCCGGCGCGTGCAGCGAGACGACGTCCGCGGTCTGCCAGAGCTGCTCGAGTTCGACGGCTTCGCCCACCGGCGCCGCACCGATGTGGGGATCGAAGGTGGCCACGCGCATGCCCAGCGCCTCGGCGTAGCGACCGACGCGGCTGCCGATGCGCCCGCAGCCGACGAGTCCGAGCGTGCGGCCGTCGAGTTCGAGGGCGCCGCGCTCCCGCAGGCCGCGGAGGTCGTCGCGGGCGCCGCGCAGGCGCCGCTCAGCGGCCTTGAGCCGCTTGGCCACGGCGAGGATCAGCGCCAGGGTGTGCTCGGCCGTGGAGACCGTCGGGGCGTCGGGGGCGTTGCAGACGGCGACGCCGTTCGCCGCGCAGCCCGCCACGTCGACGTTCTCGTAGCCGATCCCCGGTCGGGCGACGATCTTCAGGCGGGGCAGCCGGCGGCACGCGGCGGCGTCCCACGACTCGCCGGACCCCACGATCACGGCGTCGGCGCCCGTCGGGCCGTCGCAGAGTTCGACGTCGCCGGGAATCTCCACTCCCGGCGCGGGACGGTCGATCCAGACGCGGTGCAGGCGACGGGAACCGCTCACGGAGCCGACTCTGACGCCTCCTCAGGCGCTGGCTTGGGCCAGCTCGTGCTGAAGCTGCTCCAACTCGGCGCCGCCTGCCATGAGTTGGGTGAGTTCGGCCTGCGAGAGCTCTTCCTTGGCCCAGTTGCCGAGCGACCTGCCGCGGTTGAGGATCACGAACCGGTCGCCGACGGGGTAGGCGTGGTTGGGGTTGTGGGTGATGAAGATGACGGCTAGCCCCTGGTTGCGGGCCTCCACGATGCGCCGCAGCACCACGCCCGACTGCTTCACGCCGAGCGCGGAGGTGGGCTCGTCGAGGATCAGCACCTTGGCGCCGAAGTAGCCGGCGCGGGCGATGGCCACCGACTGCCGCTCGCCGCCGGAGAGCGTGCCGACGCTCTGCTCGGTGTCGCGGATGTCGATGCCCATCTTGGCCATCTCTTCCTTCGAGATGCGCTTGGCGCGCTGGATGTCGATCTGGCGGAACGGCCAGACGCCCGTCTTTGGCTCGGCGCCCAGGAAGAAGTTCCGCCACACCGACATGAGCGGCACCATCGCCAGGTCTTGGTAGACGGTGGCGATGCCGCGTGCGAGGGCCTCGCGCGGCGACTCGAACTTCACATGCTCGCCCTCGAGGACCAGTTCGCCCTCGTCGTGCTGGTGTACGCCGGCGAGGATCTTGATGAAGGTGGACTTCCCTGCGCCGTTGTCGCCCAGCACGCAGGTCACCTCGCCGGGGTTGACGGTGGTGCTCACCCCGGTGAGGGCGATGATGTTGCCGTAGAACTTCGAGATGTTCTTCAGTTCCAGGAATACGTCGCTCATTGGGCGCCCTCCTCGTCGTGTGCCCCGACCGCTCCGAGGGCCGTGGGCGTCATCGCGCCTTCTCCGCCCGGCCTCGTACGTAGTTGTTGGCCAGCACTGCGATCAGCAGCAGCGCGCCGAGCACCAGGAACCGCCAGTCGCTGTTCCAGGTGGCGAAACCGATGCCCTGCTGGATCATGCCCCAGATGAGCGCCCCGATGGCCGCCCCGATAGCCGATCCGTAGCCCCCGGTCAGCAGGTTGCCGCCCACGACCGCGACGATGATGTAGCGGAACTCGTTGCCGTCGCCCACGTTCGCCTGCACCGAGTTCAGCCTGAAGGCGATCACCATGCCCGTGATCCAGGCTGCGGCCGAGACCATCATGAACAGCGTGGTCTTCGTGCGGGCCGCGGGCACACCCACCGACCGGGCCGCGTCCTTGTTGCCGCCGACGGCGAATATCCAGCTGCCGAACTGCGTCCGCGCCAGCACCCAGGCGGCGACCACCGCGAAGATCAAGAAGATCAGCACGCCCGCGCCGTACTCGGTGACGCCGCGCAGCGTCTCGAGTTCGCTGCTCTTGACGAACAGCAGCTTGGCGGCGATACCGAGCGCCACCGAGCCGAGGCCGACGCTGACTAGGGCGCGTCCCATCCCGTCGTCGTCCGTGAACAGGGTGCGGACGACGGTGCCCACCGCGTAGATGGCGAAGACTGTGATGAGGCCCTTCACGACGCCCGTGAAGAGGCTGTAGAGGATGCCGTCGCCGTCGACGAGCTCGATGATGGCGAAGACGACCGCGGCCACGACTCCCGCTGCGCTGCCGGTCCTCGTCCACCAGCCCATCCCGGGCGCGCTGGGAGCGGCGGTGCGCCGAGCCGAGATGAGCCCGGCCACGGCGCCGGCCGCGATCACCAGCGCGACCAGCAGGAGCGCAGTGAACAGCTCCACCCGGAGCTTCCGGGACGACGCCTCGCTCCGCACGAAGAAGGCGAGTGCCACGATGCCGACGGAGATCAGCAGGGAGAACACGACTTTCAGGCGGCCCCTGCCGGCGGCGGCGAGGAGGCTCACGCCGGCCATCGCCAGGGCGGCGAAGAGGATGGCCCTGAAGGCCTGCACGGTCATCATGAAGCTCACGGCGGGGATCATGGCGATGATCGCGCCGATGGCCGGGTAGCTGGGGCTGACGCGGCCGAGCGCGGCGAGCACGGCCAGAATCCCCGTCAGGGCGATACCGAGGGCGAGCAGGGCGCGGCCCGCGGCGCCGCCGACGAAGTCGAGTTGTCCCGAGTCGAACGGGTCCAAGATCGCCGCCAGCGCGATGGCGAGGGCGATCGCCAGGGTCCCGCCGCCGAGCCGCTGCATCAGGCGGCGCCGGTCGGCCTGCGGCTCGTCGTCGGGGGCCGCCGGCTGGTAGCGGGCCAGGCACCAGCCGGCGACTCCGACGAGCACTCCGGCGCCCAGCAGGATCCCCAGTCCGAGGTTCCCGCCGTCGGAGCGGAGCATCAGGAAGAAGGCGACCAGCCCGGCGGCCGCGCCGATCGCGGCCACGCCGTAGCCGGTCGGGTCGACCTTCTCCCGCCGGGCGTAGGTGAGTTCCAGGATCCCCAGCAGCAGCACCAGACCGCCGATGATGAGCAGCCCCGCCCACGCCCAGTCGCGCTGGTCCCATATGTGGGTGTTGCGGTTCCAGGTTGCGCCGAAGATGTTGTCCCAGAACTCGTAGCCGCTCGACTGATCGAGGCCCTCGACGATCACTTTGTTGGTGAACAGCTTGGCGAAGCCGAGTTTGGCGCCGATGAGGATGAAGAACGTGCCGAGCGTGACGATGAAACTGGGCAGCGATGTCTTCTCCACCATCGTGCCGTTGAACCAGCCGATGGCGAGGGCGAAGGCCAACGACAGCGGCACGGCGAGGTGGAGGCTCAATCCGGCGCCGCCGAGCGTGGCCGTGTCGCTGCTCAGCAGGATGACGATGATGGCGGTGGCGCCGGTCATGGCGCCCGAGGAGAGGTCGAACTCGCCGCCGATCATCAGCAGCGCCACCGGGATGGCCATCAGTCCGATGATCGAGGCCACGTCTAGGTAGTTGGCGGTGCCGGCGACGGTGCCGAAAGGCCCCGACACCAGCCAGAAGACCAGCCAGACGCCGACGGCGCCGAGCAGGGCGCCGATCTCGGGCCGGGTCAGCAGCTGCTGGATGGGCCCCCGGTGCGCCAGCCGTTCATCGGCCGCGGCGGGTTTGTCCTCCCTCTCGGTCGGCGGGTTGGCGGGAGCGGATGCATCGGCCACTGGAGCCCCCTTCGGTCAGACGATGACTCCGAACAATAGATGATCGACGGGCGGCGAGCAGGCGTTGCCTCGTCGCTGGCAGGGACCCGAAGAGGGGTTGTCCGGGCCGCGGTGCGCCGCTCCGGACAACCCCTCTTGGAGGGACTACCGCGTGCCCTGGGAGACCAGCGCCTTGACCGCCGAGGCGTTGGCCGTGTCGACGAAGCCCGGTCCGGTGAGGATGGGCAGGCCGCCGCCGGCGGTGTTCTGGTTGGTGGCCTGCAGGTGCATCAGGATCACCGGGAGATAGCCCTGCAAGTACTGCTGCTGGTCGACGGTGAAGGCGACGTTGCCTGCCTCGATCTCGTTGATGAGGTCGCTCGACAGGTCGAAGCCGCCGATGACGAGGTCGCGCCCGGCCTGCTCGCCGGCGGCCAGCGCCCGCAGCGGCAGGTTGGGTCCGACGCCGAGCACCGCGTCGATCGACTCGTCGGCCTGCAGCCTGGCGGCGATGGTGTTCTGCTGCTCGTCGGGGTTGGCGTCCAATCCCACGAACTCCGAGCTGACCTGGCCGCTGAAGGTGTCCTCGAGTCCCGCGCAGCGCTCCTCGAGACCGATGTTGGACTGCTCCTGGCGGGCGCACAGCACATGGCTGGCGCCGAGGGAGTCGAAGCGCTCGCCCGCGCCCTGGCCGGCCACGAACTCGGTCTGGCCGATGTGGGTGACGGCGCCGAGCGCCTTGTAGTCGTTCACGCCCGAGTTGAGGGTGTAGAGGGGGATGCCCGCGGCGACCACCGCTTCGGCGGCGGCGGTCACACCCGCCGGGTCGGCGAGGGAGATGGCGATGCCGTCGGAGCCGGCGGCGATGGCCGCCTGGATCTCCTGGGACTGCGCGAGGGCGTCGTTGTTGGACCCGAAGTACACGACCTCGCAGCCGATGGCGGCGGCGGCGTCGTCGACGGCCACCTCGACCACCGACCAGAACGTGCCGGCGTCGCCGTGGGTTATCACGTGGTACGTCTTGTCGCAGTCGCCCTGCGTGAGTTCGACGGCGTCCTCGGCCGGCGCCGTCGTGGCCGGGGCCGCCTCCTCGGCGGGCGGCGGGGCCGGCGAGTCAGCGGGCGGTGCCGCCGGCGCATCGGCGCCCTCGTCGTCGCCGCCGCACGCGGCTGCAACGAGTGCCACCGCCATTAGGACGGTCAGCAGTTTCCATATTCTCCTCATGGGGAGTCTCTCCTCTCCGGGTTGCTGTTGTGTGGGGTTCGGGCGCCCGCGGGTGCGGACGCCAGATCGCGCAGGAACTCGAGGTTCGACCGGGCGTCCCGGCGAAGTCGCTCCACGGCGCCGGGGTCGCCCTCCTCGATCGCCGCGTCCTGCTCTAGAACGTACCAGAGGCACCTGTCGGTGGATTCGAGCAGGGAAACTACCTCAGCGATCGGCAGTCCCCCTCGTCCCAGCGGCGGGAACAGGCCGCGCTGTGCTCCTTCCATCAAGCTCAGCCGGCCGCCGGCCACCTCGGCGGCGCATCTGAGATCCAGGTCCTTGATGTGTACGAGCGCGATCCGGTCCAAGTAGAGGCGTGCCGCCTCGAGCACGTCGGCGCCGCCGAGGAGCAGGTGGGCGGTGTCGAAGACGAGGGCCACGTCGCTGGCCTCGAGGATCTGCGCGGTCTCGGCACCGCTCTCGACGAGCGAGCCGAGGTGCGGATGGATCGCCTGCGTCAGCCCGAAGTCTGCGGCGACCTTCTCCACACGGGCGAGGGTCTCCGCCACTACCGGCCACTGCGAGGGGTTGAGCGCGTCCCGGCGCCAGACAGCCTGGTCGCTCACGACGCAGGTCACGAAGAAGCGGCCGCCGCCGCCGGCGATGACGGCCGCCGCGTACGCCGCCTCGTCGAGGGTTGCGGAGAGGTGCTCGGGGTCGTGCAGGACGAGCGGCACGAACCCGCCGAGAAGCGAGAGGCCGTGACGGTCGAGCGCGGCGCGCAGCTCGCCCGGGCGGGTGGGGAGGTAGCCGAGCTGCCCCAACTCGGTGTGCCTGAACCCCGCGGCGCGCATCTCCGCGAGCACGGCCTCGACGGGGAGCTGGTGCCCCCATTCGGGCATGTCGCAGATCCCCCAGCTGATGGGAGCGGTGGCGACACGATCCATGAGGGCTGTCGTCACCGGCCTGGGTCCCCTCTAGTCGCCCGTCGAGCTGCACCGGACCTCTGCGCGGGCCTCGCCTCTGGCGTGGGCTCGGGCGCGGGCGTGCGCAGCGGCTCTTGCGGTGACTCTTCTTGCAGCGCTTCTTGCAGCGACTCTTAAGGTAACGATTATCAGTACGGTAGTTGATCTTTACCGATTGGTCAACGCGCCGAGCCGGAGGGTCCGCCTTCGGACTCCCCCCTCGGCGCGTCAGGGAGCGGGGACCGCAACGAGCCCGCTGACGGTGGCCACGCCCAGCGCCTCGGTGCAGAGGTTCGCGGCGTCGGAGGCGACCGCATGGGGCGGCAGCGGCGCCGCCAGCGCGCACAGCGAGAACACCATCCGGGTGCCGGGCGCCGGGTAGCCGGGCCAGTCGCCGGACCCGTCGGCTCGCAGCAGCGGGCGCACGCCCGGGGGCAGCGGTTCTCCGAACAGCCCGGCGCTGGAGGGCCCGAGCCCGGCGACCGCCCAAAGGATCGGGGGATCCTCGGGGTCGAAGGCGGTGACGAGGACCACCAGCTCGCTGGTGCCGGCGGGGATGTTCCACCAGATCAGCGTCGGCGGTCCGTCCGCCTCGACGGCGGCTCGGGGGAGGTCCCCTCCGGGCTCGAACTCGGCGCCCTCTATCAGCATCCCGTCGGGTCCCTGGCTCTGGTTGACCGGCACGAACCGGACCTGTGACTCGGTGAACCCCGGCGGCGTCCGCAGTTCCCGCCCCGACGAGCCGCACGCGCCCGCCGCGACGGCGAGGATCAGGCAGGCCGACAGGGCAGCTCGGCCGGCCGCGCACCGCAGCGACGGCCGTTCGGGCCGGGTGGCGCGCCGGATATTTCGCCGCGCCCAGCGAAGGTCCATTCCGCCAGCGTAGGAATCCTCCGCGGCAGCGCCGGGGATTACGGGCGGAAATTCCCTTCCGGCCCTGCACGCTGGGGGAGACTTGACCCTCAGTCGGCCCCGGGGAGCGTGGCATGGCCCGAACCTTCCCGCTGCTGGAGAGCCTTCGCCTGCGGCGCACACCAGAGCGGGGCCGCGGCGCGCCCGAGGAGAGGCACTGGACCGGGGCGCAGAGCCTGGTAGCGCTGGGACTGCTGGCGCTGGTCAGCGTGGTGGTGGGGATACTGCTGGGGGCCAGCGCCGACCGCTTGGAGAAGCTGGGCGGGCTGCTCCTGATGGTGCCGGCCGCCATAGCCCTGCAGGGCAAGATCTTCGGGGCGCTGGGATCGCGCCTGGGCACGGCGATCCACGCGGGCACGTTCCGCCTGAGCCTGCGCCCCGCCACGGTCGTCGGCCAGAACATCCTGGCCGGGCTGGCGCTGAGCGTCGTGACCTCGGCGGTGCTGGCGATGCTGGCGAAGGCGACGGCGGAGCTCTTCAACATCGCCGAGTCCATGAGCCTGGCGGCCTTCGTGGTCATCAGCACCCTCGGCGGCGTCGTCTCGTCCCTGTTCGTGGTGGTCGTGGCGCTGGGCATGGCCGCCGGTTCGGCGCGCTTCGGCTGGGACCCCGACAACGTCACCGCCCCGCTCGTGACCGCCGCGGCCGACGTCATCACGCTGCCGGTGCTGCTGCTGGTGGTCCCCCTCGCCGAGTCCGCCGCGGTGACCGGCGCCGTGGCGATCGTCTGCGGCGCGGCGGCCGCGGTGACCGCTGCCGGCGCCTGGCGCCTGGGACCGCCGTCGCTGCGGTCGATCCTCCGGGAGTCCTTCGGCGTTCTGGTGGTCGCCATCCTCTTCGACCTCGTAGCAGGCGTGATCGTCGAGCAGCAGGAGGCGTTCCTGGGCCGCCTGCCGAGCCTGCTGGTGCTGCTGCCGGGCTATCTGGCCGTCGGCGGCGCCCTCGGCGGCATCCTCTCGAGCCGGCTGGCCTCCGAGTTGCACCTCGGTCTCATCGAACCGGCGGCGCTGCCGGGCCGCGACGCCCGCCGCGAGGTGCGCAACACCTTCCTCATGGGTCTCCCCGTGCTGGCGGGCACCGCGGCGCTGGCGCACGGGGCCGCCCGGATCGCCGGACTGGCGGGCCCCGGCGCCGGCGGCATGATCGGCTCGGCGCTCCTCGGCGGCGTCGCGGCGGTGGCGGTCGCGTCGTTCGTGGCCTACTACGGCACGATCCTGGCCGAGCGCGTGGGGCTGGACCCCGACACCTACGGCATCCCTCTGGTCACCTCGGCGATGGACTTGGTCGGAGCGCTCACCCTCGTGGCGGCGCTGGCAGTGCTGGGGATCCTGTGACGGTCCCCCGGAGGCCCCCCGCCTCGACGATGAGGGCGCCGCGGCGCCGGCGCGATAGCCTCCCGGCGACACCGATGGACGATCGCCCCCGGAATCTGCGCTCGATGCTCGCCGAGGCCAAGGACCTCAGCGAGTTGATGGTCGACTTGGCGTATGCCTCGGTCTGCTTCGGTCACCCCGAGTTGGCCACCGAGGTGCGCGACCTCGAGGAGCGCATGAGCGACCTGGTACACGGAATGCGCGCCGTGTGCGTCAAGGCGGCGCGCCGCCCCCGCGACGCCGAGGGCATGTCGTCGGTGCTGCAGGTGGTCAGCGCCATCGAGCGGATCGCCAACGACGCGGTCGACATCGCCCGGGTGGTCTCGCACCGCCTGGGGATCCCCGCCGAGCTGGTGGTGGCGCTGTCGGCGGCCGAGGAGGTCTCGCACCGGGTGCAGGTCCGGGACGCCTCCGAGGCGGCGCACTGTCCCGTCGCCGCCCTGGAACTGCCCGTGGCTACTGGCATGCGCATCATGGCGGTCCGCCGGGGCCGGGAGTGGATCACCGGCGTGGACGGCGGCACTGTGCTGCTGCCGGGCGACGCGCTGTTCATGCGCGGCTCGCCCGACGGCATCGGTCGCCTGCGGGAACTCGCCGGCGACGAGCCCTGGGTCCCCCCGGCGCCCCCGGAGGACCCCTGGATCACCGATCTGGACCGGGCCATGGACACCCTCGTGGAGATGAAGAACCTCTCCGAGGTGGCGGTGGATCTGGCGTACTCCACGCTGGTGCTCGGCGACCCCGGACTGGCCGCGCAGGTGCGGCACCTCGAGGGGCGCCTCGACGACATGAACGACCGGCTGGAGCTGTGGGTGCTGCGGGCCGCCGCCGACACTCCCGACCCCGGTCCCCTGCGCGGGCTGCTGCACATCTCGAAGGCCGCGGAGGACCTCGGCGACCAAGCCAACCAGATGGTCTGGCTCGTCGAGAAGGGCGAGGACGTACACCCCATCTTGGAGATCGCCCTCGGCGACTCCGACGAAGTAGTGGTCAACTACCCGGTGGCTGAGGGTTCGGCCGCCGACGGGCGCTCCTTGGCGACCCTGGGCCTGAACATCGAGCCCGGCTTCACCGTGCTGACGCTGGTGCGCGGCCGGCGGTACGTGTACCGGCCGCGGGGGCGCACGGTGCTTCAGGCGGGCGACGACGTAGTCGCTTCGGGGCCTGACGAGGGCTGCGAGGCGCTGGCCGCCCTGCTGGGGTGGGAGCTGGAGCGAGACGACGAGGCCGGCACGGAGCGCTTGGCGCCCCGGGCCGGACTGGTCGGGGCGCGGGCCTGAGACCGCCGGCCCGGCGACCGTGAATCGCCCCGCGCCCGCCGCCGACGCCCCGCTGCGGCTGCTCACGGTGCATGCGCACCCCGACGACGAGTCCTCCAAGGGGGCTGCGACGGTGGCCCGCTACGTGGACGAGGGCGTCCGGGCAGTGCTGGTGTGCTGCACGGGCGGCGAGGAGGGCGACATCTTGAACCCCGCCGCGGACGGGCCCGGGGTGAGAGAACGCCTCGCGGAGGTGCGCCGCGCCGAACTCCACCGCGCGGCGGCGATCATCGGCTATCACGAGGTGGTGTGGTTGGGCTACCGCGACTCGGGATACCCCGAGGCGCCCGACGCTGACGGGCCGGAGGCGCCGCTCGACCTGCCGGCCGGGTCGTTCGGCGGCGCTCCCCTCGAGGAGGCGACGGAGCGTCTGGTGCGGATCCTGAGAGCCGAGCGCCCGCACGTTCTGGTGATCTACCCCGACGACCAGCAGGGCTACCGCCACCCCGATCATCTGCGCGTACACGACGTGGGCCTCGCCGCCTACGAGGCGGCCGGCGACCCGCAGGCGTTCGCCGCCGCGGGACCGCCGTGGCGGCCGCCCAAGCTCTACTACTCGCTCTGGTCTAAGGCCCGCATGCTGGCTGTCCACGAGGCGTTCGGCGAGTCGGGCCTGCAGTCGCCGTATGAGCAGTGGTGGTTCGAGCGCGACTGGCAGGACCATCGCATCACGACCCGCGTCGAGGTCGCGAAATGGTACGACCGGCGCTGCGACGCCCTGCTCGCCCACGCCACCCAGGTGGACCCCGACTCGCCGTTCTGGTTCGGGCTGCCGCGCCGGGTCGCAGCCGAGGCGTACCCGTGGGACGACTACATCCTGGCCCGCTCCGACGTGGCGACGACGCTCCCCGAGGACGACCTGTTCGCGGGGCTGCGCACGCCGGCGGCCGGCTGAGCCCACGCGGCGTGGACTCGTTCCTGAGCGACGATTGGCTCGGGGCCGTCCGGGCCGCGGCCGGCGGGCTCCCGGAGGTCCCGGGCGTCGGCGCGGCTGTGAGCATCGAGGTTCCGGGCGGACCGGCGGGGACGAGCCGCTTCGGGGTCGTGGTGACCGACGGGCGGCTCGTCGAGTTGAGCCCCGGACGGCTCGCCGAGGCCGACTGCAGGGTCTCATGCTCCTACGGCGACGCCTGTGACATTCTCGCTGGACGCCTCGACCCCGCGGTGGCCTACATGCAGGGCCGCCTCAAAATCGACGGCGCCTACGAGGCGGTCCTGTTCGGCCTTCGCCCGCTCCTGGCCGCCGACGCTTTCGGCGCCTTCGCCGCCGAGGTGGCGGCCCTCACCGGATAGCTAGGGCGGGGCGTTCGCCCCCCCGCCGCGCCGGGTCGTGCTCGTTGCCGGCGCCGCAGAGGCGGTCATGTGTAGTCGGCGTACTTCTCCAGGTGGCGGACGGGGCGGCTGAGGGCGTCCTTGCGGAACGGGTCGCCCAGCTCCTTGGTACACATGACCTCCAGCACTGTGGTGCGGCCGGCGTTCATCTGGGCGTCGATCGCCGCGGTCAGCGCCGGCCCCACGTCCTCGAGGCAGCGGACCCGCACGCCGTCGGCGCCCATGGCCCGGGCCACCTCGGACCAGTCCTCGCCGCCGTCGAGTTCGCCGGCCACGAAGCGACGGCCGTAGAAGTCCACCTGGTTCTTCTTCTCGGCGCCCCACTGGCGGTTGTGGAACACCACCGCGGTGACCGGGATGTCGTGGCGCACCGCCGTCATGGTCTCCACCATGCTCATGGCCCACGCCCCGTCGCCCACGTAGGCCACCGCGGGGCGGTCCGGCGCGGCCTTCTTGGCGCCGATGATGGTGGGCAGCGCGTAGCCGCAGTTGCCCCAGCTCATGGCGGCGAAGAACGACCGGGGCTCCTCGAAGCGCAGGTAGCTGTTGGCCACCGAGTTGATGTTGCCGATGTCGGTGGACACCATCACCCGCTCGGGCATCGCCCGCTCCAGCTCGCGCAGCACCTGGCGGGGGTGCATCCAGTCGTCGGCCTCCGCCGCGGCCTGCTTGATCGCCTCGACGCTGAAATCGTCGGTCTCCTCGGTCCAGTCGTCGAGTTCGGCCTCCCAGTCGGCCACCTCCGCGGCGATGCCGGCGGCCCGCTGGGCCTTGGTGGCGTCGCAGGCCAGTTCCCGGCTGGCCAGGCGCCGGGTGAGTGCGCTCGCCGCGGCGCCGGCGTCGCCGCATACGCCCACGTCGATGCGCTTGACGAGCCCGAGCATCTTGGAGTCGGCGTCCACCTGGATGACCTTGGCGCCGCTGGGCCAGTAGTCCAGGCCGTGCTGGGGCAGCGTGCCGAACGGACCCAGCCGGGTGCCCAGCGCCAGCACCGCGTCGGCTCGTGAGATCAGGCGCATCGCTGCCTTCGAGCCCTGGTAGCCCAGCGGCCCGCACCGCAGAGGGTGCGACGCCGGGAAGGAGTCGTTGTGCAGGTAGCTGTTCACCACCGGGCAGCCCAGGCGCTCGGCCAGCGCCACCGTCTCGGCCATGGCGTCGCCCATCACAACCCCGCCGCCGGCGATCATCACCGGGAACGAGGCCCCGGCCAGCAGGTCGGCCGCTGCGGCCAGGCTGCGGTCGCCTCCCGGACCCCGGTCGAGGCGCTGCGGCGCCGGTATCTCCACGTCGATGTCGCCGTAGAAGCGGTCGCGGGGGATGTTGAGCTGCGTGGGTCCCATCTCCGACAGCGCCCGGTCGAAGCAGCGGGCCGTCAGCTCGGCCATGCGGCGCTCGTTGTTGACGTGGCCCTGGTACTTGGTGAACTCCTGGAACATCGGCAGCTGGTTGGCCTCCTGGAACCCGCCGAGACCGATGCCCATCGTCCCCGCCTCGGGCGTGACGATCACGACGGGGCTGTGGGCCCAGAACGCCGCGGCGACGGCGGTCACGCAGTTGGAGATGCCCGGGCCGTTCTGGCCGATCACGACGCCGTGGCGGCCGCTCACGCGGCTGAAGCCGTCTGCCATGTGGGCCGCGCCCTGCTCGTGCACCACCGGCACCAGCTCGATGCCGGCCGGCTCGAAGATGTCCATGGCGTCCATGAAGGCGCTGCCCATGATGCCGAAGATGGTGTCGACGCCGTGGGCGACCATCGTCTCCACGAACGCCTCGCTGGGGGTCATGCGGGTCATGTCCTCATCCTCCGTTGAACAAGATCACAGCGCGTAGGCGGCGGGGGCGGGCTTGAGCGGGCGGGCGTACCACAGGGGCCGGCGCAGACCGCCGGGGCCCGGCGCGGGGCGGGTCATGGCCAGCCACTCCCGGTAGGCCGCCCTGGCCTCGGCGGTGTCCACGACCACGTCGCCGTAGTCGTCGCCGGGCTGGGCGGGCGAAACCCGCACCCGCTGGTGCCAGCACTGCATGCCCGAGACAGGGTCGGGCTGCACGCAGAAGGTGAGGTTCTGGTGCACGCCGGTGTCGCTCCACCAGATCCGTTCGGTGTCGTCGTCGGCGCTGGCGTGGCTCTGGGGGCGGCCCCGGCGCCTCAGCCGCCAGACCGTGCCGTCGTTGCTGATGTCGGCGTCGCCGCCCGCCCAGGACCCGCCGGTCGACGGATCCAGGCGCCAGCGGCCCATGTGGTGCGACGCCGCCACCACGCCGGGGCGGATCCCCTCGGTGCGCCAGGCGCCGATCACGAAGTGGCCGATGCGGGTGGTGATCCGCACCAGGCCGCCCACCTCGATGCCGAGCGCCTCGGCGTCGGAGGGGTGGATCCACAACGGGTGGCGGTGGCTCAGTTCCGACAGCCACTTGCTGTTGGCCGAGCGGGTATGGATCAGCGTCGGGATGCGGAACGTCGGCAGCAGGATCCGCTCGTCGCCGGCCAGGTCCAGGTCCTCCCAGTGCACGTGCGACGGGATCCAGGTCGGCGTGGCGTACTCGGGCCAGCCCCAGTCCGCCAGCGTCTCGGAGTACAGCTCCAGCTTGCGCGACGGGGTCGGGAAGCCCTCCCGGGCTGTGCCGTCCACCTGCACCGCCGGCGAGCCGTCGCCGAGGCCCGGCAGGTGCAGGCCGGCCAGGTCCTCCGGCGAGCCCGACCAGGCGCCGGGGGTGCCGGAGCGGCGGAAGACGCCGGCTTCGTCGAGGTCGCAGTCCTGCAACTCCGACGGATCGACTTGGCGCTCGTACGGCAGGTACATGTCGCCCTCGAGGGCGTAGGCCCCCCGGTCGCGCATGAACTCCAGCGGCGTCTGACCTGCCGCCGCGGCGTCGTCGGCGAGCCCCGGAACCGCTGCGAACATGGCCCCGTAGTACTCGTCGGTGCTCAGGCGCGTTCCGGGTTCGGCGGGGCTCTCGAACCAGCGGCGGATGCCCAGGGCGCCGTCGGGGTCGATGCGCCACGACAGCTCGATCCAGAACTCGTTCTCCTCCCACACCTCGCCGGGGTTGAACTCGTGCGTGCGCGACTCGTGGGTCACGGCGTCGCCGCGGATCTCGGCGTAGCGGCGCAGCACCGGCTGGCGGAAGCCGATCCAGCGCCCGGCGTGGGTCTCGAAGCTGGCCACGTCATGGCGCTCCGCCCCGACCCCCATGGGCAGCACGTAGTCCGCGAATACGGCCGTCTCCGACCAGGTCGGCGTGAGGGCCACGTGGCAGGCGACCTTGTCGGGGTCGGTGAGGGCCTCCAGCCAGCTGAACCCGTCGGGATTGGTCCACACCGGGTTGTAGACCCGGCTGAAGTACACCTCCAGGCGGCCCCGGCCCTCCGCCAGGAAGTGCGGCAGCAGGATCGACATCTCGTGGTAGGCCAGCGGGTACTCCTGCGGCCAGCTGAGCTCGTTCCACTGCTCGGGGGGCGGGGCCGACGGCGGGTGCGGCGCCTTGTACTTGTTCCAGCCGTTGCCGGTGGTGCCCCCGACGGTGCCCACCGAGCCGGTGAGCACGTTCAAGAAGAACAGGCATCGGGCCGTCTGCCAGCCGCCCAGGTTGCCGGCGCCCGCCGCCCGCCAGTTGTGGGAGGCGAACCTGGTGGGATGGGCGCCGATGATCCCGGCGATCTCGCTGATCTGCGACGCCGCCACGCCGCAGACCCGCTCGGCCTCCTCGGGCGTGCAGGCGGCGTAGTCGTCGAGCAGGGCGGGGCCCACCGAGTCGAACTCCACCGGGCGGTGCGGGTGGCGCTGTCGCAGGTAGACCTCCCAGTTGCACCAGCGTCGCACGAAGTCGCGCTCCCAGGCGCCGTTGAGCAGCAGCAGCCGGGCGATGGCCAGCAGCAGGAACGGCTCGGTGCCGGGCCACGCCGGCAGCCAGTGGTCGGCCTTGGCGCCGGTGTTGGAGAGCCGGGGATCCACGCAAATGACCGTCGCCCCCTTGGCTTGCGCCTCGATGATCCGCTGGGCGTGCGGGTTGAAGTAGTGGCCCGACTCCAGGTGCGAGGAGATGAGGAAAATCACCTCGGCGTTGGCGAAATCCGACGACGGCCGGTCGTGGCCCATCCAGCTCTGGTAGCCGATGCGGGCGTTGGAGCTGCAGATGTTGGTGTGGCTGTTGTGGCCGTCCACCCCCCAGCATTGGAGCACCCGCTCGGCGTAACCGTCCTCGCCGGGGCGCCCGACGTGGTACATCACCTCGTTCCGGCGGCCCTCGGCGATGGCGGTGCGGATGCGGCCACCGATGTCGTTGAGGGCCTCGTCCCAGCTCACGCGTTCCCATTGCCCCGAGCCCCGCTCCCCGGCCCGCCGCAGCGGGTAGAGGATCCGCTCGTGGTCGTCGATCTGGTTGAGCGTGGCCGGGCCCTTGGCGCAGTTCCGCCCCCGGCTGGCCGGATGCAGGGGATTGCCCTCGATGCGGTCGATGCGCCCGGTGGCCTGATTGACGTGGCACAGCAGGCCGCAAGCGGCCTCGCAGTTGAAGCAGGTGGTGGGCACCAAGGTGTGACGGTGCTCCAGCCGGCGGGGCCAGGCCTTGGCGTCGAGCGAGGTGACGTCGTGCCAGGTCTCGTGCGGGGGATAGCCGGACAACTCGGGCACGGCGCGATCTCCGTCTAGGAGAGCGGGACGGACTGGCCCGCCTGCACGAAGCTGTCCTCGTAGAACCACATGCCGGCGACGGCACAGATCCCAGCCGCGGCGGCCGGCCAGGGGCCTGTACCGGTTGCAAGGCCGGCAGAAACGAGTGCGGCCGGGACGGCCAGGCCCAGCACGACCCCGCCTGCCCAGAACCGGCGGGCGTAGCGGCCGCGGGTCATCGCCGCCACCGCAGCGGAGACGTGGGCCGTGCGGTGCGGAGCCAGCTCGACCGCCACGAGCACCGCCGTGGCTGCCAACCCCGCCAGCAGCACCCACTGCACCGTGTCGGCGCTGGGCACGTCCGCGGCCAGGTCCAGCACGGCGTAGCCGGCGCTGCCCGCCACCGCGGCCTGCGCCAGCAGCGTCGGCAGCACCAGGTGCGACTGCCAGAGGTCGCGACCCTCGCACTGGGCGAACAGGAAGGCGGTGTAGCCCGCCGTGGCCGCGGCCAGCAGCGCAGCCGGGGCGGCGAGCGCCTGCAGCGCCCCAACCGAGCCGACCACGCCGGCACCGAACCAGGCCGCGCAGACCGCGGCGAAGGCCCCGAGGACCACGGCGCCCTTCACCAGCCAGGACCGGCGGTTGGCCCGGGTTATCAGGTAGTAGAAGCGGTCGGGCCGGCGCAGGTCCCACACCAGCAGGACTCCCGTGATCGCCAGGAACACGCCGGCGACCACCGCCGGCACCACGCCCGCCACGGCCTGCTCGCCGCCGTGGCCGAGCAGCACCAGCAACGCAGCCACGGCCATCGTGCCCGCGGCGACCGCTTTGGTGACCAAGTAGCCGGCCACCTTCGCCTTCCAGGTCATCTGGTGCGCGGTGGTGTAGGTCGTGCGGGCCTCTACGCCGGCGCTGCGGGCATCGGGGGTCGGGTGCTGGGGGGTGGTGTCGGCCCAGATCATCCCGTCGCCGGCGATCGCTGTGCGCAGCGGATCCAGCGACGCCGGGTTGGCGCCCAGGTAGTGGACCTTGGGCAGGGTCCCCTGCTCGGGAGCCCGCACCGCGGTGTCGCTGCGTGCGATGAGACTGGTGGTCTCGTCATCGGGGTCGTCGAGATCGGCCACCTTGATGGCGTGCGTTGGGCACACCACGACGCAACTCGGCTCGAGACCTTGCTCGATGCGATGGTTGCAGAAATTGCACTTGTTCGCGGTGTTCGTGTCCGGGTTGATGTAGATGGCGTCGTAGGGGCAGGCGTTCATGCACCCCTTGCAGCCGATGCAGTTCTCGTCGTCGAAGTCCACGACGCCGTTGGGTGCCCGGAACAGCGCGTTCGTGGGGCAGATGGCGATGCACGGCGCGTCGTCGCAGTGATTGCAGCGCATCACCGAGAAGTGCCGGTCGACGTCGGGGAACGAGCCCGTCTCGATGTACTTGACCCAGGTCCGGTTCACGCCGAGGGGGATGTCGTGCTCGCTCTTGCACGCCACCGTGCAGGCGTGACAGCCGATGCAGCTCTCGCTGTCGAGCAGGAAGCCGAGCCGGGTCACCCGACGCCTCCCGCGCTCACAGCCGCGCTGGGGGAGAGCCGGTGGATCCCCGCGCACAGCAACTCCACCAGGTGACCGAACGTGTCCTCGGGGTCGTGCGGCAGCGGATGGCCGTCGCCCGACTCGAGGTGGCTGAAGCCGTGGAACGCGCTGCGCAGCGTGCGCGCCGCATGGACGCGGTCTGTCTCGCCGAGGTCGTAGTCGCGCAGCACCTGGCCCAGAACGGCCAGCACCTTCTCCACCGCGGCTTCGAGTTCGGCGTCCCCGGCGCACGGGTAGCGGTCGGTGGCCGCATAGATGCCCGGGTGGTCGCGGACCATCTGCCGCCAGGCACGGCCCACCGCGGCCACGGCGTCGTCGCCGGAAAGCCCGACGGCGGCGTCGGCCAGCCTCCGAGCCAAGATCACGCGACCCAGGAGGCTGAGGCTGCGGAGCAGATCGTCGTAGCCATCGACGTGGCGGTACAGCGCCGGCTGGCGAACGCCGAGCATGCCGGCGACCCGGGTGAGGGTCAGCTTGTCGAGGCCCTCGGCATCGGAGATCTGCGCCGCCGCCGACACCACCCTGTCGCGGTCGAGCGGCCGGCGCGCGTTCGGGGCGCGCGTCAACGCTCGCCTCGCCAGGGGATCAGCCGCTTCCCCGCTGCCCGCATCGCGCCGTCCGTGCTGACACCCAGATCGCGCTCACCGCTGCAGCCAACCGTCCAAGCGGTCGAGCGCACCGTCGAGGCGGCTCAGCAGGTCGTCGATCACGGCGGCGTCGGCCACTAGGGGCGGCGAGACCGACAGCATCACCGCGCCCCGGCCGTCGGGGCGCACCAGCACGCGGGCCTCGCGCACCAGCCGGCCCAGCACGCCTCCCGGCAGCAGCTCAGCACTCTCGGCGTCGCTGAGTTCGGTGCCGGAGCCGCGGTCGCGCATCAGCTCCAGGGCGTAGAAGTAGCCGGTGCCGCGTACGTCCTTGACGCAGGAATGGGCTTGCATCAGCGCCCGCAGACCGTCGCCGAGCCGAGCCTCGTTGTCCAGCACGCCGCCGAGGATGTCCTCGTCGCGCAGCGCGGCCATGTTGGCGACTGCCACGGCGGTGGCCACCGGGTGGCCGCCGAAGGTGGCGCCGTGCAGGAACGTGCCCGCCGGCGAGTCCCACACCCGCTCCAGCAGGGGGCCGCGCACCACGACCCCGGCTAGGGGCTGGTAGGCGCTGGTCACGCCCTTGGCGAACGTGATCATGTCGGGGCGGGCGCCGAAGCGCTGGCTGCCGAACCAGTGCCCGAGGCGCCCGAAGGCGTTGATGACCTCATCGGCGCACAGCAGCACTCCGTAGTCGTCGCAGATGCGGCGCAGCTCCTGCCAGTAGCCCGCCGGCGGCACGAGCGCGCCGCGGCCGTTCTGGACCGGCTCGGCGATCAGCATGGCCACCGTCTCGGGGCCCTCGGCGGTGATCGCCTCCTCGACGGCGGTCACACAGGGCAACTCCCGGGCGCTCGTGGCGGCATCGAGACGGCAGCCCAGCGTGTTCGGCACGTGCCGCACGCCGTCTACGAGCATCGGCGCGTACGGTTCTCGCAGGTTGGGAACGCCCGTCAGCGTGAGGGCGCCGAGCGTGGTGCCGTGGTACGCCCAGTGTCGGGCGATCACCTTGTGGCGCTGCTCCTCGCCGTTGGCCAGGTGGTAGCAGCGGGCGAACTTGAGCGCCGACTCCACCGCCTCGGAGCCCGAGTTGACGAAGAACACCCGGTCGAGGTCGCCGGGCGCTACGGCGGCGATCATCGAAGCGGCCTCCACGGCCGACGGGTGGGCGAAGCCCCAGTTCGGATAGAAGGCCAGCTTGTCCATCTGCTTCGCCGCGGCGGCCGTCAGGTCGCCTCGACCGTGCCCCAGGTTGGTGCAGAACAAGCCCGCGAGACCGTCGAGGTACTCGTTGCCTTCGGTGTCCCAGACGTAGCAACCCTCGCCGCGCTCGATTACCACCAGATCGCCCGCGCTCCAAGCGTCGCCCCGTGTGAAATGAGGGAGTAGATGGCGGCTAGCCCGCTCGCGGTAGTCCGGCATTCGATGGTCCCTGGTCGGTCCCTGGTCGGTCCCTGGTCCTGTGGGGGTGGTTCCTCCGCCCTGTTCGGTTAGATACTGCCACACTTCCATGATGTTGTCTAACCGATGAGGGTCGGCATCTAATCGTTGAGCGGGCGGTCGCCCGTCGGCCCATCGCACAGGCGCAGCCCGTCTTGGGGCGCTGGCCGGGACCGACTGCGGCCCGCCCTCGGTTGTTGCTCGGGGCGCTCGGCGGAATCCGGGCGCGCTGCGGGGCAGACTCAGCCCCGTGAGCGGATCGCCGCCCGCCCGGTTCGCCGGCGTGGGGTTGTCGCTGTCGAACGAGGAACCGGCGGCTGTAACCCTGGCGCAGGGAGTGCAGGCCGATGCCCTGGGGTATGACGAGGTGTCGATCCCCGAGAGCCGGTTGCATCGCTCCGCGACGTCGCTCGCGGCGGCGGTCCTGGCTCGGACTCGGCGGGTCACGGTGCGCGTCGGGGTGGCCAATCCCGTGACCCGGCATCCGCTGCTGCTCGCCTTGGAGGCCGCAACGCTCGCTGACATCGGGTCGGGTCGGGTGCGGTTCGGCGTCGGCGCCTGCGAGTGGACGATGCGGGCCTTCGGGTGCGAGCCGGAGGGCTGGTTGCCGTACAGCAACACCGTGGAGGCCGTGCGGGCGGTGCGGGCGCTGCTGGCAGGCGGGCCGCTGGGATTCGAGCCGGAGACGTTCGCCGCCGACGCCGACCTGCGCCTCGACCTGGCACCTCCGTCGCCGGTTCCGGTCGATGTGGGGGCCGTCAACGTCCGGATGCTGACCGCGGCAGGCCGTTGGGCCGACGGGGTGCAACTCGGCGCGCTCATGAGCCCCTCCTACGTGGCCTGGGCCGCCGAGCGGATCGCCGAGGGCGCCCGGGCCGAGGGGCGCGACCCTGCTGAAGTGCTGATCTCCGGGAACGTGCTCACGAGTCTGGACCGTGATCGGGCCGCGGCTCGCCGGGAGGTTTGCGAGGTTCTGGCCTACTACCTCGCTCGGGTGGAGGGCGTGGTCGTGGACCGCTCGGGCGCAGATCCCGAAGCGGTGGCGGCCGTGCGGGCCGCCGTGCGGCGGGACGGGCCGGCCGCCGGCGCCGCGGCCGTCAGCGGGCAGCTGATCGACACGTTCGCCGTGACGGGCGACACTGATGAGGTGATCGAGCGCCTGATGCCCTTCGGCGCCGCCGGAATGGCGATGCCGCTGCTTTGGTACACGCTGGGGCCCGATCCCGCCTGGGCGGTGGAGGCGCTGGCCGCCGAGGTGCTGCCCGCCGTGCGCCCGGAGTCGTCGTGAGCGGTGTCGTGGCCCACTGCGGTCGATGGGTGCCGCCGGCTCCGGTTGTACCGGAGTGTGGGGAGCGGTCGTGAACGGCGACGCGCTGGCTGCGGGCGGCCCTCTGGTGAGCACCGCCTGGCTGGCGGAACGGCTGGATGCTGGCGGCGACGACGTGCGGGTCGTGGACTGCCGCTGGTACTTGAAGCCGTTCGACATGCGGGATCCCGACGCTGAGTACGCCGCCGGCCACATCCCCGGCGCCGTGCAGCTGCGCTGGGACACCCACTGGGCCGACCCCGACCATCCGATCCCGGGGATGCTGGCGCAGCCCGAGGCGTTCGCCGGGACGATGGCGGCGGCGGGCATCGGTGACAGCACCACGGTTGTGGCCTACGACGACGGTCACGTCACCGTGGCGGCCCGCTTGTGGTGGGCGCTGCGGGTCTACGGCCATGGTGCCGTGGCCGTCCTCGACGGCGGCATCGTCCGCTGGACCGCCGAGGGTCGCCCGCTGAGCACAGAGGCGCCGTCCTGGCCGCGCGGCGACTTCACGGCCCGGCCGCGCTCGGCGGCCTACGCCACGCACCTTGACGTGGCGGCCGCGCTCGACGACCCGTCGGTCGGTCTCGTGGACTGCCGCATGGCGGCGGCCCGAGCCGAGGACGGCGCCATGATCCCCGGCAGCGCCTACCTGCCGGGCATCGAGTTCCTCGACGACGAGGGGCTCATGCGCTCCCCGGAGAGTTGCCGAGAGACCATCCTGGCGACCGCTGGCACCTCCCCCCGCACGATCCTCTACTGCCGGGGCGGCGTCGGCGCCTGCGGCACCGCCCTGGCCTACGAGGTGGCCGGCCTCGGCGACGGCGTCTCGGTCTACGACGGCTCCTGGAGCGAGTGGGCCACCATCGCCCACGACACCCAGCGCGAGCCTCTCTGAGCCGGCGCATCACCGTCCGTTCCGGGAACGGCGACTGAGCCTCGCGGACGCTCAGTCCAAGAATGCCGCTGCGCCCATGTCGGAGATCGCTGTCGGCCCGCAGGTGGCTGGCCGCCGGCCGATCGACTGCATGAACCGCTTCTTGGAACCCCCGTTCTTCGGTCAGAAGGTTTCTCGTAAACGAAAATTAGTTTTCGTCTTTGAGATCTCGGAAGAAAAGCTAAAACTGCAATAACCCAACACCAATACTCGGAACGGGTGTCAACTTGTCGTACTCAGCCGGGCATGCCCGGACCGGGACCGTACTCGACCGCCGGTCCCCGCCTCGCCTCTGCGGTCGAAGGCGACGATGACGGGCGGGCTGAACCGTTCATTCGCATCGGGTGGGCGCCCGGCGGTGGGACGATGCTGATAGCTGACGACTTCGCTGTCCACGGTGCAGAAGAGTTGCTCCCCGGCGACGAGGAGCTCTCCGTCGGGCATTGCCACGCCCATTCTCTGGCACAGTTCGCCGTCGGGCAGATCGGCCCATCGGGAGCGATCGTCGGTGAGTTGCCGCAGGTAGCGACGGGTGAGACCCACCGCGACGGAGTCGAGATCTCCTACCGACCGACCACTGCGCCCTTCGGAAGGGTCCCGGCCGTCCCGTTCTGCGTGGAGCGCCGCGACCTCATCGGGTGTCAGCGGGAGGCAGGTTCGCCCTATGCGCCGTGTGACTTTGCCCGCCACGGCATGCACTGCCGCACTGACCGGAACGCCGACGAGTAGGAGCCTCGAGTCGCGGTACACATGCTCGGCCACCGACACGGTGAGGCGGGGGCTGGCGGTATCGAAGACATAGCGACGGACCTCCAGAATGTCGAGGTCAGTGCCGGAGTACGCATCGAGCCCGGCAGGCGTGTTCTCCACGCCCACCACCACGGTGCCTCCTTGGCCGTTCGCCAGGCAGGCGGCGGCCTCCACCACAGCGAGCAGCGTCTTCCTGCGGCCACCCCGAGCCGACTTGAACTCCAGCGTCTCGGATTCGAGGTCGCCGGGCGATTCCCCGTGATCGATCCGCGCCAGCGCGTCGGAGACCTCGTTGGGGATCGGGAACGCCACCACAAATTTTAGTCTAGTGGCCGAGACGCAGCAAGACGAAAACTATTCCGGCCAACTCCTGTACGTCGTGGCCGAGGCCGGGGAGGGTCTCGCCGCTGACGAAGCGCTTCGGGGCTGCCTCCAGGGTCTGCCCGGTGCTGTGGGTGACGATCCATGGCGCCCGCTTCCGCACGATTCCTCGCAACTCGTCGCTCGATGTCGTTGCGGGAGAAGCGACCTCCACGCCGTTTCCGTCCACGGTGATCTGGACGGTCTTCTTGCGACGCTCGCTGCGGCGGATGCGGTAGTCGATGGTCGTGTCACCGAAGCGGACGGAATCCCGTTCGGTGATGGAGAGGCGCACCGCGCCGACGTCGAGGTCGGCGCCTTCGGGCAGCCAGCGGCGCAGTTGCTCGTTGGTCTGTCCCGTTGGTGGGGCGCTGCTGCGGAGACCGCGGTTCGCAGAAGCACACCTCAATGCCAAGGGCCTCCTCGAAGCTGACTCGCTGTGCCATGCTGGACACCCCCATCGGCCGGTTGCGGTTGCTTCCAATCAGCCGTCATGGCCGATCAGTCTCAACCACCGATGGAGTTCGCCCTCTTGTCAGTCATGGGGTTCTCCTATCGGGAGTGGCGTGAGTTTGGATCGGAGCGTGTCCTCGAACTCTGCGCGCGTGACTGGGGCGGCGGCTAGAAGCTTGTCGCAGGTCTGCTCCAAGGTCAGCACTTCCCAGTGTCGCCGCAGCAGTTGCCCGTCGCGGGCCTCGGACACCAACCAGATCACGTCGCCGCTGTCCAAGTCGTTGGAGGGCGATGGCGACGGGCCGCCGATTGAGTCGTGGAACGGCAGGTCCACGGCGACGGCGATCTTTGATCCCCACCGCCGCAGAGTCGGCCCCTTCACCTGTAACTGGGGCATGAGCCGCTTCGCGCTGGATGATCGCCAGTCGGGGCGACGGTGCCCGACCGGGAACGGCGCGTCTCCGCCGCCGTCAACCCCGAGCGCCGCGAACTCACGGCCCATGCCATCACCGGAGAAGTACACGGACTGGATCTCCAGCCCGTACCAGCGCAGTCCGTGATCCTCAGCGGCGACCACGAGGTCGATCATGCCCGCCGCCGCGCCGGCCGGGCCGACCATGAACGGCACCTCGCGGGCCGTCATCGCGTTAGAACCGAATCCGACGATCTCCGCAAGCCACCCCAACAGCATCTGCTGTTGCTCAAAGCGGTTGGGGCAGGTCACCACGTTGGGGCCGACACTGGCCGCTATGCGGTCGCCGCGGGCGATGTAGGGGCGTATGGAGCACACACCGCCGGGTTTCGTGCAGTCACCGGTCGTGAACGGGCAGGGCCGCCGCTCGCGGCGCTGAGCGGACTCCGCTAACCGTTGACGCTCAGACGCGGGCAGCGCCGTGAGTTCGTGGCCGTACCATTCCGCGATCCCGTAGCGGACGGCCGTCATGCGAAGAGCCGGTCGCGGGTGATGACCAACTCCACAGCGCGGCGGTTGTGTCCGTTACGCATTTCCACGGTCACCGCGTGGAATCCGTGCTCGGCCGCCAAGCCGAGCACTTCGTCGCAACAGTCGTAGGTCATCAGAAAGTCTGCGCCCGTCTCTGCGAGCACCCCGAAGATGCGGTCATGGTCCACTGTGCTGTGGGCGTACAGACGGGTCCCCGCACGTTTGCCGCCCGCGGTGTACGGCGGGTCCACGAACAATCGCACGCCCGCAATCCTGGCAGTCACGGCGAGCACTGCTTCACCGTCGCCTTCGCAGAACGTGATCCGGTCGGCGTGCTCACCGATGGCGCGCAACCGGCCAGCGAGCGTGGCGGGATACCAGCGTGACGCGACGCCGTTGCCGTTCTCGCCGTTGCGGGTCAGCGACGCGCCCGGGGCGAGAACCCCGCCCCGCCGCGTGCGGTTCAGGACCAGCGTGCGGAACCCGTGATCCAACACCGTGACCGGCGGCGTCACCTCTAACTCCGACACGCCGTCCCGCGTCGCCTCAAACGCCAAGATCCGGTCGGTCAGCTCGTCGCCGTGCATCAGCGCTGCTCGCCAGAACGCCGCCACATCACGGTCCAAATCAACCATCAACGCCCGTTTCGACGACCCCTCCATGACCGCCGTGAGGGACACGATCCCGCCGCCAGCGAACGGCTCCACCAGAAGATCGCAACCGCCGGCAAGCCAATGCCGCACATGAGGCACCAGCCACGTCTTGCCTCCGGGATAGCGCAGAAGGCTGCGCTGAGGCACCGTGGCGACGTTCACCGCCGCGATCCGCGATGTCGGCGCGAGCAGCGCAACCATCAGAACCGGCGGCCGGGCGGGATGCCCGCCACATACCGATCAAAGTGCTCAGCGGAGACGTGGTGGACCGTCCCGTGACAGCCGCGCTTGAGCCCAGCCCAGAACGACTCGATACCGTTCACAAGCGGGGACACTGCGGCCCGTCGGGCCAGCGAATGCTCGCGACCCACGCCTCAGCGGTCGCGTCGTCGGGGAACTCGCGGATCAGGTCCACCAGCGTGAGGCCCTTGCGCTCGTACCTACCGGGAGCGCTGTGGCGACTGGCGGGCGGCGGGGTCTTTGATGTTGTGATCATACTCTCAGTGTGCACGAGGGGTGTGACACTGCACGGCCGTCGGCTGTGGTGCCTCGGTGGCTTTGGCAGAGGATGGTGCGCTCGACGGTGCGGAGTGTGAACGGGCCGGGATCCTCCGTCATCCAGTCCTCGGCGGCGGTCAGTCGATGAGGAAGCCGCCGTTGATGTCCATCACCTCGCCGGTGATGAACCCCGCCTCCTCGCTGGCCAGGAACACGACGGCGGCGGCGATGTCGGCGGGCTCGCCGAGGCGACCCACGGGAATCCGCCCGGCCAGGTCGGCTATGCCGGCCACCATGTCGGTGTTGATGAGGGCGGGCGCCAGCGCGTTGGAGGTGATGCCGTCGGCGGCGTACTCGGAGGCGATGGACTTGGCCAGCGCCATGATGGCCGCCTTGGAGGCGCCGTAGGCCGCCGTCTCCTTGGCGCCGCCGGTCTTGCCGGCCGACGAGCCCAGGGCGATCAGGCGCCCGTAGCCCTGGGCTCGCATCCCCTCCAGCACCCGCCGGGCGCACAGGAAGGCGCCCGTGGTGTTGACGGCCATCATCTGGTTCCATGCCTCGAGGGTCGTCTCGGCCAGCGGCCGGATCCAGAAGATCCCGGCGTTGTTGACGAGGATGGAGATCGTCCCCCAGGCTTCCTCGACGGTCGTGAAGGCGGCGTCCACGGAGGCCTCGTCGGTCACGTCGCAGTGGACGAACATGCTGCGCTCGCCGCCTTCGAGAGGCGGCTCGGGGGCGTGTACGTCGAGGTACGCCGTGCAGGCGCCCTTGGCGGCGAGAGCGTCGGCGGCGGCTCGGCCGATGCCCCTGCCGGCGCCGGTGACCACCGCCACGCGCCCTTCGAACCCGCCGAAGGAGGGCGCCGCCGGTCCACTCGTCGCTGCGGCGTCTGTGCTGTCGGTGCTCATGGGTACCGTCCGGGGCCGGCTGCCGGTCGGGGGCACGTTATCCCCGGATGTCCCGTCACGGCCTACTCTGTGCCGCCGGGGCGAGGCGGTGTCCGGCCCCTGGTAGCGGTACCGGAGTCATCGAGGCTCCGGCGAAGGAAACGGGAGGTTCCCTCATGGGCGGTTCGGGCAAGGTGCGGGTCGGCGTCATCGGTGCAGGATCGTGGGCGGTCAGCAACCACATCCCCGTCCTGGCGGGACGCGACGACGTCGAGCTGGTGTCGGTGGTGCGCAAGGGCGCCGAGGCGTTGCGGTTCGTGCAGGACCGGTTCGGGTTCGCCCATGCCAGCGAGGACTACCGGGACGCCCTCGAGCAGGGGCTCGACGCCGTCGTCGTGGCGGGACCCTCGGTCCTCCATCACGAGCACGCCAAGGCTGCCCTGGAAGCCGGGGCGAATGTGCTGTGCGAGAAGCCGGTCACGATCGCCCCCGCCGACGCCTGGGACCTGCACGACACCGCCGAGCGGCTCGGCCGTCACTACCTCATCTCCTTCGGCTGGCACTACGGCCCGCTGGGGGTCGAGGCGAAGCGCCTGATGACCGAGGCCGGCGGCGTCGGCGACATCGAGCATGTCATGGTGCAGATGGCCTCGGGCACGCGGGAACTGCTGCGGGCCACGGGGGCCTACGAAGGCTCGGCCGCCGACATCATGCCGGACTGGGACACTTGGACCGATCCGAAGATCTCCGGGGGCGGCTATGCGCCGGCGCAGCTCAGCCACGCTATGGGGATGGCTCTGTGGCTCACCGGCGACCGGGCGGCGCAGGTGTTCGCCTTCATGAACAACGTGGGCGCCCGGGTGGATCTGCACGACGCCATCGCCATCCGCTACGCCTCGGGCGCTACCGGAACCCTCAGCGGCGCCAGTTGCCCCGGTCCGGCCAACGCCGACGACACCCTCGACGAGATCTGGCCGCGCCACCAGTTGTTGATCCGCATCTACGGCAGCGCCGGGCAGCTGATCCTTGACTTCGAGCGGGACTTCCTGTGGCACTACGCCGACGGCAATGACAACAAGGTGGATCTGCCCCCCTCGGCGGGGCTGTACACCTGCGAGGGGCCGCCCCACACGCTCGTGGACCTGACGCTCGGCCGGGACGTCCCGAACCGCTCGCCGGGTGATGTGGGCGCCCGCTCGGTGGAGGTGGTCCACGCCGCCTACGAGAGCGTGCGCCTGGGAGCGCCCGCCTCGGTGGAGGGCGCGGGCGCCTGAGGCGGGCGAGACCCGGAGGCTCCGCTGCGGGGGCGCCGCGGGACGCGCCTCGGGCTCGACAGCGCTGGGCGGCGGAACCGGGTTGGGGGCTTGTCGGCGGGCGCGGCTAGCCTTCCAGCGATCTAGCGACAGGGGAGTGTGCCGTGGCACGAATGCGCATGAACCAGGCCATCGCGGCCGCCATCGCGGACGAGATGCGGGAGAACCCCGACGTCGTCGTCTTCGGCGAGGACGTGGCGGTCGCCGAGGGGCCGTTCAAGACCTCCGCGGGCCTGCTGGCGGAGTTCGGCCCCTTGCGGGTGCGGGACACGCCGATCGCGGAGATGGGCTTCATGGGCGCCGCGGTCGGGGCCGCGGCCACCGGGCTGCGACCCGTGACCGAGATCATGTTCGTGGAGTTCCTCGGAGTGGCGCTCGACCAGCTGGTCACCGAGGCCGCCAAGTTCAGCTACCTGTCCGGCGGCGCGGTCAACGTGCCGATGGTGATGCGCGCCTCGGTCGGTGCCGGGCTGGGCTTCGGCTGCCAGCACTCGCAGGTCATGGAGTCCTGGATCGTCGGGGCGCCGGGGCTGAAGATCGCCGTCGTGTCGGGGCCGCACAACGCCTACGGCCTCACCCGGGCCGCAATCCGCGACGACAACCCCGTAGCGGTGCTCGAGCCCCGCGTCCTCTACGCCGGCCGCGGCGACGTGACCACCGGCCCCGAGGGCATCATCCCGCTCGGTCGGGCGGCGCAGCCGGCGGGCGGCGACGACGTAACCCTGGTGTGCTGCGGTTCCACGGTGCGGACCGCCCTGGAGGCGGCCTCCGGCGCCGAGGGCTGGTCGGCCGACGTCATCGACCTGCAGACCCTGCAGCCCTGGGACGCCGAGGCGGTGCTGGACTCGGTGCGGCGCACCGGGCGCCTCGCGACGGTGGAGGAGTGCCCGTACTCCGGCGGCTGGGGCGCCGACATCGTCTCGACGGTGGCGACCGAGGCCTTCGGCGACCTGAGCGCCCCTCCCATCCGGCTCACCGCCCCCGACGTGCATGTGCCGTTCGGCAAGGAATTGGAGCAGCGCTATCTGCCCAACGCGGGTTACGTGGCGGCGCAGGTGGGTGAGTTGCTGGCAACCGGGGAGAGTCCTCCGCACTGGTGGGAACGCGACGGGGCGCTCGCCTAGGGCGGCCTCCGATCGCCGCCGAGCCGCCGGCCGGACCGGAGCGAGGGGATCCCGAACCGGCCGAGGGCGCCGGCCCCGGCCCGAGACGCCAGCCCGAGACACCGGCCCGAGACGCCAGCCCGAGACGCAACGAAAGGGTGATCGTATGAGCAGCGAGGCATTGGAGCGGCGAGAGGCCGTGCGCACCGATCGCCGGGCGCGCTACGAGCGCATGGTGGAGATCAGAGCGGTCGAGGACAAGATCCGGGGACTGTTCGCCGAGGGTCTGGTACACGGCACCACCCACACCTGCCAGGGTCAGGAGGCCGTGGCCGTGGGGGTGGCCTCGGCGCTGCGGCCGACCGATGTGGTGTGCTGCACCTACCGCGGCCACGGCCACGCCTTGGCCTTGGGCCTGACCCCGCTGCAGGTCTGCGGGGAGATCATGGGCCGCGTGGTCGGGTCCATCGGCGGCGTGGGCGGTTCGATGCATCTCTGCGACATGTCGGTCGGCCTGATGCCCACGTTCGCCATCGTGGGCGCGGGCGTGCCGGTGGCGGCGGGAGCGGCGCTGACGGCGCAGGTGCGGGGCACTGACGACGTGGCGGTGTCGCTGTTCGGCGACGGTGCCGCCAACATCGGTGCCTTCCATGAGGGGATCAACCTGGCGGCCATATGGAAGCTGCCCGCCGTGTTCATCTGCGAGAACAACCAGTACGGCGAGTACAGCCCCATCGCCGCGACCACTCCCATCGAGAACATCGCGGAGCGGGCCGGCGCCTACGGGATTCCCGGCGAGGTTGTGGACGGCCAAGACGTCGACGCGGTCTGCGCAGCCGTCGAGGCGGCGGCGGCCAGGGCCCGTGCCGGCGAGGGCCCGAGCCTGCTGGAGATGAAGACCTACCGCTATGCGGGGCATTCCCGCTCCGACACCGCCCCGTACCGCCCCGAGGGGGAACTCGAGGAGTGGTACGAGCGCGACCCCATCGACACCTTCGGCGCCCGCCTGGTGGCCGAGGAGCTGCTCGCCGTCGAGGAGATAGTCGAGATCGAGGCGTCGGCCAAGGCGCTCGCCGCCGAGGTGGCCGAGCAGTGCATGGCCGCGCCGGCGCCCGGCGTCGGCAGCATGTTCGAGAACGTCCTGGTCTGAACGGGGAGGTCACAGGATGCGCCAGATCGTGAAGCTGCCGAAGCTCGGCGACACCGCCAATGAGGTGCTGGTCTTGGAATGGAACGTGAGCCCCGGCGACGCGGTGGCCCCCGGCGATGCGCTGATGCGGGTGGAGACCGACAAGGTGGAGGCCGACGTGCCTTCGCCGGTGGGCGGCACTGTGGCCGAACTGCGGGTGGAGGTGGAGGACGAGGTCCCTGTCGGCGCCGCCATCTGCGTGATCGAGTCCTGAACCTCGCCGGGCGCCGAATCCGGGCGAGCCGACATCTGGATCGATCCGTCTATCCGACCCCGAATCCGGACACTGCGAGGACACCGTGAAGATCGAACGAATCGAGGTCGTGCCCTTGGTGGCGCCCTTGGCCGAGACGTTCCGGGGCGCCAACTACTCGATGTCCGAGCGGGCGACCCTCATCACCCGCGTCCACACCGACGAGGGCATCATCGGTGAGATCTACAACGGCGACGAGGTACACACCCAGCACGAGATAGCCCGCATCATCACCGAGGAGCTGCAGCCGATGCTGGTCGGCCGCGACCCGCTGCTGGTGGAGGACTGCTGGGAGGCCATGGCGCCGCTCACCTTCGACATCCTGCGCGACCGCAAGCTGGTCATCATGGCCATCGCC
>JAPOYM010000041.1 GCA_026706565.1 bacterium
GCTCGTCGTTCAGGTCGCGGGTCAGCGGGACGCGCAGCGGCGCCGGCAGGCGGAACACGTTGGGGGCCGACACCGACAGCACCTGGACCTCCGCGTTCACCTCGTCCATGAGCGCCAAGCGGTGGTCCATTCCGGGCAGCGGCTGCGGCACGGCCGCCGCCACCGCCCCGTCCTGCAGCACGACGAGGCGGCCGTCGTCGCGGACGTAGTGCTCCAGCCCGCTGTCGGGACGCCGGCAGGCTTCGAGGTAGCTGTCGGGATAGTGGTGCGAGTGAACGTCGATCAGACCGGAGGGCAAGGGACCTCCCTCCTCCAGCCACGGGGCCGTGTCGGCGGATCGACCCGCCGGGCACCGGCAGGGCCCTCGGCAGCCGGCGCACGGTCGCGATCCCGAGCGGTCGCCGGCAACGGTAGCCCACACCGCGGCGAGCCACGAGAGGCCACTGGCGGCCATGACGCGCCGCAGCCGCGCCGCTTACGATGTCGCCGTGCCAGCTCCGAGCCCCGGCGGGGGCCGCACGGCCGCACCGGCCTCGCCGGCGTCAGCACGCAGCATCGGCGCCCCGGTCTCCATCCGGGGGGTCTCGAAGTGGTTCCGCACCGGTAGCAGCTTCCTGCACGCGCTCGATGAGATCGACGTCGAGATCCGGCCGGGCGAGTTCGTCAGCCTCATCGGGCCGAGCGGCTGCGGCAAGTCCACCCTGTTGCGGGTCGTCGGCGGGCTGCTGCCCTACGAGCTCGGCACGGTAACCGTCGACGGCAACAGCCCGGCGCAGGCCCGGGACACCAAGCAGATCGGGTTCGCGCCGCAGACGCCGTCGCTGCTGGGGTGGCGGACCGTGCGCCGCAACGTCACCCTGCTCGCCGAGGTGAACCGGCGGGGCGCCATCCACCCGCCGCTCGGCGAGAGCGAGATCCTCGAGTTGCTCGAGACCGTCGGATTGGGTGACTTCCTCGACCGGCTCCCGAAGGAACTCTCCGGCGGCATGCAGCAGCGGGTCTCGCTGGTGCGCTGCTTCGCGCTGGGCGCGCCGGTGCTGCTGATGGACGAGCCCTTCTCGGCCCTCGACGAGATCACCCGCAACGAGATGCGCTACCTCCTGCTGGACCTGTGGGAGCGCACCGGGCACACGGTCGTCTTCGTGACCCACAGCATCCCCGAGGCGGTGATCCTCTCCGACCGGGTGCTCGTGATGGCCACCAAGCCGGGGCGCGTCGTGCATTCCGAGACGATCGGCCTGCCCCGCCCCCGCTCGGCGCAGATGGAGGACGACGAGCGCTACTTGGCGCACATGCGCAGCGTGCGCCGCGCCCTCGGCGAGGTGTCGGCCCGATGACCGCCGACACCGCGCCGCCCGACGCCGCCGGCACGGCCCGCCAGCCACCCCCGCAGCGCCCTCAACACCTCCGCCGCTCAGCGATGACCGTGGCGCCGATCGCGGGGCTCGTCGTTGTGTTCGGCATCTGGGAGTTCTACGTGCGGGTGTTCAACATTTCGCCTCTGACTCTCCCGACGCCCTGGAGCATCCTCGTGCATCTCCGTCACGAGCCGGGCTTCTACTGGCGCCACGCCCAGGTGACCCTGCTCGAAGCGGCCTGGGGATACGGACTCGCCTTGGGGGCGTCGCTCATCGTGGCCACGTTCATGGCGCACTCCCGGTTCGTGGAGCGCGCTTCGATGCCCGTCATCGTCCTGCTGCAGAGCACGCCGGTGGCGGTCCTGGCGCCGGTCTTCTTGATCTGGTTCGGGTTCGGCCACTGGCCCAAGGTCCTCGTCGCAGCTGTGTTCTGCTACATCCCGTTCACGATCAACGAGTTCACCGGGTTGCGATCGGTCGACCCCGGCGCCTACGAGTTGCTGCGCTCGGTGTCGGCCAGCAGGACGGAGATCTTCTGGAAGCTGCGATTCCCGCAATCGCTTCCCTACCTGTTCTCCGCCGGGCGCCTCTGCGTCGGTCTGGCCCTCGTGGGAGCGGTGATCGGCGAGATGTTCGGGGGTTCCACCGAGGGTCTCGGCAACACCGCCCGGGTGGGCCAGGTGCGGCTGCTGATCGACCAACTCTGGGGATCGATCTTCGTGCTCGCGCTGATCGGCGTGATCGGCAACCTGCTGCTCGCCGCCGTCGAGACACGGGTCCTGCGCTGGCACAGCTCCCAGGACCTGCCGGGGGGGTCGGCAGCAACCCTCTGAGCGGCGAGCCCGCCGGATTTGTGGCAGGATTCGGCGGCAGTGCGACCGGCGAAGACACAAGGGAGAAGCAGAACAATGTTGAACCGCTCTCTACGACATGATTCTCTACGACATGATTCTCTACGACATGGTGTCAGGTGGACATCTGTTGGGTTGGTCTGCGTCCTCGGCCTTGTGGCCGCCTCGTGCGCACAAGACGATGACGGCCCCACGACGGCCGCCGTCGACGCCGCAGCCAGCGTCGCAGCCGCGGCCCAGAGCGACGCGGCCGCCGCTCAGAGCGACGCGGACAACGCTCTGAGCGAGGCCCAGGCAGCGCGCGCCGAAGTCTCAGCAGCCGATGCCGACGCCGCCGCCGCGTCCGCAGCAGCCGCCGCCGCGCTGGCCGAGGCCACCGCCGCGACCGCTCTGGCCAACGAAGCGATCGCCGCCGCCGACGTCGCCAGGGCAGCGGCCGAAGGCAACCAGGCCGACTTGGAGGCCGCAGAAGCGGCGCTCGCGGCGGCGCAGGAGGCGGCGTCCGCCGCGCAGGCCGAGGCCGCCAGCGCTCAGACCGAGGCCGCGGCCGCGCAGGCCGACGCCGCCGCCGCTCAGGCCGAGGCGGAGGAGCTGATCGCGCAGGCCGAGGAGGCCGCGGCAGCAGCCGCCGAAGCGGCCGAGGCCGTTGCAGCGGAGGTGGCCGCGCAAGCGGCGATCGGCCCCGACGGCTTGCCCCGCTTCGGCACGCCTGAGCGCTGCGAGGCCAACCGGGCCGCCGGGCCGCTCACCTTCATGACCGGCTTCGACCTGGCCGCCGCCGCGGGCATCATCGAGGTCGTCGTGGCGGAGGACCGAGGCTACTTCGACGACATGTGCCTCGACGTGACGATCCAGCCCGGCTTCGCCCCCGGCAACAGCGCCGCGCTGGCCGCAGGCACCGTGCAACTCGGCGTCACCGCCACCTTCGGCGAACTCGTCACGACGAACATCCGGGGCGACGCCGACCTGATGGGCTTCGCCCAACTAGGGCACACCGCGATCTCCCAGCTGCTCATCGACCCCGCTTCGGGAGTTGCGGACCTCCCCGACCTAGAGGGCATGACGATGGGCATCAAGGGCGACATCCCCATCGCCATCCAGGCCATGATCGCCGAAGCCGGCCTCCAGCGCGGGACCTTCGAGGAGTTGCTCCTAGAGGGCTTCAACCCCGTCGAGCACTTCGCCCTGGGCATCGAGGCCCTGCCGGTGTACCGCTCCAACGAGCCGCGCTGGCTGGACCTCGCGGGCATCGACTACATCACCTTCGACCCGCTGGACTACGGCGTGCCGGCGAGCTTCGCCATCTACATGACAACGCGCTCGTTCTACGAGGAGCACCCCACGGTGGTGGAGGACTTCGTGCGGGCCGGCCTGCGCGGCTACTACTTCGCCGCCGACAACCCCGAGGAGGCCATCAACCTGGCCTTCGAGCGCATCGAGGCGGCTGGCAACCAGATGTTCCTGGCACGGGAGCACGAGCTGTACCGCTGGACGACCGACCAGCAGATCATCGAGGACGTGACCCCCGACGGCCTGGTCATCGGCCAGATGAACGTGGCGCGGCTCGGCGAGGAGATCGAGAACCTCGTCGACTTGGGCGTCTACGAGACCAAGCCCGACTGGCTCGCCATGCTCGACGCCACCGTGGTGCCGAAGCTCTACGACGGCGACCAACTCATCTGGGCGTCAATGAACTGACCGCCGCCTCCGGGGCCGGGAACCTCACCAGCGGCGCCCACCGCCCGTAGGGGGGGGCTCGGTCTGGACGATGACACCGGTTCGGCGCGCCCCCGGCAGGATTCGAACCTGCGGCCTTGGGATTAGAAGTCCCCTGCTCTGTCCCCTGAGCTACGAGGGCGGGGCGGCTAGTCTAGGAAGCGCGCGAGCCCCAAGCAGGCTCGCCGCGACCCGATCCGCCCCGAACGCGTCACCTCGGGCCCCGAGTTGGTCGTGAGACCGTCCGTGCTTCGTGTTGTCGTCTTCGGGGCCGTTTGCGAGTTGCCCGACGAGGATCGTTACGGCCGGGTCGCACCGACGGTGTACTTCAACCCTCCCCCGGGGCCGGAGAGAGCGGAGGCGCCCGACGAGACGGCGGCCCCCGACCGGGCCGTCGCACTGACCCGTCGGCGCCGCTTCGGCGGGCGGTTCACCACGGTGGACCAAGCGCCGCGCCGGCAGCGCCGGCTGGAGCAG
>JAPOYM010000092.1 GCA_026706565.1 bacterium
TCGGCGAGGCCTCACGTCACGGCCTGCGCTGGATCAACTCCCGCCCCCCGGTCCGTGAGATCGAGTTCGAGATGGACATGCGCGGCGTCCGCACCGAGCTCACCCTCTAGGCCAACCGAGCACCGTGCCCCGACCCCCAGAGCGCAGCGAGGCGGCGCAGGGGTGACCTCCACACCGCCGGAGATTCCGGCAACGGCGGTTCGGGGCCGCCGCACGCGCACCTTCACCGCCGCCACCATGCCGGCGGGACTGTCGCGGGCACACGTCACCACGGTCTGGGGGGAGCTGGTGGTGCTCGCAGGCTCGGTGCTGTTCGCCGAGGAGGATGCGCAGCGGCGGATCGAGGCGAGACCGGGGGATCGCGTCCTGATCGTTCCCGGCGCCTATCACCACGTGGAGCCGTCCCCCGACGCCGAGTTCTACGTCCAGTTCTACGACCACGGCGAGCGGGAGTGAGCATCACCCCGTCTCGATGCGTAGAACGAGGATCCCGCACAGAACGCCGTCGAGTCTCTGCACCGCCGGGGCGGCACCGATCACCGGCCCGGGTCTAGGACCAGGATTCGGACCAGGGTCTGACGGCGACGATGCCGATGGCGGCGAGGTGGTCGGCGTGGCGGCGGAAGGTCCTGCGCATCGTGATGATCCGCTTGCGGGCCTTGGGGCTGCGCAGGACGTTGCAGACGACCCTTGCGGCACGCAGCGGCCCCTCGTCCTGGATGAGCCGTCGCGGTTCCAGGAGCCTCTGGGGGACGGTGGACTCGTGGCGGATCTCGAAGCCGGCCTCCTCCAGCAGGGCGCGCCAGTCGGGTGAGGTCATCGGTCGGGCGCCCACGCGGATCGCCCGGGAGAGGTCGCCCCGAACCTGGCTCTGGATGCCGCCGTCTAGGTCCTCGGGCTTCAGGCAGAGTTCGTGGATGCCGTAGCGGCCGCCGGGTCGCAGGATCCGGTGGGCCTCGGCGATGATGCGCTTCTTGTTGTCGTCGGACTGCATGGACAGCATCGCCTCGCCCATCACGACGTCGGCCGAGCCGTCGTCGAGGTCGGAGTTCTGGGCGCTGCTCACGATGCAGCGGTAGCGGCTGTCCACGATGCGGGCGTTGAACGCCGCCGCGGCTTGCTCGTCGCGTTCCACCCCCACGTAGCCGGCGGGGCGGCTCCGGAAGATCAGTTGCGCGGTGGCGCCCAATCCGGGGGCGAACTCCACGACGTGATCTGCCGGGGTGATGTTCAGCCCGCTCAGCACCTCCCTCGTCAGTTCGCGGCCTCCGGGTCGCAGCACTCGCTTGCCGAGGCGGGCCAGTAGCACGTACCCCGGCATCTTCTCGATGTTCGTGCTGCCGAAGGTCGCCGTGCCGGTTCCTTCATCGGTCGTCATGGTGCTCCTCCTGTCATGGGTCCCGTGATGGTCTTGGGTTGGGCCTTGAGATGGGTCTTGTCGTGGGTCTCGGTCTGGGCCGGGCTGGGCCGGGGATGGTCGGGATGGTCGGGATGGTTCTCTCGGTTCAGGTGGTGGTGGCTCGCCACCGCAGGAGGTGGTTGGTGAAGGGCCGCAGGATGGCGAGTTCGATGACCAGGACGACGGCGATGAGCACGAGTGTCCAGGCGAAGACGTCGGCCGTCTCGAGGTTCGCCCGGGCGCGGGCGATGGTGGCGCCGACTCCGTCCGTGGCGGAGAGCAGCTCGGCCATGACGGCGACGCGCAGCGCCTGGCCGACCGTCACCGAGGCGGCTGCCAGCACCGGGGAGGTGATGGCCGGGATGACGATGTGGCGGGCGCTCAGCCAGCGGGACAGCCCGAAGGCGGCGCCCATCTCCAACAGGTCCGTGTCGATGTTGCGGACGGCCTCCTGGACAGCGATGACGATCAGCGGGGTCGCCACGACAATGATCACCAGCCGGGTGGTGGCAGCTCCGGGGCCGAACCAGGTGAGGCCCAGGACGGCCAGCACGATCGGCGGCACCGACAGCGAGGCGGCCAGCGCGGGCTGGCTGATCGACAGGGCCCAGCGCGACACGCCGTTGAGGGCACCCCACAGGGCCCCGACCGCCAGCGCCAGCGCCACGCCGATGACCGCCCGCCCCAGCGTGGTGGCGAGTGCCGACCCCAGCACACCGTCGGCTGCCAGATCCCCGATGGCGGCGAGCGTCTCGGCCGGGCTGGGCATGATCAGTTCCGGCTCGCGGGCCGCCAGGATAGCCCAGACGGCGATGATCGCGCCGATGCCCAGCCCGGCTCCCGAGCCGGCCTGCAGGCGCCGCCTGCCGGCTCGGACGGAGGGGTGGGCGGCCGGAGGCCCGCCGGCCTCCAGGAGGGTCGTCACCGCGGATCGGGGAGGTAGAACGCCGCGTCCGGCAGCCCGCCGCCGATGATGTCGGGCGACAGGGTGGCGAGCTGGCCGAAGAACTGCTCGAGCTCCTCCTGGGCCTGGGCCGCGGCCACGACCTCCAGGTTGAGCCGGGGGATGACCTGCCCGATGACGGGGGGCGGTACGCCGGAGGCTTCGGAGAGAGCGGCCAGGGTGTCGGGCGCGGCGGCGTTCACGACGGCCACGGAGGTCTCCAGGGCGTCGAGCAGCGCGGCGACCGCCTCCGGACGCTCGAGCAGCTCGCCGCGCACCACGATCCCCGCCTGGGGGATGCGGGGCGAGGATCCCGTTGCGGCCGCCCACTCGGCCTGCAGGTCGAAGACCCGCCCGATGGCCTGGCCGTTCTGCTTGGCGTTGGCGAGCGCCAGGGTCACGACGTGTTCGGGCAGCACGGCCCAGATCCCGCCGCCGGTGGCCAGCCGGCCGATGATCTCCGGCGGCTGCGAGTAGTACTCGATCTGGAAGTCCTCGCCGGGCGTGAGCCCGTTGGAGGCGGCCAGGAACCGGAAGACCAGGTCGGGCATGTCGTTGGGGAACGGGATCATCACGGTCTGGCCGCGCACACTCTCCCAGGTGGCCGGTGTGCCCTCGGGTCCGACCAGCCAGATCAACCCCCACACCACGACAGCCGCCATGCGCAGGTCCACGCCCCGGTTGAAGAGGTTGGCCCCCACATAGCTGGGCACTGCGGCGACTTCGGTGTCGCCGTTGACCAGGATCGCGCGCAGCACGTCGGGTGTGTTCCAGACGTTGGTGCTGACGGCCTCGGCCATCTCGGCCAGCGGTCCTGTGGTGTCGAGCATCGTGAACGGCGCGGCGAACGCCAGCGTCTCGGGGTGGTAGATCCGCAGTTCGGCGAGCGGCTCGGGCGCGGCCGGCGGCGGAGGCTCCGGTGGCGGCGGGGCGGGCGCGGGCTCGGGCGGCGCCGGGGAGGGCTCTGGAGGAGGCGGGGCGGGTGCCGGTTCGGGGGGCGGCGCAGGCTCCGGGTCTGCGGGCGCCGGCTGGGGGGCCGGTTCGGGTGCCGGGGGTGCGGGCTCCGGCGGCGGCGGACTCTCCGTCACCGCCGGAGCCGGCTGCGGGGCCGGTGCGCTCGTAGCGTCGTCGTCGCCGCAGGCGGCCGCCGCAAGCGCCAGTGCGGCGATGATGGCGATGATCCTGAGCCCGGCAGTTGCGCGTCTCATGGGTGCTTCCCTTCGGTTCGGGTTAGGGGGTTCGGGTTCGGGGGTTCGGGTTAGGGGGGTTCGGGTTCGGAGGTCCCGGTTGGGGGATCCCGGTCAGGGCGCCGTTTCGATCCGCCAGTCGCCGCTCGGCGGGCCGCCCATGACAAGGGTGCGCTCGGCCACGGCGTCGGCTTCGTCCTGGTGGTGGGTCACCCACAGCACGGTCCGCTTCTGGTCGCGCAGATGGGTGGCCAATTCGTCCCGGAGCGCTGTGGCGGTCGGGCCGTCGAGACTGGCGAAGGGCTCGTCGACCAGGACCACCGGCGCGTCGTAGGCCAGCGCCCGGGCCACCGCCACCCGCTGGCGCATGCCGCCCGAGAGCGCCGCCGGGAAGAGGTCCACGTCCCCGGCGAGCCCGACCCGCCCCAGCCAGTCACGCGCCCGGTGCTTGCCGCCGGCCTCGCAGACCAGTTCCACATTCTCCAGCGCGGTGCGCCACGGCAGCAGCCGCGGATCCTGGAACACCACCGCCACCCGGTCTCCCGGACGGGAGATGGATCCCGAGTCCGGAGCCGCCAGTCCCGCCACGGTGCGCAGCAGGGTGGTCTTCCCTGCCCCCGACGGGCCCATGACCGCAATCAGTTCGCCCGGTTCGACGTGCAGCCAGAGCTCGCTCAGCAGACTCCGGTCCCGGTGCCGCAGCGTCACGCCCTCCACAGCTAACGTCCCGCTGTTTCTGCCGTCCTGCACAGGTTGTTAGGGTAACCTAATTAGGTGAACCTAACAACAGTGATGCTCCTCCGGGCCGCGAGGCGGTTCGCCGGCGCGTCAGTCTCGTACGGGCGGCTCGAGGGGT
>JAPOYM010000030.1 GCA_026706565.1 bacterium
GCCGGACAGGACTCCGACGAGGCCACCCGCACTGGCATTCGTCTTCTCTTCCGTTCTCAAGGAGCGCACCGGCCGCCGGGTCCCGCAGGGGGACACCGACGACGCGCACAAGGTTGCGCGCACGAGGTTTCGTCCGTTCTCCGCCTCGCTGTCCCGCCGGTGCGATCTGCGTCCGGCGCGTCCGAGTACGAAGGTGGGCGGTCACTGTATCCGCTTGGCCCCGCGCCCGCAACCACCCTCGGGGTCTCGCGTCCCGAGCGCCGCTCAGGGCTCGACTATCACGAGGCGGCGCTCGCGGGGGCCGCGCTGCAGCAGCAGGAAGCGTCCGTCGATCAGCCACTCCGGCGCCACGTCGCGGCGCGCCACCCGGGTGCGGTTCACCGAGACGGCCGACTGGCCGAGTTGGCGGCGCGCGTCGGCGCGCGAGGCGCAGAGCCCCGAGGCCACGAGCAGCCCCACGAGGGCCTCGGGTCCTTCGAGGTCGTCCCTGGGAACCACCGCGGGGGCGACGATGGCAGACCGTCTGTCTCCGGGGGTGCCTGCGGGGCTGTCTCCGGGGGTGCCTGCGGGGCTGTCTCCGGGGGTGCCTGCGGGGCTGTCTCCGGGGGTGCCTGCGGGGCTGTCTCCGGGGGTGCCTGCGGGGCTGTCTCCGGGGGTGCCTGCGGGGCTGTCTCCGGGGGTGCCTGCGGGGGGCGGCGCCGTGGCGTGAGGAGGCTCGTGGCCTGCCAGCGCGCCCAGCATCTCGCCGCTGAGCGGGGCGGTGCCGTAGAGAGCCTCAGCAGCCAGGTTGGCCCTCGCCACCGCCTCCGCGCCGTGGACGAACTCCGTTACCTCGTCAGCTAAGCGCCGCTGGGCGAGGCGCCGTTCGGGCGCGGTGCTGTGCTCGGCGGCGATCTCGCGCACCTCGGGCATCGGCAGCAGGGTGAGTTGGGCCAGCAGGCGCCCTACGTCGGCGTCGTCGGTGCGCAGCAGGTACTGGTGCAGGTCGAACGGGAGGGTGCGGGCGCCGTCCAGCCAGACGGTCCCCTCGGCGGTCTTGCCGAACTTCTGGCCGTCGGCGCGGGTCAGCAGCGGCCAGGTCAGACCGTGCGCCGGAGCGCCGGAGCGCCGGCGGATGAGGTCGATGCCCGCCACGATGTTGCCCCACTGGTCCGAGCCGCCCACCTGCAGGCGGCAGCCCCGCTCGCTGTGGAGCCACCAGAAGTCGAAGGCCTGCAGGAGCATGTAGCTGAACTCGGTGAACGAGATGCCCTGATCGCCGGCGAGCCGGCTGCGCACCGACTCGCGGGCCAGCATCTGGCTCACGGTGACGTGCTTGCCGACGTCCCGCAGGAACTCGATGATGCCGACCGGGGCCGTCCAGTCGTGATTGTTGACGACGTCGGCCTCGGCCACGCCGGCGAGGGCGGCGTACTGGCTGCGGACAGCCGCCACGTTGGCCTCGAGCGTCTCGGCGTCCAGCAGGTTGCGCTCGTCGGAGCGGCCGCTGGGGTCGCCCACCATGCCCGTGGCGCCGCCCACCAGGGCCAGCGGCCTGTGCCCGGCCTCGGCGAAGCGCCGCAGCACTAGGACGCCGATGAGGCTGCCGAGGTGCAGGCTGGCGGCCGAAGGGTCGATGCCCAGGTAGAGCACCGTCGGCGGCGCCGCCAGCAGCGACCTCAGTGCGGTCTGATCGGTGGTGTCGTGGACGAGCCCCCTCTCGGCGAGGTCGTCGAGCACCCCTTCGCCCCGCGTCGCTGCTTGCCTGCTCATTCCTGCGCCGTCCCGTCCTGTGTGTCGGCCTGCGTGTCGCTGCGGTCTCGTGGCTCGCCGGCTGCGGTGGGGAGCGCCGAGGACCGTGCGCCCGAGTCGCATGGATTCGCGGCGCTGCCCGTGCCGTGGTGCGCCGGGGCTGCTCTCCTAGGCTCTGAACGTAGCCGTGTCCTCTATTCTCGCACGCCGCCACAGCGCCCTGCGCGCAAGCTCGGCGGCCCTCGCCGTCGCCCTCGCCGTCGGCGCCTGCACCTATGAGACGCGCGACCTGCAGGTGTCGCTGCCTGCGACGGCCCAATCCTCGTTCATCTACGACGGCGAGGGCCGCCTCATCACCGCCTTCCGCGGCGAGCAGCACCGGCGGAGCCTGGACTCCCTCGACGAGGCGCCGCGTATCCTGCAGGACGCCGTCGTGGCCATCGAGGACGAGCGCTTCTGGCAGCACCAGGGGGTGGACGTGCGGGCGCTGCTGAGAGCGGCCCGCTCGAACATCTCCGTGGACGGCGTCCTCCAGGGCGGCTCCACCATCACCCAGCAGTACGTGGGCCGCGCCTTCCTGGACCGAACCGAGATCACCGCCAGCCGCAAGATCGCCGAGATCGCCCTGGCGCTGCAACTCGAGCGCGCCTACACCAAGGAGTTCATCCTCCTTCAGTACTTGAACACCGTGAACTTCGGCGAGGGCGCCTACGGGGTGCTGACCGCGGCCGAGGAGTACTTCGACAAGGAGCTCGACGAGCTGACCCTCGCCGAGGCGGCCCTGCTGGCCGGGCTGATCCAGGCGCCGTCGGCGCGCAACCCTTACGACAACAGGCCCTCGGCCATCCAGCGCCGAGAGGCGGTGCTCGAGCGGATGCTCGCCAACGAGTGGATCACCGACAAGGAGTTCGAGCAGGCCCGCACCGAGCCCTTGCGCCTAGCGCCCCGTGTGGCCACCCTCGAGGAGGAGTACGAGTACGGGCACTTCGTGGAGGAGGTGAGGCAGTGGATCCTCGCCGACCAGCGCTTCGGCGCCACCTCCGAAGAGCGGGTGCGGTTGCTGTTCGAGGGAGGGCTGCACATCTACACCACCCTGAAGCCCGAGGTGCAGCGCGCCGCCGAGGCGGCTCTCGCGACGATCCTGCCCGCCGAGGACGGGCCTTCGGCGGCGATCGTGGTGATCCGCAACGACACGGGGCACGTGGAGGCCATGGTCGGCGGGCGCGACTTCTTCGGCGAGGCGGCCTCGGCCCGGTTCAACCTCGCAACCCAGGGCGGCCGCCAAGCGGGGTCGGGGTTCAAGCCGTTCGTGCTGGCAGCGGCCCTCGAGCAGGGCATCCAGATGAGCGCCCTTTACCCGGCCCCCTCCGAGATCGAGCTTCCCATCCCGGGGCTGGAGGAGATCTGGGAGGTCAGCAACTTCTCCACCGCCGGCGGCGGCGGGCTCATGACGCTGCGCGAGGCGTTGGTGCGGTCGGTCAACACGGTGTTCGCCCAACTCATGGAGGACGTGACGCCGCAGGCCGGCGTCGCCATGGCGCAGCGCCTGGGGGTCGCGTCGCCGCTGCAACCCGTGCTGGCCGCGGTGCTGGGAAGCGAGGACGTGACCACCCTGGACATGGCCGCGGCGTACTCCACGTTCGCCCGTCGAGGCATCTACGTGCGCCCGACGATGGTCACGCGGGTCGCTCGGCTGGACGGCACAGTGCTCTACGAGCACGAGCCGCGTTCAACGCGGGTGCTCGACAGCCGGATCGCCGATGAGATGACCGACGTGATGGTCGAGGTGGTCGAGGGGGGCACCGGGCGGCGGGCCGCCGTTGCGGGGCGGCGGGTGGCCGGCAAGACCGGCACCGCGGAGAACTTCGTGGACGCCGGGTTCACCGGCTACACCCCGCAGTACACGACGGCGGTGTGGGTGGGCTTCCCGGACGCGCAGATCCCCATGGAGCCGCCCACCACCGAGCGCGACGTGACCGGCGGTTCGTACCCGGCGGAGATCTTCGGGCTGGTGATGGCCCGCATCCACGAAGGGCTCGCGGCGCGGCCGTTCTCTGCGAGCATCCCCACGACGACGACCACCCAGTACCCGTTGGTCGTGGAAGTGCCGTCGGTGATCGACCTGCCGCGGGAGGAGGCCGTCAACGCCATCGAGGAGGCCTACCTCGATTTCCGGGTGTCGGAAGTGCCGCGCGCAGGAGTGGAGCCGGGCACCGTCGTGAACCAGATCCCGCGGGCTGCGGAGTCAGCCTCGGGAGGAAGCGCCGTGATCATCGAGGTGGCGGTCGAGCCGCCGGAGCAAGCGCCGCCCGAGCCGCCCGAAGCGCTGGAGCAAGCGCCGCCCGAACCGCCGCCCGAAGCGCTGGAGCAAGCGCCGCCCGAGCCGCCGCCTGAGCCGCCGGAGCAAGAGCCGCCGGAGCAAGCGCCGGCACCGGCTGCTGAGGATGAGGCGTCCGGGGGGGAGGCGGGTCGGCAATGAGCTCTTACCAGCGACGAGAGGCTCAGAACTGGCTCGACTCGATGCGCGGCGTCGATCCCGACAGCGCTGGGGGCCCCGGCAAGCCGCAATGGCTGCCGAAGAGCCGTGCCGGGGCGACGGCGGCGATCGCGGCGCTGCTGGTGATGGCCGGGTTCTGGATCTGGGCGTTCTCCCCGCTGGCGCCGAGCGGCCATCCCGACGAACTAGACAATGTCGTCTTCACCCTCGACGCCGAAGACATCTGCGCATCCAAGGCCGAGGCCGCCGGTCTGCTGCCGGGGGCGTCCGAGGCGACCGGGCCCGAGGACCGGGCGGGTCAGATCAGAACCTCCACCGTGCTGTTCGAGGAGATGGTCGCGGAACTGCGGGCAGAGGCCGAAGACGTCGTCGGATCCGACGCCGAGCTCGTGGCTGCTTGGCTGGCCGACTGGGAGACGTACCTCGCTGACCGCCTCGCCTACGCGGAGATCCTCGCCGGCGGCAGCGACCCCCCGTTCACGGTGACGGCCCGCGACGGCGACGCCGTGACGAGCTACATAGACATCTTCGCCGAGGTCAACGCCATGCCGAGCTGCGCCACACCCGGCGACGTCTGAGGCCCCGGCGGGCTAGGTCTCGACCTTCCCCGAGAGGTAGAGGCGGTCGAGGTCGGGGCCGAGTTTCTCGCGGCGGGCGATGCGGGCCGCGAGGGTGCGCTTGATGCCCGCACTGAGGGCGTCGATCTCGATGAGCCGCCGGGCGGCGTCGAGGTCGTTGCGGTCCACGTTGAGTACTCGGCCGGCCTCGGCGACGGTGCAGCCGTGGGAGGTGTCCCGTTCCACGAGGCGCATCTCGTCGCCGGCGCCCGTGCGGCCCTCCTGCAGAACGCGCAGGAGGTAGCCGGTGAAGCCGGTGTCCTGCACCACGATGGAGATGTCCTTGCGGCCGTAGCGGGCGGCGATCTTGTAACAGGGCGACCGCGGCTCGCTGACCTGCATGACGCAGGACCCCACCTCGAAGGTGTCGCCGATGTGTACCTCCGCCTCGGTCAAGCCGTCCACAGTGAGGTTCTCGGCGAACGCTCCGGCCTCGGGGATGTCGACTCCCTCGTCGCGCCAGAACGGGTAGTGGTCGCGGGAGTAGACGAGCACGGCACCGTCCTCGCCGCCGTGGCCCTCGTAGACGTGCTCGTCGCCCTCGACGCCTCGGCGGTGGACAGGCACCCGTCCCTCGACGGGCCGCTTCACGAATGCGCTGGCGATGCTGCGGCCGCTGGAGTCCAACTCCCAGACCTTGCCGACGCAGACCGCCGCCACCCGGCCTTGGAGCACATCGACCACACCGCCACGCTACTCCTCGGACGGCGGAGAACCCGGATAGGAGAGACACGTTGCATTGTGATTTCTTCTACAGCATCATGAATTCTGATGATTATCGAAGGAACGCTCGTCGCGGCACAGCCAGCACTCGCCTCAGCAGAGCTATATCGCCACGGACCGGCCGGCTGCGTCCGGCGCGCCGAAGCCCTACCGGCAGCGGTGGCCTAGCCTGCGGACATGGACGCGGCGATCCTTGGACCGATCCTCGGCCTCCTGACCCTCGTGGTTATCTGGATGCGCCAGGACATCGTCGGCGTGCGAAAGGAACTCACCGGCGTGCAGGACCGACTCACGGCTGTGCGTGAGCGGCTGGCGCGAATCGAGGGCCACTCGGGGCTCCGAGAGGACCCATCCTCTAGCTCCTGAGTTCTCCCGACCCCCGCGTCAGCGGGGTGGGCGGGAGACGTTGGGGTCGCCCGCCACGTACCAGCGCCAGGGACGCTCGCTGGCCGCGCTGATGCCGATGCGGCCGCTGGTGGCGAGGTCGGGCGGGCTGGAGTCACGCTGGTGGATGGTCACCGGCGAGGCGGGGGCGAGGAGGTCTAGGCCGTTGTGACCGCCGGCGATGCCGAGCGCCGCGGTGAGCTTGGCGGGGCCGCTGCAGAGATCCCGGCAGCGGCGCGCCTTGGGACGGTCGGCCCGCATGTCCTCGACGCCGCAGAGCGGGGCCAAGGCGCGGATAAGCACGGCGCCGCAGCGGCCGTCGGGCTCGCAGACCACGTTGGCGCACCAGTGCATCCCGTAGCTGAAGTACACGTAGAGATGCCCGGGCGGGCCGAACATTACCTCGTTGCGCGGCGTCCGGCCCCGATGGCCGTGGCTAGCCGGATCCTCCGCGCCGCCGTAGGCCTCCACCTCCACGATGCGCCCGGCGCGGTCACCGCAGGCCAGCACCATGCCCAACAACTCCGGGGCGACGGCGGTGACCGGACGCTCGAAGAACGAGCGCTCCGGGATGTTGCTCACCGCTGGATCAGCACCGAGCAGGCCGTCGGGGCCTGGATCCCGGCTGCGCCGGAATGACACTCGAGCAGGCCGCCGCCGATCACTTGTCCAAGACGTTGAGGCGGGCGGCGTCGGCCGCTAGGCGCGCCGCGAATCGCTCGCGCTGGACGGCGACGGCAGCGGGTCCGCCGCCTCCGGGGCTCGTGCGCCTCGCCAGCGTTCCGCCGGGTCGGAGGATGTCGAGGGCCTCGGGGCCGACCTCTGCGGCAGCCAGATCGGCGAAGTCGCCCTCGCCCGCCAGGGCGGCGCGCACTGCCCCGGCGATGCGCTCGTGGGCCCGGCGGAACGGCACGCCCCGGCCTACCAGCACCTCGGCCAAGTCGGTGGCGGCGAGCAGCGGGTCGTCGGCGGCGGCAGCCATGCGCGCCGTGTCGAAGGCTGCCGTATCCAGCAGGCCGGACAGGGCGGCCAGAGCGCCCTGCATCTGCGCAAGGGAGTCGAACAGCGGCGGCTTGTCTTCCTGCAGGTCGCGGTTGTAGGCCAGCGGCAGGCCCTTGAGGGTCGCCAGCAGGCCGACGAGGTTGCCGATGAGTCGGCCGGAGCGGCCCCTCGCCAGTTCGGCCACGTCGGGGTTCTTCTTCTGAGGCATCATCGAGCTGCCGGTGGCCCAAGCGTCGTCGAGGCGCAGGAAGCCGACCTCCGCGCTGGCCCACCAGACGATCTCCTCGCCGAGGCGCGACAGGTGTACGCCCAGCAGCGCCAGCGTGAAGAGGCTCTCGGCTACGAAGTCGCGGTCGCTCACGGCGTCGAGGGAGTTCTCGAAGCGGGCCGCGAAGCCCAGGTCGGCGGCGGTGGCGTCGGGATCGATCGGCAGGGAGGTCCCGGCCCCGGCGCCGGCGCCCAGCGGCGACACGTCGGCCCGGCGGTAGGCGTCGATCAGACGGTCGAGGTCGCGGGCCAGCGCCCAGCAGTGCGCCAGCAGATGGTGCGCCAACAGGACCGGCTGTGCCCGCTGCTGATGCGTGTACGCCGGCAGCCGGGCACAGCCGGCCTCCTCCGCACGCCCCGCCAGCACCTGCTGCAAGTCGAGAACGCCCCGTCCGGTGGCGAGGAGCTCGCGCTTCACGAACAGCCGCAGGTCGCACGCCACCTGGTCGTTGCGGCTGCGGGCGGTGTGCAGGCGGGCCCCCGCCGCGCCGGCCAGTTCGGTCACCCGGCGCTCGACGGCGGTGTGGATGTCCTCGTCGCCGGGAGCGAAGACGAAGTCGCCCGACGCCAGTTCGGCCGCAGCTGCCTCGAGGGCGCCGGCAACGGCGTCGCCGTCCTCCTCGCTGAGCAGCCCGACGCGCACCAAGCCCCGCACGTGGGCGTGCGAGGCGGCGATGTCATCGCCCGCCAGCCGTCGGTCGTACGGCAGGCTGGCCGTGAAAGCCATCAACTCCTCAGCCGGCGCCGCCTCGAGGCGTCCCGACCACAGGGTGCCGGACCGCCCGGCGGCCTGCGCGGACCGGAGGGGCTGTGCGCCGTCGTCAGCGGTCATCGGTTCCGCCGTTCGCGGCTCGCAGCCGCGGCTCGCAGCGCCGCGGTCCTGAGCCGCAGGGCGTGCAGCTTGATGAAGCCCTCGGCGTCGCCCTGGTGGTAGGCGCCCTCGTCCTCCTCGAAGGTGGCGATGGCCGGGTCGAAGAGGCTGTGGGAGGAACGGCGGCCCACGATCGTGACGTTGCCCTTGTAGAGCTGCAGGCGCACGACGCCGCTGACGAGCTGCTGGCTGTGATCGATGGCCGTCTGCAACATGCGGCGCTCCGGGCTCCACCAGTAGCCGTTGTAGACGAGCGAGGCGTAGCGGGGCATCAACTCGTCCTTCAGGTGCGCTACCTCGCGGTCCAGCGTGAGCGACTCCATGGCCCGGTGGGCGCGCAGCAGGATCGTCCCGCCGGGCGTCTCGTAGGCACCGCGGGACTTCATGCCCACGTAGCGGTTCTCCACCAGGTCGAGGCGTCCCACGCCGTGGGCCGATCCGAGGGCGTTCAGCTCGGCGAGCAGCGCACCCGGCGGCAGTGAGCGGCCGTCGATGGCCACGGCGTCGCCGCGCTCGAAGCTGATCTCCAGGTGGAGCGGCTCGTCGGGCGCCTCGGTGGGGGCCACCGTCCAGCGCCACATGGAGGGTTCGGGCTCCAGCCAGGGGTCCTCCAGGCGTCCGCCCTCGTAGGAGATGTGCAGCAGGTTGGCGTCCTCGGAGTACGGGGAGCCGCCAGCCGCGCTGGCCATGATGGGGATGCCGTGCTCCTCCGCGTAGGCCAGGAGGCGCTCGCGGGAGGTGAGGTCCCAGATGCGCCACGGCGCGATCACCTTGATTCCGGGTGCCAGCGCGTAGGCCCCCAACTCGAAGCGCACCTGGTCGTTGCCCTTGCCGGTGGCGCCGTGGGCGATGGCGTCGGCACCGGTCTCAGCGGCGATCTCCACGAGGCGCTTGGCGATGAGCGGCCGGGCGATGGAGGTGCCGAGCAGGTACTCGCCCTCGTAGACGGCGTTGGCGCGGAACATGGGGAACACGAAGTCGCGGGCGAAGGGCTCGCGCAGGTCCTCGACGCGGATCTCGGTCACGCCCAGCGCGGCGGCCTTGGCGCGGGCCGGCTCCAACTCCTCCCCTTGGCCCAGGTCGGCGGTGAAGGTCACCACCTCGCAGCCGTAGGTGACCTGCAGCCAGCGCAGGATCACCGACGTGTCCAGGCCGCCGGAGTAGGCCAGGACGACCTTTCGGGGAGCCCCCGGCTGCGGCGATGTCTGCGTCATGGTTCAGTCCACCTCTGTGATGTCGAGGCGATCGCCGCGCGAGGCGGCCGCGACCGGTGGACACTGGATTCCGGCCTCCGCCGGCATGACGAAGACCGCTGATCGAAGAGAAGTCGAATTCATGTGACACGCTCCTTAGGTGTACGGGACGGCGACTCGGGAGGCAGGCCGGCGCGGGCACGCAACCGCGCGGCGAGGGCGCCGGCGTCGCTGTCCTCGGCGGCCACCACCAGGAGCGTGTCGTCGCCGGCCACAGTGGCAAGCACATCGGCCAGCCCCGCCCGGTCGAGGGCCGAGCCGACGACATGAGCCGAGCCCGGTGGTGTGCGCAGGCAGACGAGGTTGGCGGAGCGGCCGACCTCGATGACCCAGTCGCTGAGCACACGACGCAGGTGGTCGTCGCCCATGGCGCGCTCCTCGGCGGGAACGGGCACGGCGTAGACGCCCGCTCCACCACCCACGCGCACCTTGACGGCTCCGAGATCGTCGAGGTCGCGTGACACTGTGGCCTGCGTGGCACTCACGCCGCGCGCGGCCAGCAGATCCACGAGCTGCTCCTGGCTGCTGACGGCCTCGTCGCTGAGTAGGCGCTCGATGATGTGCTGGCGCTGTCGCTTGCCGACATTGCCGGAGGTCATGGGCTGGTCTCCTTCCTGGGGGTTTGGCTCACCGTGGGGCTCGCGAGCCACCAGAACAGACCCTTGGCCGCACCGAAGCGGTTGGCGGCCTGCTGCCAGACCCGCGAGCGGGGGCCGTCGATGACCTCGGCGGCCACCTCCTCGCCCCGGCGGGCGGGCAGGCAGTGCAGGAAGATGGCCTGTGGGGCCGCGGCGTCCATCAGTTCGGGGGTCACCGTGAAGCCGGCGAAGTCCCGCTGCCGCTGCTCCTCCTCGTCCTCCTGGCCCATGGACGCCCAGACGTCGGTGTAGACGGCGTCAGCGCCCGCCACGGCCGCCCGGGGGTCCTCGAAGCTGCGAACCTCGGTGCCGGCCGCCCGCAGGCGGGCCAGCTGCTCCTCGCCGAAGCCGTAGCCCGGCGGCGAGGCGATGTGGAATGCCACGCCGGTCCGCCCGGCGCCCAAGGCCAGCGAGCCGGCCACGTTGTTGGCATCGCCCACGTAGGCCACGCTGCGCCCCTCGAACGAGCCGAAGACCTCGTGGATGGTCAGCAGGTCGGCCAGCGCCTGGAGGGGGTGGGCGCGATCGGAGAGCAGGTTCACGACCGGCACCGGCGACACCGCTGCCATGCGCTCCAGGATGCTGTGGTCGAAGACCCGCGCCCCGATGATGGCGTGATAGCAGGCCAGGGTGCGCGCCAGGTCCTCAGCGCTCTCACGGCTGTCGATGCCGACCTCCTGATCGGTCACGGTGACCGGATGTCCCGACAGGTGCACCACCGCCAACTCAGTGGAGTGTCGGGTGCGCGCCGAGGGCTTCTGGAAGTACAGGGCGACGCCGCGATCCTCCAACACGTTCGTCCGGTCGCCCGCCTTGGCGCGATTCAGCACCTCGACCACCTCGGCTGTGCTGAGGTCGTCGATGTCCAGCACATGGCGTACCTGGGGCTCGGCCGCCTGCTCGTCGCCGAACTCGTCCTGGCACCGAAGGCGATCCGCGGGGCGCTGCTTGCGGCGGAAGATACTCACGACGTCACCCTCCGGCAGGCTCGATCGGCGCGGCCAGCACGGCGGCGAAACGGCCGACCGCCTCGTCGATCTCATCGTCGGAGACGACCAGCGGCGGGGCGAAGCGCACCGCGCTGGGCGTGACGGCGTTGACGACGAGGCCCGCGGCCAGGCACCCGGCGGCTACGTCAGCGGCACTGCGGTCGAGCTCCTGATGAAGCTCGGCGGCCAGCAGCAGGCCGAATCCGCGCACCGCCGTCACGCCACCCAGCACCTCGAGGCCGGCGCGCAGCCGCTCCCCTGCCGCCGTGGCTGCGGCAGGTGCGTCCATCTCGATCATGGTGTCCAGGACGGCGCGCGCCGCCGCAGTGGCGAGCGGCTGGCCGCCGAAGGTGGTGGCGTGGTCGCCGGGGCGGAAGGCGCCGGCCACATCGGCTCGAGCCCAGCAGGCGCCGATGGGAACGCCGTTCCCGAGCGCCTTGGCCATCGTCACCACGTCGGGCGAGACGCCCGTGTGCTGGTGGGCGAACCAGCGGCCGGTGCGTGCCAGACCCGTCTGCACTTCGTCGAACATCAGCAGCAGGCCCCGCTCGTCGCACAGCGCTCGCAGGCCACCCAGGTAGCCGGCGGGGGGCACGTTCACGCCGCCCTCGCCCTGGATCGGCTCCACCAGCACCGCCGCGGTCGTCTCGTCGACAGCGCCGGCGACGGCCTCGACGTCGGCGAAGGGCACGTGGCGGAACCCTCCGGGAAGCGGCTGGAACACCTCGTGCTTCTCGGGTTGGCCGGTGGCGTGCAGCGTGGCGAGCGTCCGGCCGTGGAACGAGCGGAGCGTGGTGATCACCGTGTGGCGGCCCCACCCCGCCCAGCGGCGCGCCAGCTTGATGGCGGCCTCGTTGGCCTCGGCGCCGGAGTTGCAGAAGAACACCTGCCCGCCCCCGCCCACCAGCCCGTCGAGGGTCTGCGCCACCGCCCCGTTGTGCTCGGTGGCGAACAGGTTCGAGACGTGCAGCAGGCGCGTGGCCTGGGCCGCCAGGGCGGCGGCGACCCGCGGGTGACTGTGACCGAGGCTCGTGACGGCCAGCCCGGAGAGGAAGTCGAGGTACTCCCGGTCGTCGCGATCCCACAGGCGCGCTCCGGAGCCACGCACGAACATCACCGGCGGCGGGCCGTAGCTGGGCATGAGCGGGCAGCGTTCGGTGCCTTCGGGCGCGCCCACGGCGACGGCGTGCGGACTGGGCTCTGCGGGCTCGGGCCCGGTGGTGGGCTGTGCATTCATGGTGATACCTCGGCTGACGTGGGGCCGGTGACTGCGTCGGGACGCGTTGGCGGCATTGCGATCGGAACCGCGACCGAACGGATTCCGGCCTTCGCCGGCATGACGAAGCGGGTCGGGATCACGCGCCGCTCTCCTGGAGGTCGGGGCGGATCATGGTGCCCACGCCGGCGTCGGTGAACAGCTCCAGCAGCAGCATGTGGGGCCGCGTGCCGTCGAGCAGGTGCGCCGAGCCGACGCCGTTGCGCACGGCCTGCAGGCAGGCCTCGACCTTGGGGATCATGCCGCCCTGCACGCCGCCGGCGGCGAGGATCCCGGCCAAGTCGGACGCCGTGACCTCCGACAGCACGCTCGCCGGGTCGTCGACGTCGGCCAGCAACCCGGCCACGTCGGTCAACACGACGAGCCGTTCGGCCCCCAGAGCGGCGGCGAGGGCGCCCGCAACGGTGTCGGAGTTGATGTTGTAGGCCTGCGCGGCGGCGTCCGCTCCGACGGTCGAGACGACGGGGATGTAGCCGAGTTCCTGGAGGTTCCGCACGATTCCGGGAGCGACCTCGCCGACCTCGCCGACGAACCCGAGCGCCGGATCGCGGGGCACGGCCCGGATCAGCCCGGCGTCCTCGCCGGAGACGCCGACCGCCAAGGGGGCGTGCGCGTTGATGGACGACACGATGTCGCGGTTCACCTTGCCGACGAGCACCATGCGCACGATGTCGAGGGTTTCGGCGTCGGTCACCCTGCGCCCGGCAACGAACGACGGCTCCTTGCCGAGGCGTCCCATGAGATCGTCGATCTGCGGGCCGCCACCGTGGACGATGACCGGGCGGATGCCCACGGAGTGCATCAGCACGATGTCGCCGGCGACGGCGTTCGCCACGGCAGGGTCGCCCACCGGCACACCGCCGAACTTGATCACCACCGTGCGCCCGGCGAAACGCTGGATGTACGGCAGGGCCTGGGTGAGCACCTCGGCGGTCACCTGCGGGGCGGTAATCGCGGGCGCGCCGGAAGCCGAGACGGTGTCGGGACTCATCAGCTCGTCCTCGAGTTCTCGTCGATGTAGGCGTAGGACAGGTCGACGGTGATGATCTCCGCCTGACCGTCGCCCAAGCCGAGGTCGACATTGAGGTCAAGCCTGCGGCGGCGCATGTACGCCCCGATGGCCTCGGCGTCGGGACTCTGCGGTCGGCCGTCGGCGTACACCACATGGTCGCCGTAGGCGATGCGGAGCAGTTCCGGGTCGAACGCCACGCCGGCCGCGCCGAACTCGCTGGCGATGCGGCCCCAGTAGGGGTCCTCACCGAACCACGAGCACTTCACAAGCTGGCAGTTGGCGCAGTCCCTGGCGGCCTTGGCGGCCTCGGCGTCGCCGGCGGCCCCGGTGACCCGCAGCAGGACGGTCTTGGTGGAGCCCTCGGCGTCGTCGGCCATCTGCAGCGCCAGATCCCCGCAGGCGCGAGTGACGGCTGCGGCGAGTGCCTGGCGCCGCACCGGGCCGGCGCGGCCGTTGGCCAGCAGCAGCACCGTGTCGTTCGTGGACTCGGCGCCGTCGACGGTGAGCCGGTTGAAGCTGGTGGCCACCGCGGCGCGCAGGATGTCCTGCAATTCGGCACCCTCGGCGGCGGCGTCGGTCGTGAGGACGGCCAGCATCGTGGCCATGTTCGGCTCGAGCATGGCGGCGCCCTTGGCGATGCCGCCGACGGTGAAGCCGCCGCCGTCGGTGGTGACCTCCTTGGGCACCGTGTCGGTGGTCATCATGGCCCGGGCGGCCTCACTGCCCCCGCCGGCGTGCCGGGCCGCCACCACCTGGGGGATGCCTGCGGCGATGACGTCCATCGGCAGCTCGAAGCCGATCAGGCCGGTGGAGCACACCAACACGTGATCGCTGTCGCAGCCCAGCGACTCGGCGGTCAGTTCGCACATGCGCTCGGCGTCGGCGAGGCCCTGCCGTCCTGTCGCCGCGTTGGCGTTGCCGCTGTTGAGGATCACCGCGGCGGCCAGTCCCCCGGAACGCTCGAGATGGCTGCGGGTGACCACCACGGGCGCGGCCGTCATCTTGTTGGATGTGAACACGCCGGCGGCGGCCACCGGTGTTGCATCCGAGGTCGCCACGACCGACATGTCGGGGGCACCCGAAGGCTTGATGCCGGCGGTGTGGCCCGCGGCGACGAATCCTTCGACGGCTGTGACGCTCACGGATACACCCCCACGGTGGCGAGGCCCGTGGTCTCGTCGAGGCCGCACAGCCGGTTGGCGCACTGCACCGCCTGCCCGGACGCCCCCTTGCCGAGGTTGTCGAGAGCGCAGAGGGCGATGACCCAGCCGGTGCGGGCGTCGAAACGGGCGGTGAGATGGGCGCTGTTGGAGCCCAGCGTGGCCTTAGTGGACGGCGAACTCTCGCTCACGGTCACGAACGGCTCGCCGGCGTAGGCGTCGGCGTAGAGAGCCAGGAGGTCGTCCGTGCAGGCGGCGCCGGCCGGCCGGGCGTAGCAGGTGGCCAGGATGCCGCGGTTCATGGGCGCCAAGTGGGGCGTGAACAGCACCCCGGCGCCGCTGGCCTGTTCGATCTCGGGCGTGTGGCGGTGATCGCCCAGCCCGTAGGCCGCGAAGTCCCCCTCCACGGCGCAGAAGCTGGTATGGGGCTTCGCCGGGCGGCCGGCGCCGGACACGCCGCTGGCCGCGTCGACGATCACGCCGTGGGCTTCGATAGCGCCCGCGCGCACCAGCGGCGCCAGCGCCAGGGCCGCCGCGGTGGGGTAGCAGCCCGGGGCGGCGACAGCCGCGGCGCCGTCGAACGTGCCGCGGTACAGCTCGGGCAGGCCGTAAGCGAAGTGCGCGAGGTGCTCCGGGGCCTGATGCGCTGCGCCGTACCACTGCTCGTAGGCGGCCGCGTCGCTCAGCCTGAAGTCGGCGGCGAGATCCACGATGAGCGCCCCGGTCCCGGCATCGAGCAAGTCCGGCACGATCCGCTGCGACGCCCCGTGCGGCAGGGCGAAGAACACCACGTCGGCGCCGGCGGCGGCGTCGGGGGTGTATGCAGTGAAGGCCAGGTCGGGATAGGCGGGCCCCAGATGCGGGTAGAGCTCGCCCACCGCCGTGCCCGCGGCGGTGTCCCCGGTCGCCACGGCCACCGACATGGCCGGGTGCGCGGCCAAGAGGCGCAGCAACTCAGCCCCGGTGTAACCGGAGGCGCCGACGACGGCTGCAGAAAGCACCCGCAGAGTATACAGGGCGCTGCATATCCGCCCGACGTCTGCTGGCGGACCGGTCGGGCCTGTCCGCGCGGTCGGCTTAGGTAGTGAACCCGTCTGCTGGCAGGCTCTGGCTCCACGACTCGCCGGTGCCGTTGAGGATGATCCGGACCCAGACCCGATAGGCGGTGCCAGAAGTCAGGCCGGTGAGGGTGTGCGACCTGGCGCCGGGACTCGCCACAGTGGTCGTCTGGATTGGTCCCCCAGATCCTGCTCTGTAGCGGATCTCGTAGCCTTCCGCCCCGCTGCGGGAGCTCCAGTTGACCGTCAGGCTGGTGGCGGTCTCCCCGCTGATGGTCGGCTTCGCGATCGGCGCCGGGTAGAGGTTGAAGTCGGGCACGGCGTAAACTCTCCCCCCCTGTGGGGTGATGCCGCGGCTGGTGGTCGTGCCGCCGCCGCTGCCGGTGACGCTCGGCGCCCGCTGGCCGGTCCCGAAGTTGATCTTCACGTCGCGCACGTCGAGGGTGCGGTGGGACACCGCAGTGAATACCAGCACCGCGGAGGGGACCGCTCCGGCGGCGAAGACCACGGCGGGGTTCTGGGCGCTGTGCGACCCGGAGGTCACATAGCTCACCCCTCGGTTGAGGCTCGCGTCGTCGGAGTCGGTCTTCAGGGCCAGCGTGTAGTGCGAGGTCACGGCGGCGGTGCCGGTCACAGTCAGGGGCACGGTCACCGTCTCGCCCGCCATCGGAGCGCGGCCCAGCGTGATGGTGATATCCGTCGAGTTCTTCGGGCTGCCCGCCACGTGCAGGCCGTTCTTCACCAAGTCCCGCAGGTCCTCGCTCCGTATGTTCACCGTGGTGGCGTCGTCGTCGGTCACCGTCGCCGTGGCCGCGCCTGCCCCGCTGGCGACCACGTAGTCGGTGCCTGCGTTGAGCGTGACCGTGACCGACCCGTCGGGCTCGTCCACCTTGTCATTGTCTGTCCCCACGGTGTAGAGGGTCTCGGCGGTGCCCGCGGCGATCGTCAACGTCTTGCTGCCCGACTTCCCGGCAGCCACGAAGGTCCCCGACTCCGCGACGGTGACCGACACCGTCATCGGCTCCTTGGACACGGGATGAGCGGTGATCGTGAAGCTCGCCCCGGCGCCCTCGGCCGCAGCCGGGCCGGCGGCGATGCTCAACTGCGAGGCGGTCGGCGTGGAGTCGTCATTGGTGATCGTCACCGAGGCGGTGCCCGTGCGGGTCGCTTTGCAGTTCCCCACCAAGACGCAGGTCCACGCGCCGCTCTGCGGTAGTAAGTGGCCCACCGTGACCGTCGTGTCGGCGGTGATGCTCCAGGGCAGCGCCGTGAGCACCAACGTCGCCACGCTGGCCCCCGTGCCGAACGCCAGTGCCGGGTTCTGCGCGCTGTACGGGGCGCCGGTGTTGAGCGACACGCCGACGTTCACGCCGTCGCCCTTCTTGAGCGCCAGGCTGTAGTGGGTACCCGCCGTAGCGCCCGAGAAGGACAACTGGAACAGCAGGCTCTGACCGGCCTCCAGTGTGCGGTCCAGTGACACGGTTATGTCCTTGGTGCCGCTGTACTCCGCGACGTCGCCCGCGGCGGCCGCCAACGCGATCGCCACGTTGTCGTTGTCGCGCACCTTGACTGAAGCGGAGTCACCGGGCGACTTGGCCACTGTGTACCCCTGGCCGGCACCCAGCGTCACCGTCACCCTCCCGTTGGACTCGCCGGCGGAGTCGTTCACCGTGGGCACCGGGTGGACGGCCCATCCCTTTGTCGGCACGGTCACCGACTGGCTGCCCAGATTGGTTGAGCCGACGAAGCTCCCCGTCTGGGCCACCGTCAACTTCACCGTCAGCGCCTGCGCGGGCGCCGGGGAGGCAGTCACGGTGAAGCTGGCGTCAACGCCCTCGTTGACTGCTGGGCCCGCGGCCACGCTCACCGTCGGAGTCGTCGTGCCGTCGTTGTCGCTGACAGCCACCGAGGCGGCGTTGTTCCCCCCGCCGGCCACCGTGTAGGCGATGTTGGCTCTGATGGTCAGCGACACCGAACCGTCCTGTTCGTCGATCTGGTCGTTCACAGTGGGCACCTCGTAGTCGACCGATCCTCCGGCCGGCACCATCACCGAATGGCTGCCTCGGTCGCTGTTCGCCACGAAAGTCCCCGTCTGGGCCACCGTGAAGTGGACCCGCACCGGGCGCGCCGGCGCCGGCGAGGCTGTGATCGTGAACGATGCAGCAGTGCCCTCGGTGACTCCCGCCCCCGCGGCGACAGCCACTTCCGGCACGTCATCGTCGTGGACTCTGGTGTATGCGTACTCGGCGAGGCCCACTGTGTAGCCGCCGCCGCGTCGGATAGCCACGATCACCGACCCGTTGGCTTCGTCGACGTTGTCGCCGACGGTGGGCACCGTGAGTGCGAACGTCCCTGAGGTAGGCACCGTCACCGACCTCAAGCCACGGTTGCCGGAGGTCACGAAACCCGCCGGTGCCGTCACCTGGATCGAGACCGACAGCGGCTTCGCGGGCGGCGGGGTGGCTGTGATAGTGAACGATGCCGCAGTGCCCTCGATCACCACCACCGCCCCTGCTTTTATACTGACCTGCGGAAGGTCGGCGTCGTCGTCTTTGACGGTGACGGTGGCGGCGTGTTTCGGTGTCTTGGCGATCGTGTAGCCGGTGCCGGCGTTGAGGGTCACCGTCGCCGATCCGTGGGGTTCGTCCTCGCTGTCGGCCGATGTGGGCACCTTGTAGGTGACCGATCCCGAAGCAGGCACGGTGACCGACTGGGCGCCTCTGTGGTGCGGCGCCACGAATGCCCCTTTCTGGGTGACGGTCACCTTCACCTTCAACGCTCGGGCGGGTTTCGGGTCTGCGGTGACCGTGAAGCTCGCGGCGGTGCCCTCGGTCACCGCCGGGCCGGCTGTGATGCTGATTACCGGGTCGCGCTCGTCGTCGTCGCTGACGGCGACGCTGGCGGAGTCGTGGGGCGCCTCGGGGATGGTGTAGCCGGTGCCCGTGCCGAGGGTCACCTTCACCGACCCGTCCGTTTCGTCGGCGTGGTCGCCGTCGGTGGGCACCGTGTAGGAGACCGACGCAGTGCCGGCGGAGAACACCACTGAATCGTCGCCGAGGTCCCCGGGCGCCACGAAAGCCCCCGTCTGGGTGACAGTCACCCTCACCGTCCGCGCCGCAGCGGGCGCCGGGGAGGCGGTGAGCGTGAAGCTCGCATCGGTGCCCTCGGTGACCGCGGCGCCGGGGGCGATGCTGATGATCGGGCGCTGCGCCGTTCCCACGTCGTCGTTGGTGATCCTCACCGAGGCGCTGCCGGCGGTGCTGACGCCGCCGCCGCCGAGCCCGCGGGCCTCCGGCTGACGGTCCGTGCCGCGGGTCACCGTCACCGTGCGAGTGATGGCGTCGGTGTTCGCCAGCGCCGTCAACACCAGAGTCGCCACCCGGGCCCCCGCGGTGAAGACGATCGCCGGGTTCTGCGCGCTGTGCGGGTCCGAGGTGCTCACCGTGACGCCGACGTTGGTGCCCGTCCCCGTCTTGGCCGCCAACGTGTAATGCGTGCCCACGCTGGCGCCGGTGACCGACAACGGCAGCATCACCCGCGCGCCCGTCCCCAGGGTGCGGCCCAGGGCGATCGTGATCTCCGTGGTGCCGCCGGCCTCCGCCACCGTGCCCGACTGAGCCCTCCAGAGGAGAGTCGTCGGATCTCCGTCCCTCACCGGCACCGACGCCTCGTTGCCCGGCGCCCCGGCCACCGTGTAACCCGTGCCGGCGCCGACCTTCGCCGTCACAGCGCCCGCCGGCTCGTCGGCGCCGTCGTCCACCGTCGCCACGGAAAAGGTGGCCGACCCCGACGCGGGCACCGTCACCGACTGGGCCCCCAGGTCGTCGGAGGCCACGAAAGCCCCCGTCTGGGCGACCGTCACGCTCACCGTCAACTCCCGCTCCGGCGGAGGGGCGGCTGTGAGCGTGAACCTCGCCGCGGCGCCCTCGGCCACCGCCGCCCCCGCCGAGACGCTCACAACCGGATCACTCTGCGAATCGCTCGACTGAGGCGGCGGACCGCCTGAGAGGCTGAAGCCGCCCAGCGTCGTCACCCGCAACGGCTCACTCGTCCACTCGCCCTGGACGACCCCCGAGCGCGTGTAGGACACATCGAGCAAGTAGACGGTCCCGGGCAGCAGGCCGGCCACCGTGTGCGTCGTCTGGGAGACGAACACCGTAGACGCCGAGGAACGCGGAGTTCCCTCCCGCCACCACGAGACCACATACCCGCCGACGCCTGCCACCGCCGGCCAGCGGATCCCCGCCGCTGTCGGTGTCACCGAGATGAGTGTCGGCACCCCGGCCCGGGTCGGCGAGAAGGCCCCTGAACGCACCGCCGGAAGGGTCAGCGCCCGCAACGGCGCGCTCGCCGACCCCTCGACCACGACTCCCCCCCTGGTTGCCTCGACCTCGAAGATGTGGACCGACGAAGGCGCCAACCCCGACACCAGGCCGCGGTTGTGGGCGACGGCCATCGAACGCTCCGCCGAGGGGGCGTCGCCCTCGGGTCGCCACGACACCCTGTACCCGTCCGCGCCCGCCGCCTCCGGCCAGCGGAACTCCACGCTGGACGAGGTGATCAGCGTGGCCAGCAACGACCCCACCCGACCGTCGCGCGCCGCCACGGGCGACCCCGCTGCGACCCCCCCCGCCAACACCACGATCGCCAGGGCGCACCACACGACCCTGCGCGGACCGGCGCCGCGACGACCGCGCGGGACCGCTCCCCGCGTGCCCTCGGCAACGCTGGGGCCGACCGAGCGCTTCGCCGAGCCGCGACGAACGCGCGGGACCGCTCCCCGCGTGCCCTGCGACCTCGAGTCCCTCACGTCGTGCCCCTAGCTGTCCGCCCGTGACTGGCTGAAGCCAGCTCAGTACTGAAAATAGGCAATCCACAGGAATCCCACAAATTCCGCGTAGGACTGCTGAGCACTCCACGGCCACCGCCGGTCTCGTGGCCAAGTCATGGACTCCGGCTGTGAGCCGGAATGACGCGCCGGGGCGCCGGCGGCACTGCTCAGCGGTCCTCCAGGGGCGCCGCGACCGTTGCCCGGGGCCCGCGGACCTCGGCGCGGCGCCGGGACGGGCGCGGTCGCATCAGTCGCGCAACACCGCCCCGGAGGCTGCGGCGGCTTCGATGCAGGCGCTGCGGATCTGTCCCACCTCGGCGTCGGTGAGGGTGCGGTCGGCGGCCTGGAGGCGCAGACGCCAGGCAACGCTGCGGCGGCCGTCTCCGAGGCGCTCGCTGTCGCGGAAGGTGTCGAAGATCTGCAGGCTTAGGAGGCTGTCGCCTGCCGCGGCGCGCAGCGCCGCGTGTACTCCGGCGGCGGGCGCGGCGTCGTCGATGACGAACGCCAAGTCGATGTCGCTGGAGGGGAAGCGGCTGGGCCGGCGGTAACGCCGGCGGTCGACGTGGGACTCCAGCAGACGGTCCAGGCAGCACTCCAGCCAACCCACCCGTTCGTCGATCCCGAACGACTCGGCTACAGCGGGGTCGATCTCGCCGAGGACGCCGACCGTCTCGCCGCCTGCGGCGAGCACCGCCGAGCGGGTGGGGTGCAGCCCGGCGGAGGCCTCGTTGCGCACCTCGGTCTCCGCGAAGGGCATGGCGCGGCGCAAGCGCTCCCAGAGTTCCGCCGCGGCGGGCGCTTGCTGGCCCGCTAGGGCTGCCGCGAGATGGTCCGCCTCGTGGGGCAGCTCGCCGTCGCCGGGGGCGTGAACGCGGCCGACCTCGAACAGCGCCGCGCCCGGCTGGCGTCGGGCGGCGTTGTAGGCCACGGCCTTCAGCAGACCCGGGCGCAGCGAGGTGCGCATCACCGACTCCTCGGCCACCAGCGGGTTGGCCACAGTGATGCCGCCGGCGGGCAGGCCGCAGCGCTCGAGGTCGCCGGGCGCTAGGAACGGAAGCGGCATGGCCTCCATGAGCCCGAAGCCCACGAGCAGGTCCTGCACCCGGCGCCGGGCCCCCTGGCGCTCCGTGAGGCCGCCCGGGTGCGGCGACCTGGGGATCGTGCGGGCGATGCGGCCGTAACTCCAGAGCCGTCCGACCTCCTCGATGATGTCGGTCTCGGTGGCTGTGTCGGGCCGCCACGACGGCACGGTCACGTCCCAGACCTCGCCCGGACAAGCGGTCGGGGGGTCGGACGCGGCGGGGGCTGTCTCGAAGCCGATGGGCTCGAGGCATGAGCGCATCTCATCGGGGGTGAGGCCGGTGCCCAGGATGGCGTTGACGCGCCCCGTGCGCACTCGCACCGGGCGGTTCGGCGGCCCCTCGCCCCGTGCCTGCACCGAACCGGGCGCCAGGGTGACTCCCTCGGCGGCGGCCAGTTCGGCGAAGCGCTCGAGCGCCCGCGGCGCCATCTCGGGGTCGACGCCCGCCTCGAAGCGCGCCGACGCCTCGCTGCGCAGACCCAGGCGGCGCGACGTGCGGGCGATGTCGGGCGGGTTCCACCAGGCGGCCTCCAGCAGCACAGCCTCGGTACCGGCGGAGATCTCCGTGGAGGCGCCGCCCATCACGCCGGCGATGCCGATGGGGGCGTCGGAGGCGTCGGCGATCACGCCGTCGCCGGCGCTGAGGGTGCGGACGACGCCGTCGAGGGTCTCCACCTGCTCGCCGCTAGCGGCCCGCCGCACCCGCAGCAGACCGCCGGGCACCGAGTCGGCGTCGAAGGCGTGGGACGGCTGGCCCAACTCCAGCATCACATAGTTGGAGAGGTCGACCACGAAGTTGATCGGCCGCATGCCCAGGGCCAGCAGCCGCCTCGCTAGGCGCGGCGGCGTGCGGGCGCCGGACGCGTTGCGCAACAGCCGCACGCTGAAGGCCCCGCACAGGTCCGGCGCCAGGATCTCCACCGAGGCCGACTCCCCCGCCGGAGCGCCGGCCGTCTCGACTCGCGGCGCCGGCATCTCGAAGGGCGCCCCGCGGCGGGCCGCTAGGTCGCGGGCCACTCCGGCCACGCTCAGGGCGTCCGGCCGGTTGGGGTTGACCTCCAGGTCGAACAGCACGTCGCCGGCCACGCCGAGCGCGGCGGTGAGGTCGTCGCCCGCCTCGAGGCCCGACGGCAGGATCATGATGCCCTCGGCGTCGGGACCCATCCCGAGTTCGGCCGGCGAGCACAGCATTCCCTCCGAGACCTGCCCGCGCATCCGCCGGCTGCGGATCTCCAGGCCGCCGGGCATCGTGGTGCCGACAGTGGCGAACGGCACTGAGTCGCCGACGGCCATGTTGAAGGCGCCGCAGCACACTTGCACTGTCTCGCCGCCGGCGTCGACGTCCACGAGTTGGATGCGATCGGCGTCGGGGTGCGGACGCAGGCCCGCGACGCGGGCCACGACTACCCCGGCGGGCGCGGCGGCGAACGTGACCATCTCCTCCACCGCCAGCCCCAAGTCGGAGAGGTCCGCGGCGATCTCCTCCGGCGGCCCCTCGATGGGCGCGAACTCCGCCAGCCACGACAGCAGCACCTTCATCGCAGCGGCCCTCCGAAGCCGGCGCGCCCGGGGCGACCGCCGGCGGCAGCCATCAGAACTGCTCCAAGAAGCGGACGTCGTTCGTCCAGAGATCCCGCAGGTCGTCGATGCCGTAGCGGAGCATGGCGAGGCGGTCGATGCCGAACCCGAAGGCGAACCCGCTCCAGCGCTCCGGGTCCACTCCGCAGACCTCCAGCACCGACGGGTGGACCATGCCGCAGCCGCCCAGCTCCAGCCAGGTGCCGTCGGGCCGCTGCACGTCGAACTCGGCGGAAGGCTCGGTGAACGGGAAGTACGACGGGCGCAGGCGCGACGTGAAGCCCGGCCCGAAGTAGGCGGTGGTGAACGTCTCGATGGCGCCGGCCAAGTCGCCCAGCGTGATGTCCTCGTCGATCACGAGCCCCTCGATCTGATGGAAGACGGGCATGTGGGTGGCGTCCGCGGTGTCCTGGCGGTAGCAGCGACCCGGCGCCACGACGAACAGCGGCGGCGACTGCCCCTGCATCACCCGCACCTGCACCGGGGAGGTGTGCGTGCGCAGCAGGGTGCTGCCGGGAGCGCCGTGGTCGACGTACAGGGTGTCGTACATGTCGCGGGCCGGGTGGCCGGGGGGGAAGTTCAGCGCCCCGAAGTTGTGCCATTCGGTCTCGATCTCGGGGCCCTCGGCCACGGTGTAGCCCATGGCGCAGAACACGTCCTCGAGGCGTCGCTGCGTCTGGGTGATGACGTGCAGGCGCCCCGGGGGCGGGGGCTCGCGCAACTCGGTGAGGTCGAGGCGCTCGGCTTCGAGCAGGCCGCGGCGCTCGGACGCCCGCAGTTCGGCCAGACGGGACTCGTAGCGCTCCTCCACCTCGGCCAGCGCCCCGCTGAGGGCGCGCCCCGCGGCCGGCCGGTCCGCCGGGGGCAGCGAGCCGAGACGCCGCCGCAGCCCCGCCAGCGGCGAGCCCTTGCCGAACAACCCAGCACGGGCGGCGGTGAGTTCGGCGGTGCCGGCGGCGGCGCTGAGAGCGGCGAGGACGGCGGCGGCCAGAGACCGGGCCTCCGCTTGGAGGTCTTCAGCGCCGGGAGTGTCGGCGCTCACCGGGGCACCGGCGGGTTGCTGCGGTGCGGGTGCTCCGGCTCGGCGCCGCGCCCGGCCACCGAACTAGCAGCGCGGGCTCAGGACCCGCTGGGCGGATCGCCGGCGCGGGCGCCCTCGGCTAAGCGCACCAGCGCGGCGAAGGACTCGGGGTCGCTCACCGCCATGTCGGCGAGGGCCTTGCGGTCGAGCGCCACCTCCGCGGCCCGCAGCCCTGCCATGAACGTGCTGTAGGTGGCGCCGTGCTGGCGGCATCCGGCGTTGATCCGCTGGATCCACAGCCGCCGCATCTCCCCCTTGCGCGCCCGCCGGTCACGGTAGGCGTACTGGCCCGAGTGCAGCAGTTGCTCGTTGGCGCCGCGCCAGGTGCGGCTCTTGTTGCCGTAGTACCCCTTGGCGCGCGCCAAGGTGGTCTTGCGCCTCTTGCGGGCCTGGACGGATCGTCTGGCTCTGGCCATCTGCTCTGACCTCCCGGGAAAACCTCAGATACCGAGTTGGCGGCGCACCGACGGCCTGTCGGCGCCGCTCACCGCGCCGTCGCGACGCAGTTGGCGCTTGCGCTTCGGAGCCTTCTTCTCGAGGATGTGGTTCTTGTAGGCGTGACGCCGCACGATCTTTCCGGAGCCGGTCACCTTGAAGCGCTTGGCGGCACCCCGGCGGGTCTTCATCTTGGGCATTGTCGTTCCTCTCCGGGTGAGACGACCGGTGATCGGCCGGACTCTCTCAAGGCTCGGGCAAAGGGAGCCGGATCACAACCCGCGCCGGCGATCGGGCAGGGCTCGGGCCCTGACGGCGCCCGCAGGCGCCGCGTCATTACTTGCGGGTGCGCTTGTCGGGTGCCAGGACCATGACCATGTTGCGCCCGTCCTGGCGGGGCGGAGCCTCGATACGGGCCAGGTCGCCGGTGACTTCGGAGACCTCGTCGAGAATGCGCTGACCCAACTCGGGATGGAGCGTCTCTCGACCGCGGAACATCACGGTGATCTTCACCCGGTTGCCCGCAGTCAGGAAGTCCCGCACCTTGCGGGTCTTCGTCTCGAAGTCGCCGCGCCCGATCTTGGGCCGGTACTTCATCTCCTTGACGACGACCTGCGTGCTCTTCTTGCGCGACTCCCGTGCCCGCTGCGCCGCGTCGTACTTGTACTTCCCGTAGTCCATGATCCGGCAGACGGGCGGTTCGGCCTTGTCGGCCACCTCCACCAGATCCAGCCCGTGCGCCTGCGCGATCGAGAGGGCCTCGGCGAGGGGGCGGATCCCGATCTGGGCTCCGTCGGGACCCACCAGCCGGACTTGCGGCGCCTGGATGTTCTCGTTGACAAGCGGCTCGGAACCAGCCGACGCAGCTATGGCCAATCACTCAGCAATCGTGACTTCCCCTCTCTCGGTCCGCTGTGTCAGCGGCACGACACGTCTGTTCTGCGTGCCGGACCTCTGCGGACCGGCAAGCACCTGCCCGCAGCGCCTGGAGAGCCAGGCGAGGCTGTAGCGAGCCCGAACCGTGACGATCCCGGCTCGGGCCCTACAGGCGGGGCATAGAGTACCAGCAAGCGCAGCAGAATCGAAGAGGACGACCGCGAGGAGGCTGCGATGACACTCTGGACCCCCGGCGGCGAGCACCATGTGCCGAGAGAGCCGCAGCCTGAGAGCGCCGGCCCGGCGGGCGACGAAGCGGTCCCCGGCGCGGAGCAAATCAACCTGGAGGACCTGGATCCTGAGGACCGCGAGCGGGCCGAGGAGATCCTGGCCAAACTGGCCGCCGCCCGTGAGCGGCTGGCCGCCGCCCCGCCCGAAGTGGTCGTCGCCAACCACGCCATGGGCCTGTACGAGCTGGGCGCCATCCACCTGACGGCCGAGCCGCCCCGCCCGGCGGCGGCACGCCTGGCGATCGACGCCATGGGCGCTCTGGTGGAGGGCCTGGCCGGCCGTCTCGGCGACTCCGAGCCGACGCTCCGCGAGGCGCTGCAGAGCCTCCGCATGGTCTACGTCCAGCAGACCTCGGGCGGCGACACGGAAGCCGGATAGCCGGCAGCGACATCCGTCGCGCTCCTCGAGACCGGTTTCCGGCCTTGGCCGGAATGACGCGCCGCGCCGGAGGCCCGGGCCGGCGGAGGCGCCGGTAGCGTTGGCGGGATGCTGCGCCTTGTGCTGCCGAAGGGATCCCTCGAGGCGGCCACGCTGGACCTGTTCGCCGACGCCGACCTGAACGTGCGGCGAGTGTCGCGGGTGGACTACCGGGCCTCCATCGACGACCCGCGGGTCGATGACGTGCGCATCCTGCGGCCCCAGGAGATCCCCCGGTACCTCAGCGAGGGCATCTTCGACCTGGGGATCAGCGGCCGCGACTGGGTGACCGAGAGCGGCGCCGAGGTCGCCTCGCTGTGCCGCCTCGGCTATTCCAAGGCCACGGACCGCCCGGTGCGCATCGTCGTGGCCGTCGCCGCCGACTCGCCGTACCAGAGCGCCGACGACCTGCCCGACGGGGTACGGGTCTCGACGGAGTATCCCCGGCTGACCGGCAGCTTCTTCGCCGGTCGGGGCATCGAGGCCGACGTGCAGCTCTCCTACGGGGCCACCGAGGCCAAGGTGCCCGAGATCGTGGACTGCGTGGTGGAGCTGACCGAGACCGGCGGCGCCCTGCGGGCAGCGGGCTTGCGCATCATCGACACCGTGCTGGTGTCCCACACCGAACTGCTCGCCAACCCGGCCGCCCACGACGATCCCCGCAAGCGCCACGCCATGGGCCAGATCGCCACGCTGCTGACGGGCGTGCTGGAGGCGCGGGGCCGCGTGCTGGTGAAGATGAACGTGCCGGCAGCCGCCCTGACGGCGGTCATCGACCTGCTGCCGTCGATGAAGGCGCCGACGGTGAACGAGCTCTACAGGGGCCAAGGGTTCGCCGTGGAGACAGTCGTGCCGAAGGCGGTCATCAACACGCTGATCCCCGAGCTCTCCGAGGCCGGCGCTACCGACATCCTGGAACTCCCCCTCGCCAAGATCGTCCACTGACCTCCCGGGCCGCCGGCCTGAGCGGGCCCCGAGCTAGGCGCCGCGCAGGATCCGCGAGAGGCGGTAGGCGGCGCGGGCCTCGCGGTCGGTGGCGTACTCGCGGTCGTCCGCCGCCCGGAGGATGCGCCGGCTGGAGCGGACGCCGATCCAGCGGAACGGCTCGGGCGCCCATGCGCGGGCGACGGCCCCCACCCACGGGAGGCTGGTGCGCTCGGTCTCGGACCCCAGGATCAGCTCGGCCATCGTCCGCCCCGCCAGGTTGGCGCAGGCCACGCCGGTGCCGACGTAGCCGCCGAAGAGGCCGATCCCCGCGCTGGGGTCGAAGGCGAGGCCCGGCAGCCAGTCGCGGGGGATGGCCAGCACCCCTCCCCAGCGGTGCGTGACCCGGGCGCCGACGAGCGGAGGCAGCAGCTCGACGAGCGTGTCGTGGATCAGCCGATGAGACCGCTCGTTCAGTTCGGTCCTCGGGTCGATGCGCGAGCCGTACAGGTAGGGGACGCCGCGTCCGCCGAAGGCGATGCGGTGATCCGCGGTGAGCTGGCCGTAGATGACCATGTGGCGGTCGTCGCAGAACGTGGGGCGCCCCGGCAGGCCGATCTCGTCGAGGACGTCTGCCGCTAGGGGCTCGGTGGCGATCATCAGGGAGTAGACCGGCAGCACTGCCCGGCGCTGGCCGGCGAGGTCGCGGGTGTACGCCTCCGTCGCCCGCACGACCGCATCCGCGGTGACCGTGCCGCAGTCGGTGCGGACGCGGCGGGGGCCGAGTCCGGTGACCGTCGTCTGTTCGTAGACAGCCCCTCCGGCAGCCTCGACGACCTCCGCGAGGCCCACGACGAGCTTGGCGGGGTCGAGCGCAGCGGACGGTCCCAGCAGGATCCCCGAGTACACGTCGGTGGCGTTGAGGTACCGGCGCGCCTCGGTGGCGTCGAGCAGGCGGATCTCGTCGCTCGTGAACCCCTGGGCGCGCAGCTCGTCGATCTCTTCGCGCTGGCGCTTCGCCTGGGGGGCGTTGCGCGCCAGGCGGATCGTGCCGCCCTTGGCGTAGTCGCAGCCGATCCCCTCGGCCGCCGAGACGCGCCCGATCTCCTCGACGGCGTCGAAGACCGCCCTGACGAGGCGCATGGCCTCGGCGTGGCTGGAGCGCTTTGCGTAGCGGGCGACGGTCCCCCCGGTGGATCCGCCGAGCTCGCCGCACGCCCAGCCGCCGTTGCGCCCGGACGCCCCGAACCCGCAGTGATGCCGCTCGAGGAGGGCGATCCGCAGCGACGGGTCGGCGCGGAGGAGGTAGTAGGCGGTCCACAGCCCGCTGAAGCCCCCGCCGACGATGGCGACGTCGAACTGCCGGTCGCCGTCGAGGGGCGGCCTGGCCTGAATCGGCGGATCGAACCGGTCGAGCCACAGCGGGCGGGGGGTGGCCTCTGCGACCGTTGACATCGCTCGTCACCCTAGATATGTGCAGCGCATATCGCAAGCAGTCAGCCCCGCTGATTTCGGAATCCGTCGTGATGTCACCTAGACACTTCGGTTTTGCTAGTGTCGCCGGTCGGAGCGAGGCGCGGGGACTCGCTCGGGAGAGAGGGCAGGTGCGTTCCATCAGACCCCTCAGCGGATCACGCGGGCCGCTGGGGCGGGCGGGGGCGCCCGGCGCCGCGCGGCGGCACCCATGAGGAGGCCGCCGCTGCGGGTGCTGGACGCCGCCGGCTCGCCGGAGGAGATCGGTGCCGCGCACGGCCGCGCCCACGCCGCAGAGATCAAGGCCTACACCGCCGACCGGGTGGCGCTCGTGGCGTCGGGCGCCTGGACGGGCCGCCGCCTGCGGGCCGCCGAGGTGCTCGACATCGCCGAGACGATGCTGGGATCCCACGCGGCGCTCGACGCCGACCTGCACGCCGAGATGCTGGCCATGGCCCGAGCGGCGGGGATCTCGCCGGCGGAGGCCGTCGTGGTGGGCGGCTTCACCGACTTCATCGACACGGTGCGGGCCGCCGCGGGCGCTGCCGCGGCCCCGGCCGCCGGCGAGGACGGCTGCACCGCCGTGCTGGTGCCCGACGGGCGCGCCGGCGGCGCCGGCTTCTTGGCCCAGACTTGGGACATGCACGCCTCGGCCACCGAGCATGTGCTGCTGCTGCGGGTTCGGCCCGACGCCGCCCCGGCGGCGCGGATCTTCACCACCGCCGGGTGCCTCGGCCAGATCGGCATGAACAGCCACGGCCTCTGCGTCGGCATCAACAACCTGACGGGCAGCGACGGGCGACCGGGTGTGACGTGGCCGTCGGTGGTACGGGCGATGCTCAAGTGCTCCACCGCCCCCGAGGCCTTGGGCGTCCTGCTTGCCGCGGACCTCGCCGGCGCCCACAACTACCTGATCTTCGACCGCCGCGGAGAGGGCTTCAGCGTGGAGGCCATGCCGTCGGTGCGCCCGGTCACGGCGCTCGGCCACGAGCCGCTCGTCCACACCAACCACACGCTCGACGCCGCGGCCGGGGAGGTTCAGGCCGAGCGCGACCCGCGGCTGAGGCGCAGTTCACGCGCCCGTCTGGCCGCCGCCGCCGAGCTGCTGGCCGCCGGGCCGATCGACGCCGAACGGCTCTTCGCCCTGACACGCGAGCCGACAGCGATCTGCGTGACCGCGCAGGCGCCGTTCCACATCGAGTCCAGCGGGGCGGCGGTGATGAGGCCGCGGACCGGCGACTTCTGGGCCTGCTGGGGCCGCCCGGCGGAGAACGACTACCAGCGGGTCGAGGCCCCTGATGGCTGAAGCAGACGCGGTCATGGTCGGCGGGCGCTCCGGGCTGAGCTACGCCTGCATCCGCCCCGAGTGGGCCGCGGGCCTAGCCGCCCTGGAGCACGCCTCCTACCCGACGGCCAGCCGCGACGACCTCTACGACGAAGCCAGCCTGCTGATGCTGGCGCGGGACTTCCCCGAGGGCTGCTTCGCCGGCTTCGACGGCGAGCTGCTGGTGGCCATGGGGCTGGGGGTCCGCACCCGCTTCGACCTCGACTGCCCCCAGCACACCATCGGCGACATCGTGCCGAGCGACCACAGCAGCAGCGGGCACTCGCCCGACGGCGACTGGTACTACGGCACGGGCATCTCGACGCGCCCCGAATACCGGCGGCGCGGCATCGGCTCGGAGCTCTACGTGCTCCGCAAGCAGGTGTGCCGAGACCTGAACCTGCGCGGCATCGTGGCGGGCGGCGTGATCCCCGGCTACGCCGACCACAAGCAGGACATGAGCGCGGAGGACTACATCGCCGAAGTGAGAGCCGGCCGGCTGTACGACCCGACCCTGAGCTTCCAGCTGCGCAACGGCTTCGAGGCGCCCTGCGCCCTGGCTGACTACATCGAGGACCCGGCGGTGGACGACTACGCCGCGCTGATCGTCTGGCACAACCCCGACCATGTCGCCCCGGGCGCGGGGAGGGCCGCATGATCGACGCTGTGGACCGCGAGATCATCAAGTGCCTGCAGACCGACGGCCGCATGGCCTACTCGGCGCTGGGCCGGCTGGTCGGCCTCTCCGACGCCGCTGCCCGCCAGCGCGTCCGGCGCCTCACCGCCCGGGGCGTCATCGACATCGTGGCGGTCACCGACCCCGTGAAGATCGGGCTGGGCTACCAGGCGCTGCTGGGCGTCACCGTCACCGACGACGCCCGCAAGCTGGCCGGGCAGATCGGCGCCATGGACGACGCCGTCTACATCGTGCTGACCGCCGGCCGCTACGACCTCATCGTGGAGTTGGTGTGTACCGACGGCGATACCTTCGTCAGCCACGTCAACGACATCCGCACCATGGACGGCGTCATGAGCGTCGAGACCCTCCCCTACCTCGGTATAACCAAGCAGACCTACGACTGGGGGGTGGGATGACCGCCGAGCGCATCGAAGGCGACCAGGCCTTCCGCAGCGAGGGCCTCGGCGGGCGCCGCCCGGAGATGACCTACGGCGGCGCGGTGTCGTTCCTGCGCCGCAAGTACACCCGCGACATCGCCGGCGCCGACATCGTCGTGTCGGGGGTCCCCTTCGATATGGCGACCTCCAACCGGCCCGGCGCCCGGCTCGGGCCGCGGGCGATCCGCGCCGCCTCTGCGGGCCTCGCCGAACTGGAGGCCTACCCCTTCGGGTTCGACCCCTTCGACCATCTGGCGATCGCCGACTACGGCGACTGCTTCATCGACTACGGGCACCCCGAGGCCGCGGTCGAGCGCATCGAGGCGCACGCCCGGGAGATCCTGGCCCACGACGCCACGATGGTCACCCTCGGCGGCGACCACTTCATCACCTATCCCCTGCTGCGGGCACACGCCGAGAAGTTCGGGCCGCTGTCGCTCGTACACTTCGACGCCCACTGCGACACCTGGCCCGACGACGGCGACCGCCTCGACCACGGTTCGATGTTCCTGCGGGCGGCGCGGGAAGGGATCATCGACCCGGCCTCCTCGGTGCAGATCGGCATCCGCACCCACAACAGCGACACCTTCGGTTTCACGATCCTCGGCGCCCCGTGGGTACACCGCGAGGGCATCGGGGCCACCGTCCAGGTGGTCCGGGAGGTGGTGGGCGGCGCCAAGGCCTACCTCACCTTCGACATCGACTGCCTCGACCCGGCGTTCGCCCCCGGCACGGGCACGCCGGTGGCGGGCGGCCTCACGACCGCGCAGGCCCTGGAGGCCGTCCGGTCGCTGGGCGGCCTGGACCTCGTCGGCATGGACGTCGTCGAGGTGTCGCCGCCCTACGACGTGGCCGAGACGACCGCGCTGGCGGCGGCGACCCTCGCCCACGACTTCATCTGCACCCGGGCCGTGCGGGCCGGGGCGGCGGGCGTCGAGTACGGGCGCACCTGAGGAGACGGCGATGACCGAGCGCGTCCCCGCCGTGAGGATCGCCGGCATCACCAAGCGCTTCGGCGACGTCACCGCCGTGGACGACATCGACCTCGAGATCGGCGACGGCGAGTTCTTCGCTCTGCTAGGTCCGTCGGGCTGCGGCAAGACCACCACGCTGCGCATGATCGCGGGGCTCGACTTCCCGACGATGGGCAGCCTCAAGATCTTCGGAGACGAGGTGGGCACCCTGCCGCCCAACAAGCGCCCGGTGAACACGGTGTTCCAGGCCTACGCCCTGTTCCCCCACATGAACGTGGCCGACAACATCGCCTTCGGGCTGAAGATGCAGAAGGTGGACCGCCTCGAACGCGACCGGCGCGTGGCCGAGGCGGTGGGCCTGGTGCAGCTCGGCGGCATGGAGGGCCGGCGGCCCAACCAGCTCTCCGGCGGGCAGCAGCAGCGCGTGGCACTGGCGCGCGCCCTCGTCAACCGACCCAAGGTGCTGCTGCTGGACGAACCCCTCGGCGCCCTGGACCTGAAACTGCGCCAGGAGATGCAGCTCGAGCTGAAGGCCCTGCAGCGCGAGGTGGGGATCACCTTCGTGTTCGTGACCCACGACCAGGAGGAGGCCCTCACCATGAGCGACCGCATCGCGGTGATGCACGAGGGCCGGCTCTTGCAGACCGGCGCCCCCGAGGACATCTATCAGCGCCCCTCCAACCGATTCGTGGCCGACTTCATCGGGCGGACCAACCTGCTGGAGGGCACCGTGGCGTCGGCCGGCGAGGTGGTGTTGAGCAACGGAATGCGGGTGCAGGCCGCCTCCGAGCACGCCTTCGGCGCCAAGGTGGCGGTGAGCCTGCGGCCCGAGCAGGCCTTCCTGCACCGCCGCGGCGGCGCCCCCGGCGGTTGGCCGAGCATCGACGGGGTGCTGCGCGAGGTCACCTACGTGGGCAACGCCCTGGTCCACTCCGTGGCGGTGGACTGGATCACCATCGAGGTGCGCGCCCCGCACCGCTCCACCGAGACGCCGCTTCAGGTGGGCGACGACGTGAGCGTGAGCTGGGCGCCCGGCGGGGTCACCGTGGTGGGCGACTGATGACGCTAGCCGCCGCACCCCCCGAGGAGGCCGCAGCCGGCGCGGCCACCCCGGAGTTCGAGCGGGCCGCGGCCCGCGCCGAGTCGCGGCGGGGCTTCCTGATCGCCGGGCCCGCGTACCTGTACCTCGTTGTCTTCTTCGCCGTCCCGCTGGGGATCGTCTTCGCGTACTCCTTCGCCGACCGCAACCGGTTCGGAGAAGCCGTCTTCACCGACCCCGGATTCGACGCCTACCGCCGCCTGGCCGAGCCGATCGTGCGGGACATCCTGTTCCGGTCGCTGTGGCTGGCGCTGCTCACGACCGGCATCTGCCTGCTGATCGGCTATCCGTTCTCCTACTTCCTCACGACCCGCAGCCCGAGGGCGCGGAACATCCTGCTGGTGTTCGTGATGATCCCGTTCTGGTCGAACTTCCTGGTGCGCAACTACGCCTGGCGGGTGATCCTGGGCAAGGACGGCATCATCAGCCGCATCGCAGACTTCCTGGGGCTCGGCGAGGCAGAGATCCTCTTCACGCCGAGCGCGGTGGTGCTGGGCTTGGTGTACGGGTTCCTGCCGTTCATGATCCTGCCGCTCTACGCCTCCATCGAGCGGATCGAGTCGTCGCTCATCGAGGCGGGGCGCGACCTCTACGCCTCCGGCTGGCAGAGCTTCCGGCGGATCCTGTTCCCGCTGTCCAAACCGGGCGTGATCGCGGGGTCGATCCTGGTGTTCGTGCCGAGCCTGGGGGCCTACGTGACACCGGAGATCCTCGGCGGCGCCAAGACCACCCTGCTGGGCAGCTACATCGTGACGCAGTTCCTGACCGCCCGGAACTGGCCGGTGGGCGCCTCGCTGTCGTTCGTGCTGATGGCCGTGATGCTCGTCGCCACCATCGTCTACTTCCGAGCCGGCGGGCGGAACCTGTGACCGCCGTCGCCGGCCGGCCGCTGCCGGGCGCCAGCGCCGTGAGGCTCAGCGGCCTCGCCCGCGGCTTCAGCCTCACCCGCGGGGCTCTGGCGGCCAACGCCACCTTGGTCTACCTCTTCTTCTACGCGCCCATCGCCCTGCTGGTGGTGTTCTCCTTCAGCGCCGACCGCAACGTGGGGCGGTGGGGCGGCTTCACGCTGAGTTGGTACGACGACTTCATCGGCAACACGAGCATTCAGAACGCCATCTGGGTGTCGCTGCGGGTGGCACTGGTGTCCACGGTCGTCTCGGTGGTGCTGGGCACGCTGGCCGCCTTCGCCATCGAGCGCTTCCGCTTCCGGGGGCGGCAGGCCTTCGACGCCCTGCTGTACTTGCCGATCATCATCCCCGACGTCACGATGGCGGTGATGATGCTGCTGTTCTTCTCGGAGTTCTTCGACCTGATCAACCTGCTGTTCGGCACCGACCTGCGCAAGGGCTTCGCCAGCATCGCCGTCAGCCACATCGCGTTCAACATCAGCTTCGTCTCAGTGGTGGTGCGGGCCCGCCTCGCCGGCATGGACCGGCGGCTGGAGGAGGCGGCGATGGACCTCTACGCCAGCCGCTGGAAGGCGTTCCGCCACGTCACCCTGCCCCAGATCGCGCCGGGCGTCGCCGGTGGGGCGCTGCTGGCCCTCACGCTCTCACTCGACGACGTGGTAGTCACCCAGTTCGCCGCCGGCCCCGGCGCCACGACGCTTCCCGTGTACGTCTTCGGGCTGATCCGCCGGGGCGTCACCCCGCTGATCAACTCCGTGTCGGTCGTGATGCTGGTCGCCTCGATCGGCCTCGTGCTGCTGTCGCTGTTCGTGCAGCGGTCCCGCAGCAGCGCCGCGGTCGGCCCGCAGGGCGCCGTCGCCGGCCGCTCGCGCCGAAGTTCCTGACCATTGGACACAACAACCCAACACAACAAGGAGAGTCAGCCATGTCCACCAAATCCCTCCTCCGGCTGCTGGCCGGGACCCTCAGCGTCGTGCTCGTCGCCGCGGCCTGCGGGGGTGACGACGACGGCGTCAGCGCGGCCGACTGCGATGTCGGGGCGACCGACGGCGACCTCGCCATCTACAACTGGGCCGAGTACATCGACGAGGAGCAGCTCGCCGCGTTCAGCGACGAGTTCGGCGTGGGCGTCACGATGGACGTCTACGACTCCAACGAGGCGATGCAGCCGATCATCGCGGCGGGCAACTCCGGCTACTCGCTGATCGTGCCCTCGGACTACATGGTGGCGATCCTCATCGCCGGCGAGGACATCCAGCCGCTCAACAAGGACGCCATCCCGAACCTGGCGAACGTCTCGGCGGACTTCCGGGACCTGCGCTACGACCCCGAGGGCGACTACACGGCGCCCTACCAGTGGGGGACCACCGGCATCGCCGTGGACACCGCCGTCGTGGGCGCCGACTTCCCGCGCACCTGGGGGCTGATCTTCGACCCCGCCATCGCCGATCAGTACTCCGGGCGGATCTCGCTGCTGAACGATCCCCGCGAGACGATCGGCGCGGCGCTGAAGTACCTGGGGTACTCGCTGAACACCACCAGCGAGGAGGAGCTGGACGAGGCGACCGCCCTCGTGGCCGCCAGCCGCGACCGCCTGGCCGCCTTCAACACCGACTCGGCTGATGAGTTGCTGACGACCGGCGAGACGGCCGTCGCCCACGGCTACTCCGGCGACATGTTCACGCAGTTCCTGGAGACCGAGGACCCGTCGCAGTACGTCTACTTCGTGCCCGAGGAGGGCGGCACCCGCTGGATCGACAACATGGGCATCCCGTTCGACGCCCCGTCGCCGTGTACGGCCCACACGTTCATCAACTGGATGCTGGAGGGCGAGAACGGCGCCTGGCTGTCCAACTGGAACTACTACGGCACCCCGAACACGGCCGCCTACGACCTGCTGGACGAGGATCTGTTCGACTTCATCTCCGACCCGGCGGTGGCACCGGTGGCGATCCTCGAGGAGATCGTCGACACCGGCGACTTCGAGGTGAACTACTCCGACGCCTTCACCGAGGCCAAGGGCTGACGGCTCCGCGCCGCCCGTCGGCAGCGGGGGCTAGGAGCGCGCCGAGCAATCAGCGGGCACCGCCAGTCTCGTGGCCGAGTCATGGATTCCGGCTGTGCCGGCATGACGCGCGGGTCGGGGCGCCGGCGGCATTGCTCAGCAGTCTCCTAGTACGTGGCCCGGCCCCCGGAGATGTCGTAGACGGCTCCGGTCGAGAAGCTGCACGCGTCCGAGGACAGCCACGAGACGAGTTCGGCCACCTCGT
>JAPOYM010000152.1 GCA_026706565.1 bacterium
ACCCCTCGAGCCGCCCGTACGAGACTGACGCGCCGGCGAACCGCCTCGCGGCCCGGAGGAGCATCACTGTTGTTAGGTATACCTAATTAGGCTAACCTAACAACCCGTGCGGGATGGTGGGACCGGCGGGGCGTTGGCTGTGGCGGGCGTGACGTTGCGGCGTCGTGGACGCAGCCTGCTGAACGAACTCCGGCTGCGGGTGGATCCGGGCGAGGTGGTCGCCGTGATGGGTCCGTCGGGGGCGGGGAAGACGACGCTCCTGCGCACCGTCGCCGGGCTGGCGGCGCCGGACTCGGGAACCATCGAGCGGCCCGGTGATCGGGTGGCGGTCGTCTTCCAGGATCCGCGGCTGCTGCCGTGGCGCACCGCGCTGGAGAACGTGGAACTGGTCTGCGAGGCCGGTGGCAAGTATCGGGCGCGTGACTGGCTGGGGCGGGTCGGGCTCGACGGCGACGTGGACCTCTTCCCGGCGGCGCTCTCGGGAGGCATGCGCCAGCGCGTGGCGGTGGCCCGGGCGCTGGCCTACGACGCGCCGGTGGTCCTGGTCGACGAACCTTTCGCCAGCCTCGACGGCCCGACCGCCACAGCGCTCCGGGACGAGCTGGCCACCCACCTGCGGGCCGAGAAGCGGACCGTGCTGTGGGTCACCCACCACCAGGACGTAGCCGACGCCGTGGCCGCTCGCACCCTCGTGATGGACGGCCCGCCGAGCGGCAGCTGGCGGATCGAGACAGCCCCTGCACGGACAGCCCCTGCGCAGACAGCCCCTGAACGGACGACCCCTGAACGGGCAACCCCCGAACAGACAACCCCCTAGACGAAACCGAAGGGAACGACCCATGAACATCAGGACAGTTGGGCTGAGGACCGTCGCCATCGTTGCGGCGCTGGCGCTCGCTGCGGCGGCTTGCGGCAGTGACGACAAGGGCGGCACTGCAAGCGCGCCGGCCCCGCAGCCGGCGCCCCCCGCTGCGTCGGATCCCCCCGCCCCGCCGGCGGCCAAGCCCACGCCTCCGCCGGAGGCCCAGCCGGCCCCCGACCCCGCTCCCCCGTCGCCGGAGCCCGCGCCGGAGCCCGAATCCGCTCCCCCTCCACCGGAGCCCGCGCCGGTGCCGGCGGATCCGTCGCCGCCGCCCGAGGAGCCCGCGCCGGAGCCTGAACCGGAACCCGCTCCGCCGCCACCGGAACCCGCGCCGCCACCTCCTCCACCCGAACCTCTCGCCCAGTTGCGGATCTACCACCCGGAGACGCTGGCGTTCGCCGCGCCGTTCACGATGCTCGACACCGCAGGACCGCTGGGTGAGGTGGCCGAGACCGTCAGCACGAACGTCTGGAACACGCCCGACGTGCTGCGGGCGATCCTGGTGAACGGCGACACCGAGGTCGCTGCGGTGCCCAGCTACGTGGGGGCCAACCTCTTCAACCGGGGCGTGGACCTGCGCATGGCGGCGGTCGTGGTGTGGGGCCTGATCTGGCTGGTCGGACCCGAGGGCACGCCGGCCACGTGGGAGAGCGTGCGCGGCCAGACCGTGATGATCCCGTTCCCCAACGACATGCCCGACCTGGTCTTCCGGTTCCTGGCGTCGGCGAATGGGCTCACGCCCGGCGAGGACTTCCAGGTCGAGTACTACTCGCAGCCGCCGGAGATCATCGGCAGGCTGGCCACCGGCGGCGGGACCTGGGCGGTGCTGCCCGAACACGTCGTCACCCTGGCGCTCGCCAACGCCAAGAAGAACGAGCAGGCCATCGGCCGGGTGTTCGACCTGCAGGCCGAATGGGCGGCCGCCACGGGATCTTCGTCCCGCATCCCCCAGGCGGGGATCGTGGTGCGCGGGGAGCTGCTGGAGCGCCCGGAGGCGGTCGCCGCGCTGCTCGACGCCTTGGAGACCTCCGTGGCCGTCGTGAACGCCGCCGACCCGGACACCCTGGCGGCGCTGTCGGAGGCCTCCGGCGTGCCGCCCCCTGTAATTAGCCAGGTCATCCCCCGGCTGAACCTGGATGTGGTCGCCGCGGCCGAGGCCCAGGAGGAGCTGGAGCAGTTCTTCGGCCAGCTCGCCACCCTGTCGCCCGACATCATCGGCGGCGGGCTGCCGGACGCGGCGTTCTACCTCCCCGATCCCCGGTGACGACCCTCCTGGAGGCCGGCGGGCCTCCGGCCGCCCACCCGTCGGTCCGAGCCAGCATGCGGCGCCTGCAAACCGGCTCGGGAGCCGGGCTGGGCATCGGCGCGATTATCGCCGTGTGGGTCATCCTGGCGGCGCGGGAGCCGGAACTGATCATGCCCAGCCCCGCCGAGACGTTCGCCGCCATCGGGGATCTGGCAGCCGACGGTGTGCTGGGGTCGGCACTCGTCACCACGCTGGGGCGGGCGGTCATCGGCGTGGCGCTGGCGCTGGCGATCGGGGCCCTGTGGGGCGCCCTCAACGGTGTGTCGCGCTGGGCCCTGTCCATCAGCCAGCCCGCCCTGGCCGCCTCGCTGTCGGTGCCGCCGATCGTGCTGGCCGTCCTGGGCCTCACCTGGTTCGGCCCCGGAGCTGCCACCACCCGGCTGGTGATCATTGTCGTGGCGACCCCGCTGATCGTCATCGCTGTCCAGGAGGCCGTCCGCAACATCGACACGGACCTGTTGGAGATGGGCGCCGCCTTCGGGCTGTCCCGCTGGCTGAGCGCCCGCCACATCGTCATCCCGGCCATCACCTCCCCGGTGCTGGCAGCCGCCTCGGTGACGGTCGGCCAGGCGCTGCGCGTCGCCGTCATGGCCGAGCTGCTTTCCGCCACCGACGGCGTCGGCGCCACCATCGCCCGGGCCCGGGCGAACCTCGAGACGGCCGACGTCTTCGCCTGGACGCTCGTGCTCATCGCCGTCGTGCTGGTCATCGAACTCGCGATCCTGCGGCCCTTCACCAACCACCTCCTGCGGTGGCGGGCGACCACCAGCTGAACGCCCAGCACCGCCAGAACCGATTCCGACCAAACCCAAGACAACAGGAGCGCCACCATGACATCCGATACAGGAACCGGCACCGCGGCCTTCGCCGGCACGAACATCGAGAAGATTCCGGGATACGTGCTGCTGGCCCGCTTGGGCAAGCGCGTGCTGCGGCCCGGCGGTCGCGAACTAACGAGGGACGTGCTCGGGGGGCTGAACATCACCTCCGCCGATCACGTCGTGGAGTTCGCCCCCGGATTGGGCGCCACCGCCCAATTGATCTTCCAGAGCCGCCCCGCCGGCTACGTGGGCGTGGAACGCGACGAGCAGGCCGCCGCGGCGTTCAACGCCCGCATCGTCGACAGCCGCTACCGCTGCATCGTGAGCAGTGCCCAGAACTCCGACCTCGGCGACGGCTCGGCCAACGTCGTGATGGGCGAGGCGATGCTGTCCATGCAGTCCGACGACAACAAGAAGCGCATCATCGAGGAGGCCTACCGGATCCTGCGACCCGGCGGCCGCTACGGCATCCACGAACTCTGCCTGAAACCCGCCGACCTCGACACCGAGATCCAGGATCAGGTTCGGGGCGACCTCTCCCGGGCGATCCGCGTGGGGGCGCGACCGCTGACGTCACCCGCTTGGCGCGCCCTGCTGGAGGAGGCCGGTTTCGAGATTTGCCACGAGTCCACCGTCCCCCAGAGGCTCCTGGAACCGAGCCGGCTCATTCAGGACGAGGGGCCGCTGCGCGCCGCCAAGGTGGTCTGCAACGTGCTGCGCAGCCCGAAGGCCCGCAAGCGGATCATTACGATGCGCAAGACGTTCCGCCGCCACGCCGACCACCTGGCCGCCATCGGCATCGTCGCCGTCAAACCCTTGCCCGAGTCCTGGTCGTAGACCCGGGCCGGTGATTGCTATCGCTCGCCGTGGTCGTAGAACTGGACGTAGAACTCGGCGTCGGAGGACGGCTCCACATGGTGATAGGTGCCGGGAACGATCAGGACCCGGTCCCCAGGTCTCGCCCGGATCCGCCGCTGCGCATCCTCTTCGACGAACAGCACCGAGCCGGCAAGCACCACCAACTCCGCCCAGACCGTGGTGACGTGCGCCCGCGACAATCCCGCCGGCATCGTGGCGGCGGTGAAGGTGCGAGTCCGGCGCCTCGGCGCTGCTGTCGGCGGAATCTCCGGCGGTGCTGGGGTCACTCCTGCGTCACCTCGCTGCGCTCTGGCGGTCGGGCCGGGGTTGCTCGGCGGGACTGACCGGTGGAGCGGGTGGCGCTAGAGGGTTAGCTCGGTGCGGGTGCCGCGGAGGTCCATCTCGAACTCGATCTCGCGGACCGGGGGGCGGGAGTTGATCCAGCGCAGGCCGTGACGTGAGGCCTCGCCGA
>JAPOYM010000139.1 GCA_026706565.1 bacterium
TCGCCTTCCCCGGTCGTCCCAACTCCCCGCACGCTTATTATAGCAACTCGCTGATGAGTATAATAATAGGCACGCAGCGGCGGCCGTATTCTCAAGGTCTGCACCAACGACGACCCCATGCGCCCCAGCACCGCCGCTCCCCACGAGGGGGCCGGCAACCGTCAACGCGCTAACTTGGACGTGCAGGCCACGTGACCGTTAGTGTCGCAGGTGGAGCAGCGCTTCGAGTTCCACGGAGGGCAAGGTGGGGCACAGGGTTTGCGGCGTGTTCGTGGGTGTGGCGCTGGTTGTGGGGGCTTGCGGGCCCGCTGACCGGTCTGCTTCGGTTTCGACTGACGTGTCGGCTGTCGACTCGGGGGCCGGGGCCGCCGGACCGGTCTTTGAGGTGGTGGCGGCGGGGGATGTGCCGGTGGGGGAGATGGTGGCGGCGGGTGCCGCGGAGGCGGGCGGCGGCGGGCTGGTGTTGGCGTCGGCGTCGTTGGATGCGTTGACAGTGCGCTGGGGGGATTCGTTAGCGCCGGGCGCGATGGGCTTCCGGCTGCGGTGGCGGCCGCGGCGCGCCGAGGGAGAGAACCCGTGGTCGGTCGCCGAGTTGGGCGCGACGGCGCGGGAGTACACAGTGGAGGGCCTCGAGGCGGGTTGGCGTTACCGGCTGCGGCTCGCGGCGATGGGCGGCGACGACGTGCGCGTGGAGGTGGCGGTTGCGGATTTCTTCACGCTGGCGACGCCGGTGCGGGAGTTGTCGGCGCGGGCGGTGGCGCATGACGCGGTACGTCTGCGTTGGCGGTCGCCGGAGGGCTGGTCGCCGGTGGGATATGTGGTGCAGTGGCGCCGCGGCGTGCCGGGGCCGTTCACCGGCAAGGCCCGCGTGCCGCCGGGCACCCGCGAGCACTTGGTCACGGGCCTCGACGGGGACCGCCGTTACAGGTTCCGGGTGACGGCGTTGACCTCCCGTGGTTGGCAGTCCTCGCCCAGCGCGGTACGCGTGCGCACCCGGCAGGCGCCGGAGTCGCCGCTGCGCTTGGAGGTGAGCGTCCCGGCGTACTGCCTCGCCGATGAGGGGCGGCCCGACGGAAGCGGCTTCGACCCCGAGACCTTCGAGCCGATATGGGATCGCGTCGACTTGGAGTCGGTGCGGTTGCAATGGCGCCTCAGCGGCGGTGCCGAACCGTACACCGCCAGCTTCCTCGACAGCACGTATCAGGGCGCCGCGGGTGTAGCCGACGTGTTGTGCATCGCCGAGGGCGCCGACCTCTCCGACCCCGACGCCAATGTCGTCGAGTCCGGCCCCAAGACCTTCACCGTCACCGCCGGCGACGCCGCTGGCAACACCGCCACACGCACCGTCACAATCGAAATCATCGAACCCGTACACAGCGCCGGCAACTGGAACGACGGCGACACCCTCCGACCCGGCCGCATCTACAGGCAACGTCGGCTCTTCATGGAAATCCCCGAAGGAACCCGCATCGGCCACTCCGGAAGCTTCATGGTAGACCCGGTGCCTGGAACGTCTTGGGACTATCCCACCCACCACGAGGGCTTCCACGCGTACAGCGATCCATCCCGGATCACGAGTCTGTTCATCGGGTCGGTGACCGGCGAGGAAGGACATCCGGACGTCAGTCGACAAGTTTGCCGGGTGAGCGAGGGCGGGGGGACAAGTTGCGACTTCCGGGCACCGCTGACCGACGCCGAGAACGAGATGTGGGACCGGTTCCTGGCCAACATCCGCACCACCCCGTTCCCCGACGGCGACCCCCGGAACGAGCCCCGGCCCCTTTACCCCCTAACCCCGAGGGCGGCCAATTCTCGGGGTCGCCGCCGATGTGCCTCAGCAGGGGCCGCGTGCTCATGGCCATCGAACCTGGCCTTTGGCTTCCATACGGCGATGTTCCCGCGAACCCTCTGAACCTGCACGCCCCGAACCCCTTGAACCTGCACGGAATCCCCTGCGAGATACCGGTGGGTCCACACCCGTCGCTGCTGGCCGGCGACGCGATCACCGTCTGCGTCGAAGGCGGCGCCCGCGACGGCCTGCTCGTGCCGGCGACAACGGCCGCCGCGGGCGACTGGAACGACCTGCTCGCCCCGCACCACGCCGACCCCGACCCCACCAAGCGTCTCGGCCTCGGCTACGCCCCGTTCGCCTTCAACGCGACAAACCCTGCCTGTCCGGCAGGACTTGAGGTCACCGACACCGCCTACGTCCGAGTCTTCGACCGCCGCGCCTGCCACGCCGAAACCGCAACGGAATGCGCACGATCGGCCGGGCCTGCCGGTAGCGCTGACAGCCGCATCTCAGGGGATCCCCCTCGCGTGGGAGGAAACACTCTGTCGATTCTCTCCGGCACGGGTGAGGACGATGTTGGGATCAGCGACGAACTCGGGCGGATACTGCGTCACGAGTTGGGCCATTTTCTGGGTTTGGCGGACTACGACTACGGGTGTTGGCGTCTGCTGGTGGGCGGCGGAGCGGTGGTGCCGTCGTTGATGAGCTACGGGCCCGATACCGAGGGCCAGCCCGGCGGAGCGGCGGACCTATCGGGTTGTTTCTCGACGGCGATCACCGCCCGCGACCTCGAGGATCTGCACACCATCTATCATCCGCCCGCGGCGGAGGATCTGACCCTTACGGGCGATTTCGTGGATCGCTGGCTGATGCGCTGGACCGACGCGGCGGCGTTCCCCGCCGAGTACAACACGCCGTGGTGGGCGGTGCTGGGCCGCTCCACGTTCACCCGTGACCCCGCCACCGGCGCGTTGACAGCTCCGCCGTCGGTGTGGCATTACGTCAACCACCAAAAGGCGAATCTCATACAGCACATATTCTCGCCCGCCGCGGATGTGGCCGGCAACGAGTACACGGTGGCGGGCATGACCCGCGGCGACCACCTGCGCCTCCTGGGAACACCCGGCGCGGGCCTCGGCGTCGAACACAGCTCGCTGACGCTTCCCGGCAACCCCGAGCGGCCGTGGGGGCTGGGCTCGGAGACCTCCACGGTGGCCGCACCCGAACCGGTCGGACGGTACACGCTCGGCTTCGACGGGTTCGAGCAGGCCCACTTCGGCGAGGACCGACCCGGCGCGTGGCGGTTCAGCGTCTACGGCCGCGGCACCACCCTCCACGGCATCCCCGTCGGTGCCGGCGACCTGCTCATCAGCCGCCGAGCGGGCACCGGGGAGGCGGACCCGTTCGAGCCCGCCAACCTCGTGCCGTTCACGCTCACCTACGGTGCCGCCGCCCTCGAGGTGACCGCATGCACCACCCGCACCTCCCGTGACGGCCGCTACCTCTGCCACATCCCAGCCGACCTGCCCCTCGCCCCCGCCGCGGTGCCGTTGCGCCTCCTCGTCGCCACAGCGCCCGGCGCCGCCGGCACCTCACCACTGGCGGGCGCACACCCGGTAGAACGCAACATTGCCGGGTTCGTCAACTACGGCGGCACCGCCGCCGGCGACTGGCGGTTCGCGTACTGGGGCAGAACCGTCACCGGGCTGCGCGTCAGCCACGGCGGGCCGGTCACGCTGCGCCCCGGCGACGTCGTCATCAGCCACGCCCGACCCTGGGGGCCCAACGGGTTCGCCGACAGCCCCTTCGCCGCCGGAGCGTTCAAGCCGCTGCGCATCACCCACGGCGCCACCACCGTCGGCATCACCGGCTGCGCCACCCACTTCTACAACGTGGACCGCTACGAATGCCACGTCGTCGGCGCCTTCACCTTCGACGCCGACAACATCCCCGACCACGTAGCCGTCAACCGGTTCTTCGCCCCGCGGCCCACCACACCCGCGCCGCGCGCCACCGCCGGGAGCCAGCCCACCGACCCCGCCCCCACCACCTGCACCACCACACCCAACACCCCCTGCCAACCCACCGCCGGCTGACATCCCCAGTCAACCGACCGGCTGCTCAAGACCCTCGGCCGCGACCTCGACGCCGCGGCCGCCGACCTGCTCTGCGGGCTAGCCTCCCAGCCGTTCGACGCCCCGGAGCCTCCCAACAACGTGGCGGTCAAGATCATCACCCGCACCGGCGCCGAGATGACCACCACGATCACCCCTGCCCGGCGCTGATCAGCGTGCGAGTGCCGCTCGGAGTGCTGCTGCGGCTTCCTGCTGCGCCTCCTCGGCTAGGTCCATCTCGGCGTTGAAGCCGAAGAAGCCGTGGAACATGCCGTCGTAGCGTGAGCAGGTCACGTCGCAGCCGGCCGCCGCCAGCTTCGCCGCGTAGGCCTCCGCCTCGTCGCACAGCGGGTCG
>JAPOYM010000043.1 GCA_026706565.1 bacterium
GCCGGGCGAGCTGCTCGGCGATCTCGAGCTTCTCGCTCTGGTCCAGGGAGATGCCCGGCGACTGCTCGCCGTCTCGCAGCGTGGTGTCGAAGATGGTTACCCGGTCCGGGTTGGCTGCCGACATGGTCTTCTCCTGTTCCTGTCGGGGTAAAGAAAAACCTCCTGCCCCACGGCAGGAGGTCCGTCGACGAGCGCCGGTATCGGGGCGCTCGCCCTAGCGAAGAAGCAGCAGGCAGTGGTGGCCGCGCATCGCCTACAGCATGCCAGCGCCGGAGCGGTTCGTCAACGTCGGCGCTCGATCCGGCTGCGTCGGGGGGAGAGTTGCGGCACTCGCTATACTCCGCGGTGATGTTCCGATTCCTGAAGCGGCTGCTCAAGTGGACGCTCGTCATCGCCGCCGTCGCCGGTGCCGTGCGCTGGCTGAAGAACAAGCGCCAGGGCGACGACGCCGAGCCGGACCCGGGCACCATCGAGCCTTGGCCTCCCCTGGACACCACCGAGGTGCCCGCCGACGAGGCCGCCGAGGAGCCGTCCACCACCTGATCCGGCCTCTCGGCGCGGCGACCCCCGCAGCCGGGAACCCGCCCAGCGGCGCCCCCGCCGCGCTCGCCCTGAGGGCGCGGCTACGGCGCCGAGGGTTCGGACCGTCCCCCCAGAGCGGCGTTGACCTGCTCGGCGATGGTCACCCCCGCGCGCTGCTGCGCCTCTGTCGTGCTGGCGCCGAGGTGCGGCGTGACCACCACGCCCGGCAGGCCGAACAGCGGCGACTCCTCGATGGGCTCGCCCTCGAAGACGTCCAGCGCGGCGCCGGCCGCCTGCCCCGAGCGCAGCGCCTCCGCCAGCGCCCCCTCGTCGACCAGCCCGCCGCGGGCCACGTTCACGATCCGCACGCCGGGCTTGGCCGCCGCCAGCATCTCGGCGCCGATGAGGCCCACCGTCTCCGGGGTCCTCGCGGCGTGGACGGTGACGAAGTCGCTGCGCGCCATCAGGTCGGGCAGATCGACGAGATCGATTCCCAGCTCGCGGGCCTGCTCGACGGTGACGTACGGATCGTGCGCCACGGTGAGCATCTCGAAGGCGGCCGTGCGCTCGGCCACGAGGCGCCCGACTTGCCCCAGCCCCACGATGCCGAGCGTCTTGCCCGCCAGTTCGATGCCTTCCCACCTCGCCCGCTCCCAGCGCCCCGCCACTAGGGCGGCGTGCGCTTGGGGGATGTTGCGGGCCTGCGCCAAGATCAGCGCGACGGTGTGCTCGGCGGCCGACAGCACGTTGGAGAGCGGGGCGTTCACCACCGTCACGCCGAGGCGGGCGGCGGCGGCCAGGTCGACGTTGTCCAACCCGACGCCCGCGCGGCCCACCACGACGAGGTCTCTGCCCGCCTCCAGCACCTCGGTGGTCACCCGCGTCGCCGAGCGGATGATGAGCGCCTGCGCGCCCGCCACCGCCTCGAGCAGGTCGGCGGGCGAAGCGCCGAGGCGCACGTCCACGTCGTGGCCGGCCTCCCGGAGCAGGTCGAGAGCGGACGGCGCGATTCGCTCGGCTACGAGGACTCTGGCCATGCCGGCTCAGGGGGCGGCGATGATCTGCGACGGCTCCGGCAGCGGCACCGCCAGCGCCGGGTCGTTCAGTGCCAGGACCGTGAACCCGGTGCTGATCAGGTACTCGATGTCGGGCCCCTCGAACGGCTCGAAGCCTTCGGCGTCCGGCGACCCCATGTCTCCGAACGCGCCGAGACCGCCGAGCAGCAACTGGCTCAGGTCGATCACCTGGGTGAGCCGCCGGATCGCGCCGTCGGCGTCGGCGGCGAACTCGATCTCGGTCGGCACAGGCCCCGGCAGCGCCTCGAACAGCTCCGCAGCGTCTGGGACGTCGCCGGCTTCCTCGCCCAGCAGCCCGCCGATGAAGTCGGAGAGCTGCTCGGCTGCGGCCGCCAAGTCGACGGCCATCCGGTAGGTCTCGACGGCGATGTCGCCCACCTCGCCGGGTCCCAGGTACTCGGCCTCCAGCACGGCGCCAGCGGCGGTCGCCGCCTCCGCCAGGTCCAGGTAATCCGAGAGCGGCGGGGCGAGCGAGAACTCCGCGAACAGGTCCAGCTCGTCGTCGCCGGAGGCGCTTTCAACGTCGATCCATAGTTCGCTGATGTCGCCGCCGGCCTCGGCGACGGCGTCGGCCAACGGTGCGGGCGGCTCGCTCCCCGCCCCGTCAAACGCCAGCAGGGGCTCGACTTTGGCATACCGAGCGCCGCTGTCGTCGATGATGAACTCCATTGGCGGCGCATCCTCCGCACCGGGCGCCGGGCCGCCCTCCGCGAAGGCCAGCGCCCACATGGCCGCCGGATTGATTCTCAGCCAGGTTCGGGGCCCCACGGTCCGCACCAGCCCCAGCGGCTCGTCGCTCGCCGACCCCAGCCGCATACCTTCGATGCTCATCTCCATCGACAGGTGCATCTCGTACTCCACCGAGGTGACGTCGTCGTAGGCGGCCCGTGCTACGGCCACAAGCTCTGCGACCTCCGCCGCGCTCAGCGGTCCAGGGCCCGGCGGCGGGGGCTCCTCTGGGGCGGCGGGCGGGGGAGCAGGTTCGGCCGCCGGGGGTTCGGCCGCCGGGGGTTCGGCCGCCGGGGGTTCGGCCGCCGGGGCGGGTGCTGTGGCCAGCGACTCGGCCGGCGGCGCCTGCGGCGATTCGCTCGGCGGCGCCTGCGGGGCGCCCGGCTGCGTCGTCACCTGCTGCTCACCGCCGTCACCGCACGCAGCCGCAACCATCAGCACCGCCAACAAACCACCAACGATTGCACTATTTCGCATCATGTCGTTCATCCTCAATCGGGACCGTCGCGGGCGACCGTCGGTCACTGGGGTGTGCAGCGACCTTACCGGCTCGTCTCCGCTGCGCAGTGCCAGCCCGGGCGCCGCGGCGGGCGGCCGCGCGCGGTGTTCGTCGGTCAACTCGGCGCGGGCGCGACCCTTCGCACATGGGGTGCTGACTACCGGGCCTCAGAGGTTGCGCACCGCGACGGGGCTGATGTTCCCGGCTGGCTCGAAGCCGAAGATCTGTCCCAGGAAGGAGAGTTCGGCCGCGGCGGCCGCCACGATCGCCTCGGCGCCGCGGAAGCCGTGCGCCTCGCCCTCGAACAGCAGGTAGGCGTAGGGCAGCCCGCTGGCCTCCAGCGCAGCCACCAACGTCTCCGCCTGCTGCGGCGGGACGACGGGGTCGCTGTCGCCTTGCAGGATCAGCATGGGGCACGAGATGCGCTCCGCCCGGTGGATCGGCGAGCGCGCCACGTACAGGTCCTTCTCGGCGGGGTACGGGCCGACGAGACGGTCCATGTAGTGCATCTCGAACTTGTGGGTGTCGCGGGCCAGGGCCTCGAGGTCGGTGACGCCGTAGCGGATGAGGCCGGCAGAGAACACGTCGTACTCCGTGACGGCCTGCAGCACGGCGTAGCCCCCGGCGCTGGCGCCGATCATGGCCAGGCGATCGCCGTCGGCTTCGCCGCGCTCGGCAAGGTGCCGTGCCGCCGCCACGCAGTCGGCCACGTCGGTGACGCCCCAGCCGCCGTCGAGGGCGCGGCGGTACGCCCTGCCGTAGCCGGTGCTGCCCCGGTAGTCCACGTCCACCACGGCGATGCCTCGGCTGGTCCAGTAACGCAGCCCCAGGTGCAGGGCGGTGCGGGCCGCCCCGGTGGGGCCGCCGTGGGCCATGACCAGCAGCGGCGGCGCACCGGCGCCCTCACTAACGGCGACGTCGGGGTTGGCCGGGCGGTAGAACCAGCCGTGCGCCACGTCGCCGCCGGTCGTGGGGAACGTCACCGGCTCGGGTTCCGGAGTGAAGCCGCGGTCGAGGCGCAGTGCCGGCGGCGAGTACACGACCCGAGCCTCCGCCGCAGCGCCGGCGCCGGTGACGTGCAATATCTCGTTCTCCACCGACGGCGATCCGGCCACGCAGACCACACCCCCCTCCCAGGCGCGCAAGGCACCGAACGAGGTGTGCGCCCAGCACACGGCCACGGCAGGAGCCGAGGCGCCCGCGACCGGCGCACTGCCGCTTCTCACATCACCCGGGTCGTCACGCGCACCCCGCGGGTATGGCGACGCGGCAAGTCCACTGGTCGCAGCGCCGCTCCTCGCATCACCCGGGTCGTCGCTGCTCTCGGCGGTGCCTGCGTCGGCCGCCCCGACACCAGCGGCGCCCGGCCGCTCGCCGACGAGCCGCAGCTCGTGGCCTC
>JAPOYM010000109.1 GCA_026706565.1 bacterium
CCTCCATCTGGAGCGAGCAGCCGCTGTTCCCGCCCATCAAGATCGTCGACGCCGGCGAGTTGCGCCCCGACGTGGAGCGGGGCTACCTGCGCCGGACGCGCCTGCCCCACCTCGTCGGCCTCGACCTGAAGGCCATGATCGCCGGCTGCAACGTGGGCGTGGCTCGGGTGCAGGACCTGGCCGAGCGCTACGGCACCGATGTGGTGCTGGCTGCCATCGAGGGCGTCAACCAGGCCACCGCGGCGCGCTTCAGGGCACGACTGCGCGAGCTGCCCGACGGCACCTGGTCGCACCGGGGCTACATCGAGTACGACGAGGTGTATCCGGTCGTCGTCGAGATGGCCAAGCAGGGCGACTCGCTGATCTTCGACTACACCCGCAGCGCCGATCAGGCCGGCGCCGTCATCAACTGCACCCGGCCGGCGTGCGTGGGCGCCGTCGTGGCGGCCGTCCTGCCGTACCTCTGCTACGACATGGCGTGGTCCCCGGCCGGTTTGCAGCGAGCCATCGAGGTGCGAACCCGCGAGGGCACCGTCGTCCACGCCGCCTGGCCCGCCGGCACCTCCAAGGCCACCACCACCGGCAGTTTCATGGCCACGATCTCCGCCGGCGTGTGCCTTTCGAAGCTCCTGGCGGCCAGCGAGGGGCACCTTCGGCAGTTCATGTCCACCTGGATGGGCGGCCTCTACGTGGAGGACCTGTTCGGGGTGGACCAGCGGGGCGAGTTCTTCGGGGCGGCCATCCTCGACGCCATGGCCGGAGGATCCGGCGCCCGCGCCTTCGCCGACGGCCTCGACGCCGGGGGGTTCCTGGACTCCCCGTCGGCGATCATCGCCAACATCGAGGACATCGAGTACAGCTACCCGGTTCTCTACCTGTCCCGGCGGATCCAGCCCGACACCGGCGGCGCCGGCAGGTACCGCGGCGGGAACACGCTGGCCATGACCTACATCGTCCACGGCACCGAGCGGCTGCCTGTGAAGATCCTGCACGCCATCGGCACCTACCAGCCGGGCAGCGTCGGTGTGGCCGGCGGCTACCCCTCGAACACGAACCAGTTCGTCATCAAGCGCGGGACCAACGTGCGCGACCTGCTCGCAGCCGGCGGGGTGCCCGATGACCTCGACGACCTCGACGGCGAACTCGAGATCTTCGACGACAGCATCGTCAAGACGTCGCAGGGGCCCGACGACGTACACCGCTATGTGGCCATGGGCGGAGGCGGCTACCTCGACCCGCTGGAGCGCGACCCCGAGCAGGTGCTGGCCGACTACGCCGTCGGAGCCGTCAGCGTTGCCCACGCCCGCGGTGCCTACGGGGTTGTGATCGACACCGACGGGGTGCGCGTGGATGCGGCGGCCACCGAGCAGCGACGCCGCGACATCCGCAGCGAGCGTCGTCGCTCGGCCTCACTCCCGTCCGCTGCGGCGCCGCATCCTGGGGCCAACTGAGCAGCGTGGACCGCCTCGTCGCCGTCGACAGCGGCGGCACCTTCACCGACTGTGTCACCCTCGACGCCGCCGGGCGTGTGCGGTCGGCCAAAGCCCCCTCCACACCCGAGGATTTCTCCGAGGGCGTCGTGCAGGCGGTGACGCGCGCCGCAGCCTCCGAGGGACTCGAACTCGAGGGGCTGCTGCGGCGCACGGGCTCGTTCTGCCACGGCACCACCGTTGCCACCAACGCCCTGCTTACCCGGTCGGGTGCGGCTGTCGGACTCATCACGACGAAAGGCCACGAGGACGCCATCATCATCGGCCGCACGATCCAGAAGGCCGCCGGCCTCAGCGAGTCGGAGCTCTCCAACCTGGCGCACCTGGAGAAGGCCACCCCGATCGTGCCCCGGCCCCTCATCCGCGGCGTCACCGAGCGGATCGACTACCGCGGCTCGGTGGTGGTTCCCCTCGATCTCGACGAGGCGGCGGGCGCCGTCGCCGAACTCACCGCCACCGGCGTCGAGGCGATCGCGGTCTGCTTCTTGTGGAGCTTCCTGAACCCCGACCACGAGCGGGCGGTCGCCGACCTCATCAGGTCCCGCCGTCCCGACCTGTTCGTGACGGTCAGCCACGAGGTGGCGCCGGTCATCAAGGAGTACGAGCGGTGCGCCACCACCGTGCTCAACGGTTACCTAAGCCGGACCACGCACGCCTACATCTCGAACCTGCAGCAGCGTCTGGCCGACGGCGGCTTGGCTAACGACCCCGTAGTCATGCAGTCCATCGGCGGCCTGACCCGCGCCGAGACGGCCAAGGGACGAGCCGTGACGCTGCTGGGCTCGGGACCCACGGGCGGCGTGTTCGGCGCGGCCGCGCTAGGCCGCCTGATCGGAGCGGAGAACATCGTCACCACCGACGTGGGCGGAACGAGCTTCGACGTGGGCCTCGTGACCGAGGGCGAGCCGCTGGTAGTGGGCACGCCGGTGTTCGACAAGTACCACACGGTGCTGCCGGTGATCGACGTGGTCTCGATCGGCGCCGGCGGGGGGAGCGTGGCCTGGATCGAACCGGGAACCGGGCTGGTGAAGGTGGGGCCCCAGAGCGCGGGCGCCGTCCCGGGCCCGGCGTGCTACGGCGCCGGGGGGACGCTCCCGACGGTCACCGACGCCAACCTGGTGCTCGGGCGCCTCGACCCCGATTACTTCCTGGGCGGCGAGCGCCGGCTGCACGCCGACCTCGCTGCTGCCGCCGTCGAAACCCACATCGCCGCGCCGACGGGACTCTCGGCTCCCGAGGCGGCCATGGCCATCGTGGACATCCTCGACGCCCGCATGGCCGACCTGGTGCGGATGAGCACGATCGGCCGGGGCTACGACCCCCGCGAGTTCGCCCTGTTCGCCTTCGGCGGCGCCGGGCCGCTGCACGTCGGGGCCTACGCCGCCGACGTCGGCACCAGGCTCACCGTCGTGCCCACCAACTCGGCGGTGTTCTCGGCGTTCGGAATCGCCGCCTCGGATCCCGTCGCCGTCGTGCAGGCCAGCGACCCCATGGTGGCGCCCTTCGACGGTGACCGGCTGGACGGGATCTACGCCGAACTGGCCGAACGAGCCGTCGAGGAGCTGGGGGCCAACGGGGTGGCGCCCGAGGACATCACGGCGACCCGGGAGGTCGAGATGCGCTACCGCGGCCAGGTACACGAGGTGCGCGTGCCGGTTCCCGACGGGCCGCTGGGCGGCGAGAGCCTCGCGGCGCTGATGGAGGAGTTCCGGCTCCGCTACAACCGGCGCTACGGCTCCGGCGCTGCCGCCGACTCCGCTGTCGAGGCTCGCACTTTCGTCGTGCGCGGCGTGGGCCGGCAGCCGAAACCGGAGTTGCGGCCCGCCCCGCTCGGGCCGGAGGATCCCGGCGCGGCGCTCGTGGGCGAGCGCCCCGTGTGGTTCCGACCTCTGGGCGGGTTCGCGGCCACGCCCGTCTACCGGCGGGAGCTGCTCGAGCCGGGCAACGGGATCGAAGGCCAGGCCATCATCGAGGCGGCCGACACCACGATGCTCATCCACCCCGGCCAGCACGCCGACGTGGACGCCTGGGGCAACATATTGCTCGACACCGCAGGGGGTACACGATGACCGCGTCACTCAGCGGGCCCACGCCCGAGCACTACGAGGCGGCGCTTGCCGCCATCGACGAGGACGAACTCGTCGACCTGTCACTCGAGCTGGCGCAGATCGACAGCCCGCCGGGGCAGGAGCAACCCGTCTCGGACCGCGTCTTCGAATGGCTCGTCGACAACGGCTTCGAGGCGTCGCAGGTGGGCATGTTCGCCGACCGTGCGAACGTCGTGGGCCGGCTGCGGGGCTCCGGCGGGGGCAACACGGTGATCTTCAACGCCCACATGGACGTGGCCTGGGGTCCCGAGGAGCGGCGCTGGATGCACGACCCCGACAACCCGATCTACACGTCGGCCTGGCGGGAGGGCGACACGCTGGTGGGCAACGGCCTCATCAACGACAAGGGCCCGCTGGCCTGCACGCTGATCGCGGCCAAGGCGGTGGCCGCTTCGGGCGCGCCGCTGGCCGGCGACCTCATCGTCACCGGCGTGTGCGGCGAGATCGGCCAAGAGCCCGTCGACGAGTTCACATCCCCCGGCTATCTCTCCAAGGAGGTCGGCGCCCGCTACCTCATCACCCACGGCATCATCGGCGACTACGCCGTGGTGGCCGAGGCCA
>JAPOYM010000042.1 GCA_026706565.1 bacterium
GGGCCACCTTGTCGTAGGCCTCGCCGGCGGCGTCGTCGAGGGTCTGGCCCAGCAGTTCGTAGCGGCCGTGGCCGGTCATCTCGATGAGCATGGTGTGCCCGCCGGACACCAGCAGCACGATCATGGGGAGTTCGGGGCCGGGATCGGAGGTTGGAGCTGCCGCCTCGGTAGGCGCGGGGGCCGGGTCGGCCGGCCGGGGGGCCGCTGCCGGGGTGTTGGCGCCGTCCGCCCGGCCGCCGGGAGTTGCCTCGTCCCTCGCGGCGGCCGCCGCTCGCCTCGCCGCCGCGTCGGGGCCGTTCGTCCGACCGCCGGCGGCAGTACCGCCGATGTGGCCGGCACCGTCCAGGAAGGCGGCGTAGAGGTGGGCCTCGAGGTGGTTGACGGCCACGAACGGCACGTCCCAGGCCAGTGCCAGGGCCTTGGCGGCCGAGACGCCGACGACGAGGGCGCCCAGCAGGCCCGGCCCGGCCGTGGCGGCCACCGCATCGGGAACCTCCAACTCGGCGTCGGTCAGCGCCTGCTCGACGGCGGCGGGAAGCAACTCCAAGTGGGCCCGGGAAGCGATCTCGGGCACGACGCCGCCGAACGCCCGGTGCAGGTCGATCTGGCTAGTGACCACCGAGGAGCGCACCCGGTGGCCGCCGGCTACGACCGCAGCCGCGGTCTCGTCGCACGACGTCTCAATGCCCAGCACGGCGGCGGCGGGGTCGTAGCTCACACGACTCACGATACGTCGGCCACGCTAGGGCCTCACGAAACGGTCGCCTGACGGGGGGCTGGCGTCGGGGGGACGCAGGTAGACGGGTTCGGCAGCTTCGGGGGCGACCGCGGCGCCGGCCAGCGCCTGCTCGCGGCCCAGCAGAGCCACGGCACCGGGCGACGGGTAGAGCAACTCGGCGGGCATCGGGTCCTCGGGGCTCGCGTTCCCGTTGCCTACGTGAACGAGGCAGCCAGCGGTGTAGTCGAGGAGGCCGTCGGGAGAAAAGATCACGTCGGCCCGCCCTTTGGGCGTGTCGAGGCGCGGGAGCACCAGGAACTCCAGCCTGCTGTCGAATCCCTTCTCGCCCGGCTGCTTCGTGAGGCCGGGAATGTGTCTCCTCTGGCCGGAGATCACTTCCGCGAGGTCGGTTTCGTCGACCTGGTAGGCGGCCCAGAAGACCTCGCCTCTGCGGGCGTCCAGGGCGCTGATTATGACCTCGCCCGATTCGACCAACGGGGCTGCGCCGAACGCCAAAGCCTCCAGGCTGCAGACCTGCACGACGCCGATGCCGAGCGCCGCGGCGGTGGCCTTGGCGGTGGCGAGTCCGGCCCGCAGCCCCGTGTAGAGCCCCGGGCCGTGGTCGACGGCGATGGCTTCTACGTCGCCCAGCGCTACCCCGGCCTGCTGGCAGACGAACCGCATCTGCGGCGCCAGCGCCTCAGCGTGGCGTCGGGGCAACGCCAAGCGGGTCTCGGCGATGACGCCGTCCTCGGCCGCCAGAGCGCAGCCGCACTGGTCCGAGGCGCTCTCGATCCCCAGTATCAGCATGAATCCTCCTTCAGCACAGACTCGGGCCCCTCGCGGCTGTGCCAGTCGGGGCCGCGGGGGGCGACGGTGACGATCCGGTGGTCAGCGGTGTCGGGGAGACCGGCAGGATCGGGAGGGGCGGCGCCGGGATCGGGGAGAGCGGCGCCGGGATCGGGGAGGGCGGCGCCGGGATCGGGCGGGAAGGCGAAGTGGAGGTCCAAGCGGTCGGTCGGGAGGGTCAGGCGATCGGCCCACTCCACGACCACGACGCCGCCGCTGTCGAACAGCTCCGGCAGGGCGAGGTCCTCGGCGTCGGCGTCGCCTTCGAGGCGGTAGGCGTCGATGTGGTGGATGATGAGCGGCGGGCCCGCACCCTGAAATGACTCGTAGGTGTTCGCCAGAGTGAAGGTGGGGCTAGTCACCGGGGTGGTGACGCCGAGCGCTCGGGCCAAGAAGCGCACGAAGGTGGTCTTGCCGGCGCCGAGGTCGCCGTTGAGGCCCAGCACGTCGCCCGGCCGCAGCACGGCGGCAACCGACTCGGCCAGTCGCTGCGTCGCCTGAAGGCCGCGCAACTCGACGAAGGATCGGCGTTCGGTCGTCATGCTCCTCGAAGTGTGCCCCGGCGTCAGCGGCGAGCGACACCCGAGACGGCGTGCTCTGGATTCCGGCCTGCGCCAGAATGACAAGTGAGGGGCGGACCGAGTTGGGCATCCGCGGCACGGGCTCAGGTTTGGCGGGGCTCCATTGCCTCCATGAGGGAGAGCCTGGCGCGGACTAGGTCGGCGCGGGTCTCGGCGACCCGTTCGCTGCCGCCTCGCAGCAGGGCGGCCGGGTGGTAGGTGGGCACGAGCACCACCCCGTCGCCCCAAGCGTAGCGCTTGCCGCGCAGCCGGGTGATGCCCTCGGTGGTGTCCAGCAGCACCTTGGTGGCGAAGTTGCCGAGCGTGACCAGCACCCGGGGCGCCACCAGCTCCACCTGACGCTGCAGGTAGGGGCGGCAGGCGGCGATCTCCTCGGGCTCCGGATCACGGTTCTCGGGCGGGCGGCACTTCACCACGTTGGCGATGTACACCGCCGAGCGGTCGAGTCCCACCTCCTGGGCCAGCAGCTCGTCGAGCAGCTTCCCGGAGCGGCCCACGAACGGCAGCCCTTGGCGGTCCTCCTCGGCGCCGGGCCCCTCCCCCACGAGCATCAGGTCGGCGTCGGGGTCGCCGGTGCCGAACACCACGGTGGTGCGCCCCTCCGACAGCGGGCAACGGGTACAGGCCGACGCTGCCGCCGCCAACTCGCCCAACTCCAGGGAACCGAAGTCCACGTCGCTCATCGGATGTTGCCTAGCCGCGGAGGCGGGAAGTCACCCCCGAGAAGCCGTCACTCGGCGGGCTCGGGTTCGGGGCCGAAGATGTCCCCCAACGGGCAGGTGAAGCCCGCCACCACGTCGAACCCGTCGAGGGCGCCGCTGCCGATGATCGTCTCGACAGGCCGGCCGGGGCGGTGTACGTCCACGGACCGCCGCTGCGGGTACACCACCCAGACGAGGCGCACGCCGTGACTGAGCCACATGCGCGCCTTGTCGTGCGTCGCCCACCCTCTGTCGCTGGGCGAGGCCACCTCCACTACCAGGTCGGGAACGACTTCGGCGTAGCCGTCCACTTCGGTGCCCAGCGGCATTCGCTGAACCGAGGTGAAGGCGAGGTCGGGCTCGCGCACCGTGTCGGGGTCGCGCTCCAGCCAAACGCCCGAATCCGAACCCACCACCGTGCCCAGCCGCCCCGCGTCGGCGAAATCCACAAGCCTCGCCCCCAACCTCACCACGACCGAGCCGTGTCGCTGCCCTGCTGGCATGGTCTCACAGAACTCCCCTCGGATCAGTTCGCCGCGCACACCCTGCACGTCGAGGCGCAACAGGTCGGCCGCCGTCAGCAGTGCTGTCTCGCTTCTCGCCTCGGTGATCGTCATGCTCGCTCACTCCCCTCCCGGCCCGCACACCCTACCGCAGCGACACTGCGGAGGCGGAACTGCGCCAGCGCCCGGCGGGGGCCTCGGGGGGTCAGCTGCCGACGGTTAGGACTGAGCTCCCTAGCCAGCGGTCCTCGGGGGGCTGGGCGGGGAGGTAGCGGGCGGGGGGCAGGAGGCGGTTGCTCCAAGTGGCGCCGTCGCGCTCCTGGAGGGCGAACTCCACCCGTCCGCTGGCCCGCAGGCGGGCGATGATGCGCACCTGGGTGTCGCTCACCGTCATGGCGCTGCTGCCGAGCCACTGATCCACCCTGGCGTTGCGGGGCAGCAGCCTCGCCGCGGGCAGGATGCGATCCGACCACCCGCCGCCGGTGCCGCGGGCCTGCAGGGCGAACTCCACCCGGTCGTCGCTGGACCGCTTGCGCACCACGATGCGCACCTCCGCTTCGCCGCTGGTGGGGATGAGGTCGGTGCCGCCGGAGGAGGCCTGCGTGGTGGGCGGCGGGGCGGGCGGCGGCAGCGCCTGCGTAGTCGTGGTCGTGGCGACCGCGGCGGCGCAGTCGACGATGAACTCGAAGATGAAGTCGTCGGCGCCGCCGGCCCGCCAAGTGCGGGTCTGGGTGGTGCCGGCGGCCACGCCGCAGTTGGAGGGCAGGTCGCTGATGGTGGCGGTGACCGTGCAGCCTTCGACGTTGTTGGACGTGAGGCTGCGGGCCAAGGCGAGGTACATGCCGCCCGGGCCGAAGAGGGTGAGTCCGTGCTCTTCGTCGTGAACGGTGAAACGCCCTTCGTTGAGGGGAGCGGCGAACCCTCCGCCCGGACGCCTGACGATGGTGGCCGAACTCGGGGCGCCGATGGCCGGCGGGAGAGTGCCGGAGGCCACGCCCCCGCAGGAACGGCTGATCTCGTAGGAGGCGGTGCCCTGGTTGTTGGAGTTGCGGACGTTCTGCACGATTGCGATGCGCCCGTAGGGGAGTTGCACCAGCTTCCCGAGCTCGACGGTCATGGCACCGTCGTTGCCTGCGCTGCTGGTGTCGAAGGTGAGCCCGCCGGAGTCGGTGATCCTGAACGGGGCGGGCGCGTTCTGGATCGTCACGTCGAACTTGCAGGAGCCGTTGCTGGGAATGCCGGGGAACGCCTGCTTCACGGTGCCGTCGTCGCCGCCTTGGAGGGTGAGCACGAAGACCTTGTTGCAGCCGCGCCCGCTGCGGGTGGCGCTGTTGGGCCCCACGCGGATGCGGAACGTGGAGGCCTCCACGGCGCGCTCGGCCCGGGCCTCCAAGGCGGAGTCGTAGGACGACCGGGGCAGTGCTTCGATGGCGTCCTCGGGCTCGATGTGGAACGTCACGTTGATGGAGGCGTCGCAGGCGCCGTTCGTCTTGCGTTGCGCCTGAACGGCAGTGGCGCCGCCGCGGGCGCTGTCGTTGGTCATCACCTCGTCGGCCCAGTTGCTGCCGTCCCAGCTGACCTCGGCCTCGCAGATGCTGCCCGGTTGGCTGGATTCGTTGCGGGCGGTGGCTGTGATGGTGTAGGTGCAGTTCAGGTTCAGGATCTGGGCGGTGTTCCCCTTCGGATCCAGCCAGCCGGACTCCCAGTCGCCGTGACCCGTCGACTCGCCGCAGCCTCCGAAGGAGTCGACGAAGACCTTCACCTCCCAGTCGGAGTTGCTGGCCTCCGCGTTGGCGAACGTGAACCCGGTGACCTGAGCCGACGCGGACGATCCGACGGCCACCAGCGTGGTCGCCGTCAAGGCCACCGCCAGCAGGGACAGTCGCAGGCGTTTGAAGTTCAACACGGCGCGCCCTCCTTTCCGACGCCGGGCAGCGGACCCCGACTAGGTCCCGTGCCGAGTGCCGGCTGTTGAGATTCCGGCGAAGGTCAAGGTTAGTAGCCTTCGGTGGCCGACGGGCGGATAGGCGCCGCCCGCGGCTCGGCGGCGGGCATCCGCTCAGCCCGCGAACATGTCCATGACCGGTCCGTCCGCAACCGGGCCCGCGTCCTGCGCCGCCGGGGCGGGCGGCGGCGGGGCGGAGGGCGGCGGCGGGGCGGAGGGCGAGAGGGGCGCGGCGTCCTGCGGCGGCGGGGCGGCCGGCGAGAGAGGCGCGGCGTCCACCGGCGGCGCCTCCTGGGCCTCGGCGGGCTGGGTGCAAGTGATGTCGAAGGTGAAGTCGAAAGCTGTCAGCGGTTCGGCGACGGTCCAGACGAGCGAGCGGATGGCGCCGCCGGCCACGCTGCAACGCTCCGGCACGCCGAGGACGGTGGCGATGACAGAGCACCCCACGAGGGTGTCGGCCGCCGCTCGGGAAGCTGTCGCGGCGTAGGTGTAGACAGGGCCGAAGTTGGGCGCTGCGGGCGAATGCACCGTGAAGCGGCCCTCGCTGAGCGGCACCGTGGCGGACGACGGGGGCGGGCCGTCGTGCGAGAGGCCACCGCACTCGCGCGCGACTGCGTAGGAGACCTCGCCGCGGTTCTGCGAGCCGGCGACGTTCTGCACGATGGATATGCGGGCGTGCGGCAGGGCGGCCAGCGAGGTGAGGTCGACCAGGATGGTGCCGCCGGTGTCCTCGAAACGAACGGCGCGGCCCTCCCGGGCGGCGAAGGGAGGGGCCGCCCCCAAGACGGTGGCCCGGCGCAGGCAGGCGTCTAGGACCTGCCCCACGTCCACCGACGCGGGCGCCCCGTCGCCCGCCACGGTGATGAGGTACGTGTGCTCGCAGCCGACGGGCACTCGGGCGTCGGGCGCGTAGTCCGGCTCGATGAGCACTTCGAAGTCGACCAGCGGCGCGGCGGCGCGGGCCAGGGCCGCCAGTTCGGCGTTGGCGGAGGCGCCCGGAAGGTCGGCCACCACCGTGGCGGCGTCGATCTTGAAGCGGGTCTCGGAGACGCCGCGGCACCCCGAGCCGGGCGCCTGGCGTATCGAGAGCCTGTGCTGCCCGTCGGGCCTGGTGACGCTGAGCAGGGGGAGGCTCACGTAGTCGGAGTCGCCGGGGTCGGCGCCCCACGCTGCCTGCGGGGTCACGGTGCAGGCGTCCCGCGAGGCGTCGCGCAGGGTCGCGAAGATCTCGTAGACGCACTCCTGGAAGCCGAACTGCGCCGCGGCCTCGTCTCCTGCCTCTATCCAGTGGCTGGTGTACGTCGTGACCCCTTCTTCGGAGGCACAGCGATTGAGAGTGCGGGCGGTCACCCGGACCTGCCACCGCTCGTCGGGGCCGGTCGAGCGTTCGGCGTTGTCGAGAGTGTTGCGGAATATGAGCGGCGTGGTGGGCGGCGGATCGTCGTCGTCGCTCTGCGCCGACACGGGCGACAGGCTGAGCGCCGCGGCGAGCGAAAGCGCCGCGGCGAGCACTAGCCCTCGGCCCCCTCGAAGGTGTGACACGCTCAGTCTCCCTCAACCTCGGCATTCAACGGGTGTACCGGCCGATCCCCTCCTCGCTCCATCGTAGCGACATCGCCGCCGACGGTGGCGGGATTCTCCGCCTTCGGACCGGGCCGTCAGCCCGTGGGGGCGTCGAGGGGAGGGCCGACCTCGGGCGGCGGCTCGGGGGGCGGTGGCGGAGCGGGCGCAGGCGGCGGAGCAGGCGGCGGCAACTCGGGCGGCGGAGGCGGGACAGGCGGAGGCGCAGGCGCAGGCTGGGGCGGAGGCGGCGGAGGCGGCGGAGGCGGCGGAGGCGGCGGAGGTGGCGGGGCTTGGGCGGGCTGGGGCTCGCTGCAGACGACAAGCACCTCGAAGATCACCCGGCCGTCTGCGTCGGCGTCGGTGAGCAGGTTCTTCGAGTCGCCGCTCGAGTAGCCGAACACGCAGTGGGCAGGAACTTCCGACGCTAGGAGCTTCACCCCGCACGGCTCTCCCCGACCGTTGACGGCAGGTGTGCTGTAGCCGTCGGCAGTGGGCCCGATAGCGGCGGAGACGTTGTAGGTGCCCTCCCGGAGTTCCACGGTGGACCAACGCTCGAAGGTTCTCCCCGCGGGCACCGCTTCAAGCTGGCCGGGGAGTTCGCCCAACGCGCACTCCCCGATCTCGAGCCGGTAGCCGATTCTGCCCCTGTGGGAGTCGCCGGCGACGGTCTGCACGAGGTGTACGGTGCGGACGGCCACCCGCACCCGCAGCGTGACGTAAGAGTTCCGGCCCCGCACGTCCCGCGCCCTGTTGGCGCCGCCCGGGGCGTCGAACCCGGCGGGCGGCACCACCTCGACGTTGTAGCGGCAGTTAGTGGCGGTCGTCCTGCCGGCCACCGTCGCGGTGTCGCCCGCTACTCGCAGCACCGCGCGGATGCGGCCCCCGACCGATTCGGTGGTGGCGCTCGCGGACCTGCACTCGGCGTGCGACCCCGGCACTGGGGCGGCGACCACAGTGAAGCGGGTGTTGGCGACGGCGCTGGCGCTGCGAAGATCGGAGGTTGTGCCGGTGTCGTCCTTGTAGCCGGTGTCGACGACGGTCACGGTGATGGTGCCCGACGGCTCGGCGTCTTGGGCGACCGCCGGCACCGAGGTGAGGGCCGCCGCGGCGGCGAGAAGGCAGAATGCGGCGGCCGTCGCCGACCCGGTTCGCCGCGGCGGTAGCCGTTCGATCAAGGCACCGATCGTAGCACTGCCGCGCCGGGTTTCCGTTGCGGGCGGCGCCTGGGGGCAAAACGGCGAGGGGGCCGGCCGCGGCCGGCCCCCTCGGGGTTAGGAATCGTGGGGTGGATCAGCCGGTGGGCATGTCGACCATCGGGCCGTTTGCGGGTGCAGCAGGCTCGGGCGCCGGCTCGGGCATCGGCTCTTCGGTCTCGAGGCTGCCGGTGTCGTCGCCGCCGGTCTCGCCCATGTCGCCGCCGCCGTTCATGTCGCCGCCGCCGTTCATGTCGCCGTTGTCGGCGGGCTCGGGCATCGGGTCGGGCTCGGGCATCGGGTCGGGCTCGGGCATCGGGTCGGGCTCGGGCGCAACGTCGTTGCAGGTGATGCTCATGGGCACGAGGGCATGGCCGTCGCCGCCGTTGGCCTGACCCGCGGCGTCCTCAACGAGGTTGATGGACACGACGTTGGTGGGGTTGTCCGCATGGCAGTTGTCGGGCAACTCCATGACCTTGGCAGCGACAGTGCAGGCGACCGCCTTTTCGTCCAAGGCCTTCCTCGCCTGGCTGGTCCGGAGTGCCTCCACACCGCGCGACACGTCGTAGTGGCCTTCACGCAGCTCCACCGAGATGGTGCTGATGATGCCTCCGACTTGCCTGCCGCCGAGCGCGGGGGGCAGGCCCACCGAGCAGGAGCGGTCGTGGAACTCGTAGACGGCGAAGGCACCACCGGAGGGACCGGTCACGCGCTGGGTCAGGTGAACATTCGGCTCGGCGATCTTGACCATCAGGTCGATGGTGCTGTCGGCTCCCGTTCCGGGGACATCCGCCTTCTTGTTGCCACCGCCCGGAGCCGCGAAGCCGCCGGGCAGGCCCACCAAGACGTCGTAGTGGCAGTTGACGGCGACGTTGCTGCCCTCGACGATGGCGTTGTTGCCGACCACGTTCAACTTGGCAACGGTCACGCCGCCGGAACGCTCGGTCTCGGCGGAGACCTCTTCGCACTGATCCTTCGATTTCGCAACCGGCGTGGCGGTGACGGTGAAGGTGGTCTCGCTGATCGCCCCGTTGGTGTCATCGTCGCCATCGTTCCCGGGCGTGGTCACCGTATCGTCACTGGTGTCGTTGGGAGTGTCGTTGTCGTCAATGACCTCCTCCACCCAGTTCATGGCCCGCACGTTGACGGTGATCTGCCCGCCAGCGACACAGCCAGAGTTGACAACCGACAACGACATCGTCGCTGGCGTGTCGTCAGCATTAGGCGCAGGCAAGCCTCCGACCGCGCAGCTCTGGCTGCGCACCACGGATACGAACGAAGCCGACCACTCGTAGGTGCAGGCATCGTTCACCGTGACAACGATGGTCCCCGTTGATCCCGTCACAGCCTCGACCGCGACATCGTCGGCATCCGGGTCACCGTTGCTGACGGCCACGGTGCTGGTCTTCGAACCGGACGCACCGGAGGTGTCGGCACCCGGATCGCAGCCTCCCACCGTGTCCCAGCTCACCGTGTAGGTGCCTGCGGCGCCGGCGGTGGTGATCGTGATCGCCTTGACGGTGGCAGAGGCAGGCCCGGAGGCCAAGGCCAGTACCGCCGACATCAGACCGGCGACGCTGAGGACGCCGACCAGAATCTTTCTCATCTCGCTGTTTTCCTTCCCTTGATTCCTTGAGGCACCCCGGCAAACGCGCCGGAACGGCTGCCTCGCTCCAACAGGTTTCCTAGGTTACACCCCACCGCCGCCGCAAGCAACACCAAATTTCCGCCGCCGCCCACCGCGGCGTTCCACCGCAGCGAGGCCCCGCCCCCGGGCCATCAGATCCGGGGTGGCCCCCCTGCTCGAGATTTCCTGCGGTCGACTGCAAAGCGCCTGCTCAGAGCCTAACCGCTCACGCCCTGAAGGGCCCCAGGGCCGGGAGGCTCGGGCGGCTCGGGGATGCCCATCTGCGCGGTCGGCGTCTCCCGCGTGAAATCCCAGCCCGCCGCGGCCCGCTCTATATCGGCGCAACCCAGGGCCGCTCTCTCCGCCTCCCAGGCCGCGGAACCCTCAGACGGCGCCGTGCCGGCCTCGACGGCGGGAGCAGCGCCGGCGACGTGCCGCGCGGCGAGCCTGACTAGGGCGCAGGCCGCCGACGCTAGAGCATGCGCGGTGAAGACCAAGTCCTCGAGGGCCACCTCCGGGAAGTCCGCCGGATAGGTCCCCTCCTGGCGCCACATCGAGACCGCCCGCAGGTCCAGCCCCTTCAGGGTTGCCGCAGCGTGCCGCCGGGGGGGATCGGGAACCTTCGCCAACAGCTCGTCCAGCCAATGCACGTCCCGAGGCGGCCCGGGGGCGTACAGGTGCATTAGGGCCTTCAATGAGTTCTCCAACGCCGACTGCGCCCGCGAGCAGACGCCCCTGAGACGGCCAGCGACCTCGGTCCTGTACCTGGGCGCGTTCGCGTCGGCGAGCCACCGACGCTCCGGCGGACCCGGCTCGAGGTCTCGGTGGACTCCGCTCAGGGCTTCGTTCGTGTTGCGCAGCGAGGCGACGGCCTCGTCGAAGTCGCTGGCTGGCATGCCGATCTCCTTGGTCCAGTCCACGCCGTTCGGCGGGCGCTCGCGCAGCACGACCGCCTCGGCGGCGATGCCCGCCTCGAACGCCGTGGCCACCCGCAGGCTGCGGTGGCGCCACTCCGGGCGGTCGGTCACGAACACCTCCACCGGCCGCCCCGCCGCCTCGCTCGCCAGCCTCTCCAGCTCGTACCGCCTGCGCCAGCGCTCGGCGTAGTCCAGATCGTCCAGCACCGCCACCAGGTCGATGTCGCTGTCGGCGTGCTGGTCGCCTCGGGCCACCGACCCGTACAGCAACACCACCCCAGCGCCCGCGTCGGCCAACGCCGCAGCCGCCCTGCCCGCGTCCCTCAGAGAAGGCGCCCCGACCGGTGCCAGAACCGTCACAACCCCACTCTACGCCCCCCGAAGCACCCGCACGCGGCGAGGCGGCTGCGGCGCGCGGGTCAACCCCGGCGGCCCCTGAGCCGCTTGGAGGCGCCGGGGCCAGCCGGCAGGCGGGGGGCCGCGCCGTGCTCCTGCAGGTGGCGGCGGACGGCCGCTGTGACCGCATCGGACGTCGACACCCCCAAGAACGCAGCCAGACGCTCGATCATCTCGAAGGTGGCGCCGTCGAGGCGGATCTCCTCGACCCGGAGAACAGCGCCGCCACGTTCCTCGCTAGAGGAAGCGGCAGGAACCACCGTCAGCGGTGCGGAGGCGGCAGGGTGGTCGGCGGCAGGGTGGTCGGCGGCCGCGGGGTGGTCGGCGGCGGGGACGGCGGCGATGGCAACCGGGGCGGACGGCTGCTCGCCCCCGTCGACGGGCTCGGCGGTCGGGGAGTCAGCGGCCGCCGGCGCGTTGGGGTGCGCCGCCACCGCCTCACGAACCATCTCATTGGGGTCGCTCGCCAGCACGCCCAGAGCGTCCGGCGGCGTGTCGTGGTGCTCAGCGACGGCCAAGCGGACGTACGTGTCGTCGTCGCGGGCCATCCGAGCGAGACAGAGGGGCGGCGTGGCCGCGTGGTGGGCGACGGCGCGCCGAACGTCCACGACGGAGTGGCCGTACAAGGCCCGCAACGCCTCCGACGGCGACCGAGGGTTCTGTGCCACAGCCACCGCGATCTCCGCGCCCTTGCTCTTCGCGAGGACCGCCAGCAAGTCGGCGGGACACGAACTGTTGGCGGCGACCTGAGACAGGCGGCTGCTCGGGAACCCCTTCGACCAGTCCTTGACGAAACGCCGCAGCACCGTCTCGGGGGTCTTGGGGTTGCCGGCCACCGCGTACAGCACGCTGGTGTCACCGTCGGCGGCGAGAACCTCCAGAACGTCCGGCGGCGCGGCCTCGTTGCGAGCCAGGGTTCGACGGATCTCCGCGTCGACGTCGCCGGCGAGCCGCAGCAACAGCTCCCGGTACGAGCAATGGCGCGCCAGAGTGCGCCGCACCTCGACGTCGGGGTCGCGCACCAACACCCGCAGAGCCTCCAAGGGGGCGTTGCTGTTCCCTGCGACTCTCGCACGTATGGTGGGATCGTCGGCTGCCACGTAGGGAAGGAACTCCGAAGCGTCGCCCTTCAGCGCCGCGGCCTGCATCCAGTCGAGGGGTTCGTCGCTGTCTCGGATCATCACCAACCTAGTTCCTGCTTGAGCCTGCCCTGGCTACGACGGGGACATTCCGTAGCACACCAAGAGGGGCGCCAGCGAAACGCTCCCGCCGGAACCGCCCGGCCCCGCGGGAACCGCCCCGACGCCTGGCTCGCCGGGGCCGGGCGACTGTCTCGGGCCGGCGGGTCGCTCAGCCGGCGGTGCCGGTGAACAGGGCGAAGTAGATGGGCGTCATGACCGCCGCCAGCGCCGCCAAGATCACGTAGGTCTGGCGGGCGATGCCAAGCTTCATGTCGCCGCGCAGAATGTGCATTTCGCCGCGCAGCTTGGCGAGGCCCGCCTCAATCTTGGCCCCCAACTCGACGCGGACGGCATCGGTCTTGGCCTCGAGGACCGCCACGTCGGACTTGATGACCCCCACGTCCGACTTGAGGACCCCCACATCCGACTTGAGGACCCCCACATCCGACTTGAGGACCCCCACATCCGACTTGAGGACCCCCACATCCGACTTGAGGACCCCCACATCCGACTTGAGGACCCCCACATCCGACTTGAGGACCCCCACATCGGCCTCGAGTGCCCCCACGTCGGACTTGATGACCGCCACATCCGACTTGAGGACCCCCACATCGGCCTCGAGTGCCCCCACGTCGGACTTGATGACCGCCACATCCGACTTGAGGACCCCCACATCGGCCTCGAGTGCCCCCACGTCGGACTTGATGACCGCCACATCCGACTTGAGGACCCCCACATCGGCCTCGAGTGCCCCCACGTCGGACTTGATGACCGCCACATCCGACTTGAGGACCCCCACATCGGCCTCGAGTGCCCCCACGTCGGACTTGATGACCGCCACATCCGACTTGAGGACCCCCACATCGGCCTCGAGTGCCCCCACGTCGGACTTGATGACCGCCACATCCGACTTGAGGACCCCCACATCCGACTTGATGACCGCCACGTCGGACTTGAGGGGCACCACGTCGGACTTGAGGACCCCCACGTCGGACTTGGTGGCGAGTTCGTGCCAGCTAACGGGCGGAAGACTCTCCATGAGCGTCGTCGCCGGTCCTTCCTCCAGTACTTCGATTAGTTTTTCCCGCAACTCTAAGCGTCGCGACTCTGTCGATTCCACCGTCGGCTCCTCCTCGGTGTTCCTTGTCCTTGGGTCCGTGACCAAGAGGGGGGCCGAGGCTCCCGAATGCTTCGAGTGAGTATAACAGTCCCACCCGCAAGTGCAACCCCACCCCGGGCCCCCAGCGGGGCGGGACGGGACGGGGTGGGGTACGGGGGTTACATCATGCCGCCCATGCCGCCCATGTCGCCGCCGGGGGGCATCGGCGGGGCGGGCTCGGGCTTTTCCGCCACGAGGCACTCGGTGGTGAGCAGCAGGGCCGCGATGGACGCCGCGTTCTGCAGCGCCGCTCGGGTGACCATCGCCGGGTCTATCACGCCGGCCGCCGGGAGGTCCTCCAAGTCGCCGGTGACCGCGTTGAAGCCCGTCGTGCCCTCAGCGGCGGCCACACGGCGGACGATCACGGCGCCCTCGTAGCCGGCGTTCTGGGCGATCAGCTTCGCCGGCGTCTCCAAGGCCTTGTGTACGAGGCGGGCGCCGGTGGCCTCGTCGCCGGACTGATCGTCCACCGCCGCGGCGACGGCGCCGCGGCAGCGCAGCAGCGCGGTGCCGCCGCCGGACACGACGCCCTCCTCGATGGCAGCACGCGTAGCCGACAGAGCATCCTCGATGCGGTGCTTCTTCTCCTTCAGCTCCACCTCAGTGGCGGCACCGACCTTCACGACCGCCACACCGCCGGCCAGCTTGGCGAGGCGCTCCTGAAGCTTCTCTCGGTCCCAGTCGGAGTCGGTGTTGTCGATCTCGGTGCGGATCTGGCGGATACGCCCGTCCACGTCGGCCCTGTTCCCGGCGCCCTCCACGATGGTGGTGTCGTCCTTGGTGACGACCACCTTGCGGGCCCGGCCCAGCAGGTCGAGCGTCACGCCGTCCAGCTTGATGCCCACCTCCGGCGACACGACCTGGCCGCCGGTGAGGACGGCCATGTCGGCCAGCATCGCCTTGCGGCGCTCGCCGAAGCCGGGGGCCTTCACCGCCACAGAGGTGAAGGTGCCGCGGATCTTGTTGACCACCAGAGTGGCGAGGGCCTCGCCCTCGGTGTCCTCGGCGACCACCAGCAGCGGCTTGCCGGTCTGCATGACCTTCTCGAGCAGCGGCAGCAAGTCCTGCACCGAACCGATCTTGGCCTGGTGGTACAGGATGTACGGGTCGTCCAGGACGGCCTCCTGGCGCTCCGGGTCGGTCACGAAGTACGGCGACAGGAACCCCTTGTCGAACTGCATGCCCTCGACGAAGTCCAGCTCCATGCCGAAGGTGTTGGACTCCTCGACGGTCACGACGCCGTCCTTGCCTACCTTGTCGATGGCGTCGGCGATGACATCGCCCACGGCGGGGTCGGCGGCCGACAGGCCCGCCACCTGGGCGATCTCTTTCTTGTCCTCGATGTGGGCTGCCATCCCGGCGAGCGCGTCGGTGGCGGCGGCGACCGCCTTCTCGATGCCGCGCTTGAGGCCCGTGGGCGAAGCGCCGGCGGCCACGTTGCGCAGACCCTCGTTCACGAGCGACTGGGCCAGCACGGTGGCCGTGGTGGTGCCGTCGCCCGCCACGTCGTTGGTCTTGGTGGCGACCTCCTTGACGAGCTGCGCCCCCATGTTCTCGAACTGGTCCTCGATCTCGACCTCACGGGCGATCGAGACGCCGTCGTTGGTGATGGTGGGTGCGCCGAACTTCTTGTCGAGGACCACGTTGCGCCCCTTGGGGCCCAGCGTGACCTTGACGGTGTCGGCGAGCTGGTTGACGCCGGCCTCGAGGGCCTTGCGGGCGTCGTCGTCGAACTTCAACAGGGTTGTCATGGGGTGTCGGTGGCTCCTTCGTGTAGGCCGTCGTGCGGCGTGCGGTCCCGGCTGGCTGCGGGACGCTCAGCCGACGGTGGCCAGCACGTCGCGGGCCGACAGGATGAGAAGGTCCTCGCCGCCGACGGTGATCTCGGTACCGCCGAACTTGCTGTACACCACCGTGTCGCCGACGCTGACGCCGACAGCGATCAGTTCGCCGGTCTGCTCGGAACGCTTGCCCGGCCCGACTGCGAGCACCTCGCCCTGCTGGGGCTTCTCTTTGGCGGTATCGGGAATGACGAGACCGCTGGCGGTGACTTCCTCGGACTCGTTGGGCCGCACGACGATGCGGTCCTCGAGGGGCTGAAGGTTCATTGGCTCTCCCTTTGGTTAGCACTCTCGGTATGAGAGTGCTAACGATACCGGCCCGAGACGAGACGCCAACCCGCCGGGCGACACTCCCTCCGATCAGCCGGGGGATCGTCCGGGCGATCCGCCGATCAGCCGGGCGGCGCTTCGGGCGGCGAGGGGAATCCGCTAGGCAGCACTCCCGGCGGCGAGGGGGCAGGGCGTGCAGAGCCCGAGGTGGGAATCGAACCCACTGCCTCCGGTTTACAAGACCGGTGCTCTGACCAGACGAGCTACTCGGGCGACGAATCCAGCCTAGAGGCCCGGAGCCGCAGCGCCTTGCGGGGGGCGGGGCGGGTATTGCCCAACTCTCGCCGCGGCGCGTCTAGCCTGTGCCCAATGGCCATTGGAACGTCGCTGAGGGAGCGATGAACGCGGTCCGCGGCGCCATCGTCGTCATCGTCGCCCTCGTGATCGGCGTCGTGGTTCTCGCACGCGGGCTCGACGGGCCCGACACCGCAGAGGGGCCGGTTCAGACCACCGACACGACGCAGCCAGCGGCGAGCGCCCCGCCCGCGGGCGAGGCCCCGCCTCCCGGACCCGTCGCCCCGCCTCCCGGGCCGGTGGCCCCGCCTCCCGGACCCGTCGCCCCGCCTCCCGGGCCGGTGGCCCCGCCTCCGGCAGCCGCAGAGGTCGAAGTCCCGCCCTCGGCGCCCGAGGACATGTTCGCCGACCCCCAGCAGACGCCGCCGACCCACTACCGCGGCGACGTGCGGGTGCTGGTGGCCAACGGCACTTCGGTCTGCGGCGCGGCCGGGCGGATCGCCACATCGCTGAGCGCCCAAGGGTTCAACGTGCTGCCCGCCGCCAACGCCGACAACCCCGCCGAGGCGTCGGCCGTGTACTACGTGGAGGGGTACGGCGCCGACGCGGGCGTGGTGGCCTCGCTGCTCCAGGTGGACTCCTCGCGGGTGCTGGCCATGCCCTCGTCTCCGCCGACGGCGCCCGGAGACGCCCACGTGGTGCTCCACATCGGCGCAGACGACTTGGCCCAGCCGAACTGCTGAGGCCCTGCCGGGGTCGTTCGCAGGCGCCGGCGGGACGGCACGGGACAGCACAGGTGAGCCCGCCTGCTGAGTCCGGGCCAGCGGAGGGCGAGGCCGCGGAGGGCGGGGCCGCGCAGGCCCGGCGGCGCCTAGTGGCCGCCCCCGACAAGTTCAAGGGAACCGCGTCGGCCGCCGAGGCGGCGGCCGCCGTCTGCCGGGCGGCCGGGGCGGCGGGCTGGGACTGCGAAGCGCTGCCGATGGCCGACGGCGGGGAGGGCTCGCTCGACGCCCTCGGCGGGGCCAACCGCCAGACCGTCGTCTCGAACCCGCTGGGCGACCCGGTGACAGCGGGATGGCGACTCGCCGGGGGGACCGCGGTCATAGAGACGGCCTTGGCCTCGGGGCTGCAGCTCGTGGGCGGCGCCGCCGGGAACGACGCCCTCGCCGCCTCCACCTACGGCACGGGCGAGCTCATCGAGGCGGCCCTCGAGCGGGGCGCCAGACGCATCGTCGTCTGCGTCGGCGGGTCGGCGACCACCGACGGCGGGTTCGGGGCTCTGCGGGCGCTCCTGCCGGGGCACCGCCTGCGGGGGGTGGAGCTCATCGTGGCCTGCGACGTGCGCACCCGGTTCTGCGACGCCGCCGAGGTGTTCGGGCCGCAGAAGGGGGCCACTCCCGCCGAGGTGAGGCTGCTGCGGCGGCGCCTCGAACGGCTCGTGGGCGTCTACGCCGCCGAGCACGGCGTAGACGTGAGCGCCATGGCGGGCGCCGGCGCCGCCGGGGGGCTGGCGGGCGGGCTGGCGGCGCTCGGCGGGCGCATCGTCGAGGGTTTCGAGGCCGTCGCCGCCGAGAGAGGCCTGGCCGAGCGCCTCGAAGGCGCCGACCTGGTAGTCACCGGGGAGGGCTTGCTGGACGCTGAGTCGTTCAACGGCAAGGTGGTGGGGGGCGTCTGCGAGCTGGCGGAGCGCCTAGGAGTTCCGGCGATGGCCGTGGCAGGGGCCGTGGACGAAGACGCGGCGCCGCCGGCGACGGTGCCGGTGCTGTCGCTCAGCGAGCGCTTCGGCCCCGACCGCGCCTTCGCCGAACCGACGGCCTGCGTGGAGCTGGCGGTGGCGGAGCACCTCGCCGGCTGACGGGGGGCGGCGGGGGGCGGCGGGGGCTCGGTAGCATGTCGGCCATGACTGTGACCGTTCGGATCCCCACCACGCTGCGGCCGCTCACCGCCGGCGCGGCGACCGTCAGCACCAGCGGCGCCACCGTGGCCGACGTGCTGGACGACCTCGAGGCGCGCCATCCCGGCCTGCGGGAGCGGGTCCTCGACGAGTCGGGCGCGCTGCGGCGGTTCGTGAACGTCTTCCTGGACGACGAGGACGTGCGCTTCCTGGACGGCCCCGGCACCACGGTGCCCGACGGATCGACCGTCGCCATCGTCCCCGCAGTCGCCGGCGGCGCCGGCGTCTGAACTTCCGGCGGGGTGTTGGAGCCGCCGCCGGGCGCCCTTAGGCTTGCTAGCAGTCTCAGACCGAGAGTGCTAGTACATCGACCCTTCCACGGAGGAAACCCAGCATGGCCAAGATCATCGCCTTTGACGAACAGGCCCGCCGTTCGCTCGAAGCCGGGATGAACCAACTCGCCGACGCCGTCCGCGTGACGCTCGGCCCGAAGGGGCGCAACGTCGTCCTCGAGAAGAAGTGGGGCGCCCCGACCATCACCAACGACGGCGTGTCGATCGCCAAGGAGATCGACCTCGAGAACCCCTATGAGAAGATCGGCGCCGAACTCGTCAAGGAGGTCGCCAAGAAGACCGACGACGTGGCCGGCGACGGCACCACCACGGCCACCGTCCTGGCCTGGGCGATGGTGCGGGAGGGCCTCCGCAACGTGGCCGCCGGCGCCGCCCCCATGGCCATCAAGGTCGGTATCGAGGCCGGCGTGGCCGCCGCCGTCGAGGCCATCGGCGAGCAGTCCGTCGACGTGGAGTCCAAGGAGCAGGTAGCGCAGGTGGCCGCCATCTCCGCCGCTGACGACGAGATCGGCGAGCAGATCGCCGAGGCCATCGACAAGGTGGGCAAGGACGGCGTCATCACCGTCGAGGAGTCGCAGACCTTCGGCATGGAGATGGACCTCGTGGAGGGCATGCGCTTCGACAAGGGCTTCATCTCGCCCTACTTCGTGACCGACCCCGAGCGCATGGAAGCCGTGCTGGACGACCCGTACCTCCTGCTGGTGAGCTCGAAGATCACCGCCGTGCGCGACGTCGTGCCCGTGCTGGAGAAGGTCATGCAGGCCGGCCGGCCGCTGCTGATCATCGCCGAGGACACCGAAGGTGAGGCGCTGGCAACGCTGGTGGTGAACAAGATCCGGGGCACGTTCGCCTCGGTGGCGGTGAAGGCCCCCGGCTTCGGCGACCGCCGCAAGGCGATGCTGGCCGACATGGCCATCCTGACCGGCGGCCAGGTCATCTCCGAGGACGTCGGGCTGAAGCTGGAGAACACCACGCTGGACCTGCTGGGCCGGGCCCGCAAGGTGGTCGTCACCAAGGACGAGACCACCATCGTGGAGGGCGCCGGCAGCAAGGCCGACGTGGACGGGCGCATCCGCCAGATCTCCCAGGAGATCGAGAACACCGACTCCGACTACGACCGGGAGAAGCTGCAGGAGCGCCTCGCCAAGCTCTCCGGCGGCGTGGCCGTGCTAAAGGTCGGCGCCGCCACCGAGGTGGAGCTGAAGGAGAAGAAGCACCGCATCGAGGACGCCGTCAGCACCACGAAGGCCGCCATCGAGGAAGGCGTCGTGGCCGGCGGGGGCGTGACGCTGCTGCGGGCGCAGGCCGCCGTGGAGGAGACCGCCGCGGGGCTCGACGAGCCCGACGCCGCCACCGGGGCGCGCATCGTGGCCCGGGCGCTGCAGGCGCCGCTGTACCAGATCGCCGTGAACGCCGGCATGGAAGGCGGCGTGGTGGTTGAGCACGTGCGCGGCCTGGAGGGCAGCGACGGGCTCAACGCCGCCACCGGCGAGTACGAGGACCTCACCGCGGCCGGCATCATCGACGCCGCCAAGGTGACCCGCTCGGCGCTGCAGAACGCCGGCTCGGTGGCCGGGCTGTTCCTCACCACCGAGGCGGTGGTGGCCGACAAGCCCGAGGAGTCCGACGGCGCCGCCGGCGGCGGCGGTATGCCCGACATGGACTTCTAGGAACGGCGAGCCATACCGGATCCAGACGGCCTCCGGCCCTGGATTCCGGCCTCCGCCGGAGTGACGGTCGTCGCCGGAATGGCATTCGGCCCAGCGGGCTAGCACAGCCCGTGGACCTGCACCCCGCCGTCGCCCACATGGGCCCCCTGCTGGGCACCTGGCGGGGCGGCGGCCGGGGCGACTACCCCACGATCGAACCCTTCGAGTACACCGAAGAGGTGACGATCGGCCACGTCGGCAAGCCCTTCCTGGCGTACAGCCAGCGGACCAAGGGCACCGACGGCGCTCCGCTGCACGCCGAGTGCGGGTACTGGCGGCCCGCCGGCGAGCGGGGCCTCGAAGTGCTGGTGGTACACCCCAGCGGCATCGCCGAGGTGCTCGTCGGTGAGGTGACCGAGACCCACTACGGCCTGCTGACGACACTGCGGGCCGGCGCCGGGGCCGGCGCCGGCGCCCGGGTGGCCCTGGCGCCCACCGCCAAACAGGTGGACGCCACCGAGCGCCGCATCTCCGTCGACGGCGACACCATGCGCTACGAGGTACACATGGCCGCCGTCGGCGAAGCGATGACCCTCCACCTGGAGGCGAGCCTCAGGCGAGTCGACTGAGGCCCAGGGCACGGCGGCACAGCGCCGGATTCCGGCCTGCGCCGGAACGAGCGGGCGCGGCGGGCGGCGGCGCGGGGGGCCTGGTTCCGCTCGCCCGCTATAGGGCTTTGAAGCCGAGTTCCAAGTCGGCGATGATGTCGTCGGCCGTCTCTAGGCCCACGGCGAGGCGCACGAGGCCGGGCTGCACCCCGGCGGCAGCCTGCTCCTCCTCGGTGAGCTGCGAATGGGTGGTGGAGGCCGGGTGGATCACCAGGCTGCGCACGTCGCCGATGTTGGCCACGTGGCTGTGCATCTGCAGCGCCTCCACGAAGCGCTGGCCGGCGTCACGGCCGCCGGAGACGATGAACGACGGGATGGCGCCGTAGCCCCGCCCGCCGGTGAGCCGTGTGGCCCGCTCGTGGGTGGGGTTCGACGGCAGGCCGGCGAAGAACACCTGCTCCACCTCGTCGCGGCCCTCCAGGTACTCCGCCACGATCTGGGCGTTCTGGCAGTGCCGCTCCATCCGCAGGCTGAGGGTCTCCAGCCCCTGCAGGAACAGGAACGAGTTCAGCGGTGCGACCGCCGCCCCGATGTCCCGCAGCAACTGCACCCGGGCCTTGATGATGTAGGACCCCGGACCCAGCGCCGGCCAGTAGGCCAGGCCGTGGTAGCTGGGGTCGGGCTCGGTGAAGTTGGGGAACTTCCCGCTGCGGCTGAAGTCGAAGGTGCCGCCGTCGACGATGCAGCCGCCGATGGAGGTGCCGTGTCCGCCGATGTACTTCGTCAGCGAGTGCACGACGATGTCGGCGCCCCACTCGATCGGCCGCACCAGGTACGGCGAGGCCGCCGTGTTGTCGATCATCAGCGGGCAGTCGTTGGCGTGCGCCAGGTCGGCCACGGCCTCGATGTCGAGGAAGTCGTTGCCGGGGTTGCCGAACACCTCGCCGTAGAAGCACTTGGTGTTGGGACGCACGGCCGAGGACCACTCGTCGAGGTCATGCGGGTCGTCCACGAAGGTGACCTCGATGCCCAGCTTCGGCAGCGTGTAGTGGAACAGGTTGTAGGTGCCGCCGTAGAGGGACGCCGAGGAGACGATGTGATCGCCGGCCTCGGCCAGGTTCAGGATCGCCAGCGTCTCCGCCGCCTGGCCGCTGCTGAGGACCAGCGCACCGGGGATGCCCACTGCTGTCTCGGTGCCACCCTCCAAGCTCGACATTCGCGCTTCCAAAACCGCCTGGGTCGGGTTCATGATGCGCGTGTAGATGTTGCCGATCTCGGCGAGGGCGAACAGGTTCGCAGCGTGCTCGCTGCTGTTGAAGGTGTACGAGGTGGTCTGGTAGATGGGTACCGCTCGAGCATTCGTCGCCGAATCCGGTACCTGACCGGCATGGATCTGGCGGGTCTCGAAACCCCAGGTTGATTCGGACACGTCCTACTCTCCTTCGCTCGATTCGCGGCCGTGGACGTACCGCCGCAGGGGATCAGGCTAAGGGGACGCGGGCGAAATACGACCGCCGGGGTAGGGAATTGGAAATGGCCGGGGCGGGAGAGGCCCAGAACTACGCTCGGTGGGGACCGCTGACGCACGAACCGAAGGGCAGCCCGTGCCGAACAGCCCGCAGAGAACGGCCGAGCGCGGCCAGCCCGAGGTCGACCGCACGCAGGCGCCCATCACCAAGTCGTTCCTGTTCTTCAAGCCGCGGCCCCTGTTCGGCGGGCCCGGCTACGAGAGCATCCTCACCGACCGGGGGCGGATTCTGAAGCGGCGGTTCAGCGTGGCGATCGTGCTCGCCGCGGTGGCGGTCATCCCCCTGCTGGTGATGGAGGAGCAGTTCACGAGCCCCACCGCCGTGACCTGGCTGCGGGTGGCCGACTGGGTGACCTGGAGCGTGTTCGCCGTCGAGTTCTTCACGATGCTGGCCATCACCCCGGACAAGAAGGCGTACGTGCGCTGTGCCTGGCTGGACATCGTGATCGTGCTTGTGACCCTGCCGCTGCTCCCGTACCTGATGGCCACCCTCCGCCTCGCCCGCCTGGGGCGCCTGGTGGAGATCCTGCGGCTGCTGCGGCTGCTGCGGCTGGCAGCGATTGTGAACCGAGCCGGGGCGCTCGTCCAGCGGATCTTCGGGACCTCCGGCCTGGGCTGGCTGCTGACCGGGCTCATCATGATGGTGGTGGTCAGCGGGACCGTGTTCTCGTTCGTGGAGGGCCGCCACAACGTGCCGGAGGGAATCTGGTGGGCGGTCGTCACGGCGACCACCGTGGGGTACGGCGACGTGGTGCCCTCGACGGGGCTCGGGCGGCTGATCGCCACGGTGCTGATGTTCACCGGGCTCAGCTTCGTGGCCCTGCTGTCGGCCGCTACCGCCGCTCGGCTCGTGGAGATAGAGGCCGAGGAAGGGCAGGAGGAGATGCTGCAGAGCCTGCGAGGGACGCGCCGCCACGATCAGCAGATGGAGAAGGATCTGCACGAGGTGAACGAGCGCCTCGCCCGCCTCGAGGAACTGCTGAGCCGCAACGTCGCCGGCGGTGCTCCGGTGGAGAGGGGAACGTAGCTACGCACTCGGCGGCAGCCAGCATCCCCGGCCTCGGCAGGAACCGGCGGAGGCGGGGCTCAGAGCCGGGCAGCCGTGACGGGGAGCCAGGTCGGGCGGGTCTGCTCGAAGGCGTCGATGGCCTCGGCGTGGCCGAGGGTGACGGCGATGTCGTCGAGGCCGCCGAGGAGGCGCTCTTGGACGGCCTCGGGCAGCGGGAACGTCGCGGCGAGGCCCGCGGCGGGCGCCTCGACGGTGCGGTTCTGCACGTCCACCCGAACGGTGAGAGTGTGGTCGGCGAGGACGGCGTCGATCAGCGCCCGGCCGAAGTCGGCGTCCACCGCGGCGGTCACGAGGCCGCACTTGGCGGCGTTGTTGCGGAAGATGTCGCCGAAGCGGGGGGCGACGACGGCCCGGAAGCCGTACTGCTGGATGGCCCACACGGCGTGCTCGCGCGACGAGCCGATGCCGAAGTTGGGGCCGGCCACGAGCACCTCGGCGCCGGCGTAGCGCCGGTCGTTCAGCACGAAGGCGGGATCCTCGCGCCACGAGGAGAACAGGCCCTCCTCGAAGCCGGTGCGCTCCACCCGCTTCAGCCAGTGGCTGGGGATGATCTGGTCGGTGTCCACGTCGGAGCGGTCCAGCGGCAGCGCCCGGCCCTCCACGATCCGTACGGGTTCCATCGGCTACTTCGCTCCTCGCACCGTCGCCGGGTGGTCCGCCGACGCCGCAAGTCGGGTCCCCGACTCCTGGATTCCGGCCTGCGCCGGAATGACGGATCTTCTCGTCGGGGCCGTAGGTCGGTGGGCCATCGGGGCTCAGTCCAGGTCGGCCGGGGCGGCGAAGTGGCCGGCCACCGCGGTTGCGGCCGCCACCGCCGGCGACACGAGGTGGGTGCGCCCGCCGATCCCCTGGCGGCCCTCGAAGTTGCGGTTGCTGGTGCTGGCGCAGCGCTCGCCGGCGGAGATCTTGTCGGGGTTCATGCCCAGGCACATGGAGCAGCCCGGCTCCCGCCAATCGAACCCGGCTGCGATGAGCACCTCGTGCAGACCCTCGGCCTCGGCCTGGTGCTTCACCTGCATCGAACCCGGTACCACCAGGGTGCGCATGCCCGGCGCCACCCGCCGACCCGCCACCACCTCGGCGACCGTGCGAAGGTCCTCGATGCGGCTGTTGGTGCACGACCCGATGAACACCGTGTCCACGGGAATGTCCCGGATCGGCGTGCCGGCGGTGAGGCCCATGTACTCCAGGGCCCGGGACGCGGCGTCCCGCCCGGCGGCGTCGGCGGCCGCATCCGGGGCGGGCACGGCGCCGTCGAGGGGGGCCACGTGGCCGGGGTTGGTGCCCCAGGTGACGTGCGGCGGGATGTCGGCGCCGTCGAGGTGCACCTCGGTGTCGAAGCCCGCCCCGGGGTCGCTGCGCAGCGTCCGCCAGTGATCGACCGCGGTGTCCCAGGCGGCGCCGGCGGGGGCGTGCGGGCGGCCCTGCAGATAGGCGAAGGTGGTGTCGTCGGGGGCGACCATGCCGGCCCGGGCGCCCGCCTCGATGGACATGTTGCACACGGTCATGCGGCCCTCCATGGAGAGGGCCTTGATGACGGCGCCCCGGTACTCGATGACCGAGCCGATGCCGCCGCCGGTGCCGATGCGCCCGATGATCGACAGGATCACGTCCTTGGGGCCCGAACCGGCCGGCAGCTCGCCGTCCACGGTGACCGCCATGGTGCGGGGCCGGGCCTGCGGCAGCGTCTGGGTGGCCAGCACGTGCTCGACCTCGCTGGTGCCGATGCCGAATGCCAGCGCCCCGAAGGCACCGTGGGTGGAGGTGTGGCTGTCGCCGCAGACCACGGTGCTGCCCGGCAGGGTGAGGCCCAGTTCGGGGCCGATGACGTGGACGATGCCCTGGCGGTCGTGGCCCATGGGGTACAGCGGCACCCCGAATTCGGCGCAGTTGGCCCGCAACGACTCCAGCTGGCGGCGCGACACGGCGTCGGCCACCGGGCCGCTGATGTTGGTGGTGGGCACGTTGTGGTCCTCGGTCGCCACGGTGAGGTCGGGGCGGCGCAAGCTGCGGCCCGCCATGCGCAGCCCGTCGAACGCCTGCGGGGAGGTGACCTCGTGCAGCAGGTGCAGGTCGATGAAGAGGATGTCGGTGCCGTCGTCGCCGGCGTGGACGACGTGGGCGTCCCAGACCTTCTCGCTGAGCGTGCGAGGGCCGGCTGCCATCAGTGGCGGTCCTCGGCGGTGACGACGTCCACGACGGTGACCTCCACCGGGCCGGCGGGCGCCTCGTAGCGCACCACGTCGCCGGGCCGGGCGCCGATCATGGCCACCCCGAGCGGCGAGGAGGGCGACACCACGTCGTAGTCCTCGTGGCGCTCCTCGATGGTGCCGATGAGGTAGCGCTCGGTGTCCTCGTCGCCCTCGAAGCGCAGGTCCACCAGCGAGCCCACGGTGGCGCGGTCGGCGGGCCCGTCGCCGGGGGAAATCACCACCGCGTTCTCCAGCAGCGCCTGGATCTGCTGGATGCGGCCCTGCATCTTGCCCTTCTCCTCGCGGGCGGCGTGGTAGTCGCCGTTCTCGGAGAGGTCGCCGAGGGCCCGGGCGGCGGCGATCTGCGCCGTGATGGCCTCGTTGGCCGGCCCGGTGAGGTAGGCGAGCTCCTCCTGCAGCCGCTCGTAGGCCACACGCGTCAACTGCGGGGCGTTCATCACATCAATCTACTGACCCCCCGCCGCGAAACGCCCGGTAGATTGTTCGCATGGCGACACATCGCATTGGAGTGCTGGCAGGCGACGGGATCGGGCCGGAGGTGATCGGCGAGGGCCTGAAGGTCATCGAGGCCGCCGGCGTGAACTTCGAGACGGTGGACTACGACCTCGGCGGCGAGCGCTACCTGCGCGACGGCACCGTGCTGCCCGACAGCGTGGTGGAGGAGTGGCGGGGCCTCGACGCCATCTACGTGGGCGCGGTGGGCACCCCCGACGTGCCGCCGGGCACCCTGGAGCGGGGCCTGCTGCTGCGGATGCGCTTCGAGTTGGACCTGTACATCAACCTGCGCCCCTTCCGGCTGCCCGAACGCAACATCGACATGGCGGTCATCAGGGAGAACACCGAAGGCGCCTACGCCGGCGAGGGCGGGTTCCTGCGCAAGGGCACACCGCACGAGATCGTCACGCAGGGCTCGGTGAACACCCGCATGGGCGTGGAGCGGGCCATCCGCTTCGGCTTCGAGTTGGCCTCCAAGCGGCGCCGCCACGTCACGCTGGTGCACAAGACCAACGTGATGACCTACTCCGGCGACCTGTGGTACCGCACCTTCGAGGAGGTCGCGGCCGAATACCCCGACTACGGCACCGCCTACAACCACGTGGACGCCGCCTGCATCTACTTCGTGGACTCGCCGGACCGCTACGACGTGATCGTGACCGACAACCTGTTCGGCGACATCCTCACCGACCTGGGCGGGGCGGTCAGCGGCGGCATCGGCAAGGCCGCCTCGGCGAACCTGAACGCGGCCGGCACCGGACCGTCGATGTTCGAGCCGGTGCACGGCTCGGCGCCCGACATCGCCGGGCAGGGCATCGCCGATCCGAGCGCGGCGATCCTGTCGGCGGCGATGATGCTGGAGCACCTGGGCGAGAACGCCGCCGCGGCGGCCATCGACCGGGCCTGCATGGCCGTCGACGGCAGCGTGGGTGGCACCAGCGCCATCGGCGACGCCATCGCCGGCGCCGTAGCCGGCTAGGGGCCCGCCGGAACCACGGCGAGCCCCGGTGACGGTCCGCGGGCCGTCACCGCCCGCATTGGACCATCATTGACGCACCGAGACAACGAAGGGATACCCGATGCCGATTCAGCCCGTCGAGAAGATCTGGATGGACGGTGAGTTCGTGGACTGGCACGACGCCAAGGTGCACATCCTCACCCACACCCTGCACTACGGGAACGGCGTATTCGAGGGCATCCGCGCCTACGCGACCGACCGGGGGGCCGCCGTTTTCCGCCTCACGCCCCACATCGAGCGGCTGTTCCGCAGCGCCAAGATCCTCGGCATCGACATCCCGTACACGCCCGAGGAGCTGGTGGAGGCCACGAAGCAGACCGTGGCGATCAACGAGCTGGAATCGTGCTACATCCGCCCGCTGGTGTACCTGGGCTACGGCGAGATGGGGCTCAACCCCATGCCCTGCCCGGTGAACGTGTCGATCGCCACCTGGAGCTGGGGGATCTACCTGGGCGCCGACTCCATCAACACCGGCGTGCGCATGATGATCAGCTCGTGGCAGCGCCACGACCCCAACGCCATGCCGCCGGCCGCCAAGGGCTGCGGGCACTACATCAACAGCCAGATGGCCAAGGTGTCGGCCCTGAACGCCGGCTACGACGAGGCCATCCTGCTGTCGCCGCAGGGCCACGTCAGCGAATGCACCGGCGAGAACCTGTTCGTGGTGAGCGGCGGGCGGATCATCACGCCGCCGACCAGCGCGGGCGCCCTCGGGGGCATCACCCAGGACGCCATCGAGACCATCGCCGGCGACCTGGAGATCCCGTACGAGACCGGGAACCTGCTGCGCAGCGACCTGTACACGGCCGACGAGGCGTTCCTCAGCGGCACCGCGGCGGAGGTGGTGCCGATCCGCTCAATCGACGACCGGGAGATCGGCGACCCGGGGCCGGTGACCCGCCAGATCCAGGAGGTCTTCTACGAGGCCGTCCAGGGGCGGGTGGACCGCTACAAGGAGTGGAACGAGTATGTCAACGAGTAGCGGCGCGGGCCGCGGGGTGGCCGGCGACGGCGCCGACACCGCCGCGGCAGGCGCCGCGCCAGCCCTGCCGACCGGGGCCGGTGCTGCTGCTCGAACCGGAGCCGCCGCCGGAGCCGGTACCGCTGAGGCCGGTGCTGCTGCTCGAACCGGAGCCGCGAGAGCCCGTGCCGTCTGGCTGAGCGGCGACCTCGAAGCCCGGGCCCGGGCCGCGGCGGCCGCCCACCGCACGCCGGCCGCGGTGGAGATCTACGACACCACGCTGCGGGACGGCAGCCAACTCGAGGGCATCTCGCTGACCGTCGAGGACAAGCTGCGCATCGCCCGGGAGCTGGACCGCCTCGGCGTGCACTACATCGAGGGCGGCTGGCCGGGCGCCAACCCCAAGGACGACGAGTTCTTCGCCCGGGCCGCCGAGGAGCTGCGGTTGGAGACGGCCCGCCTGGCAGCGTTCGGCTCCACCCGGCGGGTGGGGGGCCGCTGCGACCGCGACGCCGTGCTGGCGAACCTGCTGGCGGCCGGCACCCGGACGGTGTGCATCGTGGGCAAGTGCTGGGACTACCACGTCAGCGAGGCGCTGCGCACCAGCCTGGACGAGGGCATCGCCATGGCGGCGGAGTCGGTGGCGTACCTGGTCGGGGCGGGCCGGCGGGTGTTCTTCGACGCCGAGGGGGCCTTCGACGGCTACAAGCACAACCCGGACTACTCGCTGGCGGTGCTGGCGGCGGTGGCCGAGGCCGGGGCGGAGCGGCTGGTGCTGTGCGACACCAACGGGGGCTCGCTGCCGCACGAGGTGTACGCCATCGTGGCGGAGATCGTGGACGCCCTCGGCGCCCCGGTCGGGGTGCACCTGCACAACGACACCGGCTGCGGGGTGGCCAACGCGCTGGCCGGCGTGCGGGCCGGGGCCACCCAGGTGCAGGGCACGATCAACGGCTACGGCGAGCGCACCGGCAACTGCGACCTGGTGCCGATCATCGCCAACCTGAGCCTGAAGATGGGCGTGGCGACGCTGCCGCCGGAGCGGCTGGAGCTGCTGACGTCGGTGTCCCGGCGGGTGGCGGAGATGGTCAACTGGGTGCCGGACCCCCAGCAGCCCTACGTCGGCACCTCGGCGTTCGCCCACAAGGCCGGGCTGCACGCCAGCGCCCTGGCCCGGCGCGCCGACGCCTACGAGCACATCGACCCGGTAGCGGTGGGCAACGGCACCCGGTTCGTGGTCTCGGAGATGGCGGGGCGCTCGTCGATAGAGCTGAAAGCTGAAGAGTTGGGCATCGAGATGGACGCCGCCACCGTGGCCGAGCTGATCGAGACCCTCAAGCGGCTGGAGTACGAGGGGTACCAGTTCGAGGTGGCCGACGCCTCCCTGGAGCTGTGGATGCGGGCCGCGGCGGGCTGGGAGCAGCCCTGGTTCCGCATCGAGTCGTTCCGAGTGGAGGTGGGGCGCCACATGCGGCCGGCCGGCGAGCCCCCGCCCGAGGATGCCGCCGCGTTCGCCCAGTGCGAGGCCACCATCAAGCTGTGGGTGGGCGACCAGCGCCGCATGACCGTAGGCGAGGGCAACGGACCGGTACACGCCCTGCACAACGCCCTGCTGTCGGCGGTCGGCGACCACTATCCCGAGATCGCCCGAATCACCCTCACCGACTACAAGGTGCGTGTCCTGGACACGGCCGCGGGCACCGCCGCGGTCACCAGGGTGCTGATCGACTCCAGCGACGGCGCCCGCACCTGGACCACCATCGGCGTCTCGGAGAACATCGTGGAGGCCTCCTGGGAGGCCCTGTCGGACTCCATCGTCTGGGGCCTGCTGCACAGCGGCACCCGAGCACCCGCCGCCTGAAGGCGCCGGCCACGGGACTCGGGTCCCGCATCGGGCCGGTGTTTCAGGACCCGGATCAGTCCGCCAGGGGGGTGAGGGCTTCGGCCAGGGGTTCGAGGACCGCGGGGTCGTGCGGCGGGGGGAGGTAGCAGATGGCGAGGTCGGCGCCGGCCTCGCGGTAGGCGGCGGCCTGGGCGGCCACTGGGCCGGGGTCGCCGTCGTGGGGCACCCGAACGTGGACCGAGGTCATGATCTCGGCCGGGTCGCGTCCGATGGCCCCGCAGGCATCTTCGAGCACCGCGTGCTTGCCCCGGAACTCCTCGACCCCGAAGACGGGGCAGTTCCAGTGGTCGGCGTAGCGGGCCACCAGCGGCAGGGTGCGCCGCTCGCCCTGGCCGCCGATGCAGATCGGCGGGTGCGGCTGCTGGACGCCGGGCGGGTTGTTGCGGGCCTCGCTGAGGGTGAAATAGCGGCCCTCGAAGCTGGTGAGCTCTCGGGTGAGCAGGCCCTTGATGACCTCGCATGCCTCGGCGAAGCGGTCGAAGCGCTCGGTGAGGGTGCCGAGCTCGATGCCGTAGGCGTCGCACTCCTCGACGTTCCAGCCGGCGCCGATGCCCAACTCCAAGCGGCCGGCGCTGATGATGTCCAACGAGGACGCCATAGCGGCCAGCACCGCCGGGTGGCGGTAGACGATGCCGTTCACCATAGAGCCGACGCGGATGCGCTTCGTGGCCTGCGCCAGCGCCGCCAGCGTCGTCCAGCCTTCGAGGCACTCCCCCGCAGAGTCGGAGAAGATCGGGTAGAAGTGGTCGAAGTTCCAGGCCGATGTGAACACCGGAATGTCGTCGGCCTCGGTCCAGACGGCCAGCATGTCGGCCCACGCGGTGTCCTGCTGAGAGGTCTTGATCCCGAAGAGCATGGCCGCACGGTACCGGACCTCGGCCGGCGCCGGGCGATCTGTCGGGGCGGCGAGTCGGATCGCTGGGCGACGGTTGCTGTCTCGGGCGCTGAAGCCCGACTCGCCGCAAGTACATTTGCGCCATGGCCCAGCCCCCCTACGTGCCGCACGCCCCCGGCGGGGCGGCGCCCCACTACACGTCGCCCCCGCAGCGCCGCGGCGGCTGGCGGGCCGGCCGTCCCGGCGAACTGGCCGAAGGGCCGCAGCCGGCCGGAGACGGGTTCGGCCACCAAGGGCCCGACCAGGGCTACGCCCTGCGCCTAGCGAAGCGCTTCGTCCCTCGGCTGGCGCTGCAACCCGGCGAGAAGGCCGCCGACGTGGTAGCCGGCTGCGTGACGGTGGCGATCAAGCGGGCCTCGCTGTTCGGCCGGGCGCCGGTGGCCGCCGACCTGCAGACAGCGTTCGACCACTGGGGGTATCTCGACGCCGGCACGCCCGTGGAGGTGGTGGCCTCGCGGCGGGCGCTGTTCGCCGGCGCCGGGGGGCACGACGGCTACACCGTCCGCAGCCGCATCGCCGAGGAGGTGCCGCCCGAGGCGCTCGGGGCGCCGTGAGCGCGGCGCGGGTGCGGTTCGCCCCGTCCCCCACGGGGTTCCTGCACGTCGGCTCGGCCCGCACGGCGCTGTTCAACTGGATCTACGCCCGCTCGGTGGGCGGACGGATGCTGCTGCGCATCGAGGACACCGACGAGGCACGCAACCAGCCCGAGGCAGTCGACCTCATCTACGACCTGCTGACGTGGCTGGGCATCGACTGGGACGAGGCGCCGCTGTTGCAGTCCCAGCGCCGGGAGCGCCACCGGGAGGCCGTGGAGTCGCTGCTGGAGTGCGGCGCCGCCTACCTGTGCGACGCCGACAACCAGCCCGTAGCGGGGACGACGCTGCGGGCCGGTCTGGCGGCCCGGTTCCGGATGCCCGCCGGGCGGAAGGTGTCCTTCCACGACGCGGTGCGCGGGGAGGTGTCCTTCGCCAGCGACGACCTGGAGGACTTCGTGGTGTGGCGCTCGGGGGGCGCCGCCACGTTCCTGCTGGCCAACGCCGTCGACGACGTGGACATGGGAGTCAGCCACGCCATCAGGGGCGAGGACCTCCTGTCGGGGGCGCCGAAGGTGATCCTGCTGCTGGAAGCGCTGGGGGCGCCGCCGCCGGTCTACGCCCACCTGCCGCTGCTGGTGAACGCCGCCCGCAAGAAGCTCTCCAAGCGGCGCGACGACGTGTCGCTGGGCGACTACCGGGCCCGCGGCTACCTGCCCGAGGCCATGGCGAACCACCTGGCGCTGCTGGGCTGGGGGCCGACCGACGGCGTCGAGATCCGCCCCATGGCCGAGATCATCCAGCAGTTCCGCCTGGCCGACGTGAACCGGGCGCCGGCGTTCTTCGACACCAAGAAGCTGGAGCACTTCAACGGGGTGTACATCCGGGCGTTGAGCACCGAGGAGTACCTGCGGCGCTCCGAGCCGTGGCTGGGCGAGGCGGCTCCCTGGCCCGCCGAGCGGACCCGCCCCGAGGTGCTGGAGGCCCTGGCCCCGGTGGTGCAGGAGAAGGTGCGCACCCTCGGCGACATCGGCCGCTACGTGGACTGGCTGTTCCTGGAGGAGCCGCCGGCCGATGACGACTCGTGGCGCAAGGCCATGGGCGGCCCGCAGGCCCCGGCGGTGCTGGACGACGCCATCGCCACCTACGCCGCCGCCGACTGGACCCCCGAAGCCGCCCACGCCGCCGCGCTCGCCCTCGCCGAGCGCCACGACCTGAAGCTGGGCAAGGCCCAGGCCCCGATCCGGGTGGCGCTCACCGGACGCACCGTCGGCCCGCCGCTCTTCGAGTCCATGGTCCTGCTGGACCGAGCCGAGGTCCTCCGCCGCCTGCGGAACGCCCGGGCCCGCCTGGATTCGGAGCCCGCCGGCTGACAGTCCTTCCGGGGCGGGGCCCGCCTGGAGACTGAGCGCGCCCAGCTCTTCTCCTCCAAGTGCCGGCAACCGTCCCAAGAATCACCACAACCGAGGGCGGTCGACGCCGGGGGCGAAGTCCGGATCGATTACGCAGGCGAGAGACGGACTCGGCACCGGGGGCGCCCGCCCGGGCCGTCGCCAGCGGGTTGCCGGTAGCCTTGTCCCACCCTTTCGGGGGTGGTGTAATAGGCAACACAGCGGGTTCTGGTCCCGTCGTTGGGGGTTCGAGTCCTCCCCCCCGAGCATCTCCGAGCGCTCCGGTCAGCCGGCGCGCTCCGCCGCATCCGGCGCTAACCCTCGGCGGGACAGTCCACGTCGCCCGACGGCACGACGAGGTCGACTAGGTACTCGTCCGCGACCGCGGTTACGCAGCGGCTCAGGCCGTAGCTGGTGTGGTCGTTTCCGTCGTAGCTGACGAGCACCCCGGAGGCGAGTTGGCGGGACACCGACACCGCCCACTCGTAGGGGGTGGCGTTGTCGCCCCGGTTGCCGACGACCAGGATCGGCGGCGCATCCGGGGCAGCGATGGGGCCGACAGGCAGCGTGCCGGCAACCACCGGCCAGTGCTCACAAGGCAGGCCCGACACCGCCGAGGCTCGCCCGAAATCGCCGGCCACCGCTACCAGCGCCTCGGTGAAGGCGTCCAACTCTGCACGGTCGGCCGCGCCGCCGTCGGTGCAGACGACGCTGACGAACGCGCCGAGGTCGCCGAGATCGGTGTAGAACTCGCCCAGCAGGCCGAGCAGCGTCCCGTCGCCGTTCACCGCGGCGGCGAGCCCGTCGAAGAATTCCGGCCAGAGCTCCGAACTGTATGAGGCCATCACCGCCGCCAGGATCGCACGGGCAGGCCCGAGCACGACCTGCTCGGCGGAGTCCCGCATCGGCTCAGCGTCAATGCGGACCAGCAGCCGGTCGTAAGTCTCCTCGGGGTCGTCGGTCACCGCGCAGCTCCGATCGCTGCGGCACCAGGCGAACATCGCCTCGATGGCGCGGGTGAAGCCGACCATCTGCCCCACCGCCAGCTCGGCGCCGCCAAGCGACGGGTCGACCACGCCGTCGAGGACGGCCGCCCGGAGTCGCTCGCCGAACATGTCGGCGTAGAGGAGGCCCAGCCGCGTGCCGTAGCTGAACCCGAGGAAGCTGATCGTCTCGGTGCCCAGCGCCCGGCGGATGGCCTCCATGTCGCGCACCGTGTCCATGGTGCCGATGTGGCCGACCGCGGCGCCGAGGTTGGCGACGCACGCCTCGGCGAGGGTGCGCGCCGCGGCATCGAGCTCCGCCTGCTCAGCGGCCGAGTCCGGCGCGGGGTCCACCAGATGGAAGTGCCGGGCCTCGTCTCGGCACCCGGAAGGGACACTGCCGCCGACGCCTCGAGGATCCCAGCCGACCACATCGAAGCGCCCCAGCAACTCATTCGACAGCCCGGCCCCGAAGTCCAGGAAGCCGTCCATGCCTCCGCCGGGGCCGCCCGGATTGACCAGCAGGTAGCCGATCCGCAGGGCGGGGTCGCGGGCGGGAACCATGCCGACAGCCAACTCCACCGCTGCGCCGCGGGGATCGTCGTGATCGAGGGGCACCGTCACGGTGCCGCACAGGTAATCCCGCTCGCAGTCGGCGAACTGCAGCATCACCGGCACATCCGGCCGCTCGCCGACGGGCGCCGGCACCGCGTCCTGCACTTCGTCATCGCGGGCCGGCTCGTGCGGCGGCGCGGCCTCGGGCGGTTCAGGCGGCGCCGCGGGCTCAGGCAACTCGGGCGGCAAGGGCTCGGGGGGCTCAGGCGGCGCCGCGGGCTCAGGCAACTCGGACGGCAAGGGCTCGGGGGGCTCAGGCGGCGCCGCAGGCTCGGGGGGTATAGAAGGCGGCTGTGGCGGCGGACCGGCCGGCACACCTGCGGCGGCGGGCGCCACCGATGGCCCGTGTTCGTCCGGCGCGGCAGGTTCGACCGCTTCGCCGCCCCCCTCGGCCATCCCGGCGGGCGGAAGTCCAGGCTCCGGCGCGCTCGGCAGCTCCTCGCCTGACGACGGCTCGGGCGCCTCGACGGGCACCCCCGCAGCAGGCTCGCGACCCGCGGGTCCGCCGCCTCCGGCACCGCCGCCGCACGCCGCCGCGACGAGCATCACCGCCACGAGCGCGGCGACCATCCTACCCAACCCACCGCCGAGCACCGCCCCACCCTAACCACGGGACTGGCGCCCGCCGGGACTCCCCAGAGCAGTTGCGGTGGGCGGTGCCGGTGGTCGGGGCGGGGTGGGGGCCGCTAGCCTGTGGGGTGACCTGCCCCGTTCGTCTAGAGGCCTAGGACGCCAGATTCTCAATCTGGTAACACGGGTTCGAATCCCGTACGGGGTGCCCAGCCGCCGATCGCCGCGAGGCCTCCATGACGACCCACATCGTGGACGGGCCCTGCCCCAGCCCCGACTGCCTCGCGCTGGTCTCCTACGGCATCGACCACGTCGACGGCGTCCGGGTGCTGGCCGGCACCTGCAAGGTGTGCGGCGCCTACCGGGCCTACGACGGCGCCAAGAACATCACCGTCATGCCCGAGGAGTAGCCGGGGACACAACGGCGCGGCCCCGACGGCAGGGTCGGGGCCGAGAGGCGTCGGGCTGGCCGGATTTGAACCGGCGACCCCCTGCTCCCAAAGCAGGTGCGCTG
>JAPOYM010000046.1 GCA_026706565.1 bacterium
TGGACTGCACGTCGTCGAAGGTGGCGTGGCAGTGGGCGTCGATGAGCCCCGGCATCACCGTCCGGCCACCGGCGTCGATGCGCTCGGCGCCGGCCCCGGCGGCCTCGGCGGCGCCCGGCCCCACCACCGCGATGTTGTCGCCGCGCAGCAGCACGCCTGGATTGGGGCGCGCCGGCGCGCCGGTGGCGTCGATGAGAGTGCCGCCGGAGATGAGGATCTCGCCGCCGCCGGGTCGGGGCGCCTCGTCGCTGGTTCCCGGTGTGCTCATGGTTCGGTCGCTCTCGGCGGGCGCTGGGGGCCGGATCAGTTTATCCTCGCGGGGAAGTCCGGCCCCGACCGAAGGAGCGGCCATGATCCGCCACTGCGTGCTGTTCAAATGGAACGACGAGGTTGACGACGCCAAGCGGGCGGCGTTCCTCGAGGGCCTAGCGGAGCTGCTCGAGACGCACGAGTCCGTGCGGGGCTACGCCCACGGCGACGACGCCGCCATCAACGCCGGCAACCACGACTACGCCGTCACGGTGGACTTCGACGACGAGGCGGGATTCGTCTCCTACCGAGACGACTCCGGCCACCAGGAGTTCATCGCCTCCACGGTTCGTCCCATCCTCGAGAGCCGGGCCGCGGTGCAGTTCGAGTACTGAGATGCCGCCCCGGCCAGCGCCGGGGAGACAGCAGACTGCGCCAGGGCGTCGCACCTGAGGCAAGACCAGCGAAGCCCTGATTACAGAGCGCGCCTAGTCGCGGCGCGCCGCGGTCGGCGGTGACTCGGCCGTCGTGGGGCTGCTGTGGCCCATGGTGCTAGTGTTGGCAACGATGGCCAAGTCCCCTGCGGGTGCCACCCGGTCTGACGCGCCCTCGCGCGACTCGGAACCGTCGGCGCACGGCCGCAGCGCGGGCGAGCGGTCGTCGGCTTTCGCTGGCTTCTACCGGGCGCACCGCGCCGAGATATGGGCGCTGGTGGCCTTCGTGCTGGCCGTGCTGAGCGCGCTCGGCGTCTACGGCGACTTCGCCGGGCACCTCGGGGCGGCGTTCCGCCGCGCCGCGGGCGTGACGGTGGGCTGGGGACGCCTGCTGGTGCCCCCGGCGCTGGCCGCGGCCGGCGTGATGCTGGTCGTCGGCCGCTCCCGCGAGCAGACAGAGCCCGACGGTGACCGCGGGCCGTCGGTGCGCATCCTGGGCGGCTGCCTGGTCATGACGGCGCTCGCCGGCATCCTCCACCTCGCCGCCGGCCGCCCGACCTGGGGCGACCCCTTGGGAGAGTTCGAGAGCGCCGGCGGTTACGTGGGTTTCGCCTCCGGCGGCGCGCTGGCACTGCTCGCCGGCGTGGCCGGGGCGGTGGTCGTGCTGGTTGCGGTGGGCCTGCTGGGATGGCTGGCCCTCAGCGGCATGTCGCTCGGCACCGTCGCTCGCGGGGTGTGGTGGCTCCTGCGCCGGATGGGGCTGGCCCTAGCGGCCGTGTACCGCCTCGTGGTGTCCGACTGGCGCTCAGACCCCGAGGACGGCGACGAGGAGGGGAGGGAGGCGCCCGAGCCCGCCGCGGTCGGCAGCGCTGACGGTCCGGCGGTGCCCAGCCCGCCGCCGGTGGCGATGCCCGCCGCCGCGCCCCTCTCGGGCGGCCCGGCACCGACGGAGCAGGAACTTCCGGCGCCCGAGCCCGCCGGGGAGCCCCGCCGGGAACGCGGGGCGGCGGCGGCTCAGGCGGCGGCAGGCGGCGACAGCGGCCAGTGGCGGCGCCCCAACCTGGGGATCTTGAAGCGCACCCCCAGTCAGGAGGTGGACGGCCGACTCATTTCCGAGCGCGGGCGGTCGCTGGAGGCGGCGCTGGCCGCCCACGGCGTCGAGGCCAAGCTGGTCGACGTGGTCGTGGGCCCGACGGTCAGTCGCTACGAGCTGGTGCTGGCCGAGGGCGTCAAGGTCGCGAGGGTCACCGCCCTGTCCCGCGACATCGCCTACGCCCTGGCCTCGGCGGAGGTGCGCATCCTGGCGCCGATCCCCGGCCGGCAGGCCATCGGCGTGGAGGTGCCCAACCCGGCGCGCCACACGGTCACTCTGGGCGACATCCTGGCCAGCGACGAGGCGGCGGGCGCCACCCATCCTCTCGACGTGGCCATCGGACGCGACATCACCGGCCACGCCGTGATGGCGAACCTCGGGCGGATGCCCCACATACTCATCGCCGGCGCCACGGGCTCGGGCAAGTCGTCCTGCCTCAACTCGATCATCACGACGATCCTCATGCGCTGCACGCCCGAGCAGGTCCGGCTGATCCTCGTGGATCCCAAGATGGTGGAGATGCGGCAGTTCGCCAGCGTGCCGCACCTGCTGACCCAGCCCGTCATCGATCCGAAGAAGGCCGCCAACGCCCTCGGCTGGGCCGTGCGGGAGATGGAGCGGCGTTACGAGCTGCTGTCCCGCGTGGGCTGCCGCGACATCGCCGGCTACAACGAGATGTACGAGGCATCGCTCGCCGCCACCTCGGGGGCGCCGGGCGACGACGGCGACGAGCCGTTGACGCGCCTGCCGTTCATCGTCATCGTGGTGGACGAGCTGTCGGACCTCATGATGGTCGCCCCCCGTGAGGTGGAGGACGCCATCTGGCGTCTCGCACAGATGGCCCGCGCCGTGGGCGTACACCTCGTGATCGCCACGCAGCGGCCGTCCACCAACGTCATCACTGGCGTCATCAAGGCCAACATCCCGGCCCGCATGGCCCTGTCGGTGTCGAGCCTCACCGACAGCCGGGTCATTCTCGATGCGGCGGGGGCCGAGCGCCTCGTGGGCTTCGGCGACATGCTGCTGCTCGACGGGACGGCCGGCACTCCTCGGCGCATCCAGGGGGCCTGGGTGAGCGAGGAGGAGGTGCGCCGGGTGACGGCGGTATGGCGCCGCCAGAAGGTCCGCGCCGCGGAGCCTGAGGGAATCACCGCGGCGGATCTCGCCACTCCGAGCGCTCTGAGCGCTCGCGACGGGGGCGACCCCGACGACGACGAACTGCTGGAGGCGGCCATGGAGCTGGTGGTGGACAGCCAGCTCGGCTCCACCTCCATGCTGCAGCGCAAGCTGAGGGTGGGGTTCGCCCGCGCCGGGCGGCTCATGGACCTGCTCGAGCAACGCGGCGTGGTCGGGCCGTCGGAGGGCTCCAAGGCCCGCGAGGTCCTCATGACCCCACAGGAGTTCGCCACCGAGCAGGCCGCAGCCCACCGCAACGGCAGCAGCGATTCCTGAAGCGCACCGACGGCGGGCGCCTGGCAGGCGCCAGCGAAAGTAACGTCAGTCCACTCTGATGCATTTCCATTCCAACCCTGCGGTGGTAGGCTGAGCGAATGGGCAAGGCAATCGATCGGTTCGCGGCGGCCGCCGACCTCGGCGCGGGTCTGCGCGTCACCCGCTGCCCCTCCAGCGCCCGCACCGCCCGCGGCGCGATGAGCGGGCCCGCCGCTTCGTAGACTCGACTCAGCCATGGCGATCCTCGACAAGCTCCTCCGCACCGGCGAGGGGCAGAAGCTCAAGGCCCTCGAAGGGCTCGTGCCCCACATCGGCGTCCTGGAACCGGAGATGCGGGCGCTGAGCGACGAGGAGCTGCAGGCCCGCACGCCGGCGCTGCGGGAGCGTCTGGCCAACGGCGCCGACCTCAACGACCTGCTGGCGGAGGCCTTCGCCGTCGTGCGCGAGGCGTCGTGGCGCGTCATCGGCCAGCGGCACTACGACGTGCAACTGATGGGCGGGGCTGCGCTGCACCTCGGCTGGGTGGCCGAGATGCGCACCGGCGAGGGCAAGACGCTCGTGTCCACCCTGCCCGTGTACCTCAACGGCCTCACCGGCGAGGGCGTCCACGTGGTCACCGTCAATGACTACCTGGCCGGCCGCGACGCCGACTGGATGGGTCAGATCCACCGCTGGCTGGGCCTCAGCGTGGGCTTGGTGGTCCCGGGGGTGCGGGATCAGGACTTCAAGCGCCGGCAGTACGCCTGCGACATCACCTACGGCACCAACAACGAGCTCGGCTTCGACTACCTGCGGGACAACATGGCGCTCTCGGCAGCCGAGCAGACCCAGCGCGGCCATCGCTACTGCATCGTGGACGAGATCGACTCGATCCTCATCGAC
>JAPOYM010000125.1 GCA_026706565.1 bacterium
TCGCGCGTGCGCAGTCGCTGAGGTAATGCTGGCATGGGAACTCCTCCCGGTCAGGCTACTCGGCAAGCCGGTATTGGCTGGACCGTCATTCGTTTGCAGCGAGGCACAACCGATGACCGTTCAGCGGCCGCCAACTGGCAACGGCCATGCTATCGGGGCGAACGGGGCTAGTGCCATCTGTCAGGTTCCGTGACCATCGGCGGCAGTTGTGCCGACCTTCGCCAGGATCCGCGACAGAGCTGTCGAAGATGCCGTATCGCGCGCGCGGTTGATAACCTCCCGCGCAGCGCCCGGCCTGGATGTTGAGTTCGGTGACGCTACCCGATGTCCACGAGCGATACGGGCCCTGGTCGAAGCGCTGGTACTCGCTCACCTGGTCGAAGCCCGTGCTCGAGTCCCAGGGCGGGTGCGGATCGTCCCAGGTGAGCCGGGTGGGACAGGCAAGCGAGCTGCTGCCGATCCCAGAACCGAACTTGATCGTGAGGTTGTAGGGGTTCTCCCGGGTCGACACCGTGAACTGGACGATCCCGGGAGTGCCGTCTTGTGCCCAGCCGTCCGACCGGCGATGGAAGAGCGGCCGGACGGGATCGGTGAAGACGGTGCCTGCGGTGCGGTGCGCTTCGCTCGCGCCGGCCAACGGATCCTGATGACGGCGGTCGGTCAGCGATTCGGAGGCCAGGATGGTGTCGGTGCTCCCGTCGCTCACTGGCGGAGCATGGCGAAGGACGGTGCATCCGTTCAGGCTCCAACCTGCCGGCGTCGGCGACAGAACGTCAAAGGTCCAGCTCAGGATCGGGCCGTTGGCGTGGGCCGCAACATGCACCGTCGGCGGTGAGCCATCCTTACGCACCTCCGCCGGTGTCGCCGCTGGCTGGGCCGATGTCCGTTCGGTAGCGGTCAGCGCTGCGGCGGCCGCAGCCGACCGGGCGAGCGCGAGGGTCAGCAATCCGGCGCTCAGGGGGGCATCTGACCGAGGCCGCAGGGCGCATGATGGGCCCAGGTGCGCATCGGGGGATCGACGAGTGGCGGTGCGTGCCAGCGGCGGATCAGATGGGTAAGCGCTCAACATCGGATCGGCGGTCGGTCGCGCGTGAGGCTGCCTCACATGACCTTGATCGCCGGCTTCATGCGGGGGCCGAGCCTGGGGGTAGCGGTGGTTCTGGCGTGGCCGGTCCGGGGTTTCGACGTTGAGACAGTCTCACGCGACGGGCGAGGCAGTCTCCACCGCAGACGGAGTCGCTGGCTGCCCAACGCAACGCATGATCGGCTTGCCGATCACGTGTCATCCTGCTCGGTGCCCAGGCCGTCGCTCACCGGCTGCAGGAACGATCTGCCATCAGACCACTCAGTGTGCGGTTAGCAGTAGCGCCGATGCTCTTCGGCCCAGACGTAGTCGCTGTAGAAGAGACCGTATCGCGCGCGGATCTTGTATCCGGCACACTTATCGCCGGGATGGTACGGATCCTGATACGCCTCGAAGGAATAGTTGTGGGATGAGCCCGACACCCTTGCATACTCTTGATCACGGCGATAGAGAATGTACTGACTTGCAGTGGCGAAGCCCCTGTTCGCGCCCCAGGGCAGGTGCGCTTTCGACCACCAGAGTCGTTGCGGCCACCAGTGCGGGCTGTCCCGCAGACCCGACACGTGCTCGACCCCGAAGCGAGTCACTGCCGGTAGCGCGGGTACGGTCAGCGTGAGGATCACCGGCACGCCGGCCTGTTCGCGGCCGTCAGAGACGCGGTTGAAGAACGGCCATACGGCGTATTGGAACTGGGCTCCTGAGACCCGATGCGCTTCACTGACGCCCGACATCGAATCCTGGTAACGCTGATCCGTGCTCGAGACGGTAGCCAAGAGTGTGTACTGGTTGTGAGCGGCCGGTCCTGGAATCCAACGCGTGACCCAGAACCCACCAAGCTGCCATCCGGCGGGCGTCTGGGTCTCGACGTCGAACTCCCAATTCAGAACGGGACCGTCGGCGTGGAGTGTAATCGTCGCTGTCGGTGGGGAGCCCTGCCAGACCACCTCAGTCGGCGACGCCACCGGCTGCGCTGACGTACGGTCGGTGGCTAGCCATGATGTTGCGGCGAATGCCGCAACGGCGAGGCTGAGCGTCAGAAGCCCGGCGATCAGTTGGGAGCGGCGCAGTCTGCGGGGACCTGTCGGCAACATGCGAATCCTCACCCTCCGCGATGCGGCACCCTGTGGTCTGGACTTGAGGATACTCGACAGTACGTCATCTCGCGAACGTCCCGCCGCACGATCTGGCGCACGCGGGACGGCCCGGTTTGACCCTCATGCTCTGAGTCGATCGCGGGCTGCCTGGGCCACGGCGCCCACCACCACGGCCGCGCTCCGCACTGGAATCATCGCGATCGCGGCGGCAAGCTCGGGGCAACTCCGGTTGTGGTGTCATGCTCGGGCCAGGCGTCCACTGCGCCTGAGAGCACTCCGATCACGTTGCCTGTGTGAGGGTTGGCAACGATCCTGAAGGCGAGAGCCGGAGGGCGCGGTCCGGTACGAGCGGCACCGCGCGAGCGGATTGGTCTCGTCGTCGGCTGGGATCGAGAGAGCGGGCGCCGCATCGACTGGCGGCGCGCGGCCACTGTGCTGAGGCGTTCCGGCGTTGATGCTGTCACGCCGGGCAGCGAGCCGGGCGCGCCGAGCGCCTCGGAGTGACCCGGCCGACAGGCGCCGGCGGCGCATGCCTGCTGCTCCTGGCGGCGTGGGCGGCCTGCTTGTCTGCGGGGTTGGTCCTCTGGCCGCCCTCCATCGGCAGGGCCCCGCCGCCGCTCGTGGACCGAGCGGCAGCGATCTGTGGCTGTGGGAGGCCGGGCTCAGGGCGGCCAACCACCGAGGCATGTCCGGCTACACGACGTCGTCCGGTCGCAGGATGTAAATCGCCAAGAGCTATGGGCCACTAAATTGCAAGATCGCCAGGGTCTTTAGGCCACTTCGCCAGGCATTGGGCCATGTCGGTCGCCGGGATGGCGATCATCGCGGCATCCGACCGGAGGAGCAGCGCTGGCCTACCGGGAGGTGTCTGGCCTGGAGATCAAGGAAGTCATGCGGCGCTGGCAGCTGGGCGTCGGCCAGCGCCGGATCGCGAGCGGCACGGGTCTGTCACGCACGACCGTGGGCCGCTATATCGCGGCGGTCGAGGCGGCGGGTCCGCGGCCCGACGGTCCGGAGCCGGATGAGACGCAGCTGGCCCGGCTGGCGGCGCTGAGTCTGACCGACCAGGAGGCTGAGTCTGACCGACCAGGAGCCAGACGATGGGGGCAGTGCGGGAGGGTCTGGAGGTGGCCGGCCAGCGGATCCACGGCGCCAGCCGGCGGCGTCCGCTGGAGGTCTTCGAGCGGGAAGAGCGCTCGGCCCTCAGTCCCTGAGACGGCGCGCCCGACGAACCGGCCGACTGGCGCTCGGCCAAGGTCCACCCCGACCACCACATCGCCTGCCAGTACGCGCTCTACTCGGTGCCCGCCGCGCGATTGGCCGCCCGGGCCCGGCGGCTCAAGCCGGATGACCGCGTCGAGCGCGGTGTTGACCGGGCCCGCGATCGCTCGCTGATCCGTTGCCTCCGACCGCGGAGACGGGGCAACGCCCGATACTCCACTCGCCGGAGCCACGCATCGGAAACCTCCGGGTGCTCCGCGCGCCGCGGCTTCGACGCCTCCATGCGCGACTTGGCCATCGCCCAGACGCCGCTGTCCACGTCGATCGCCCGGTCCCTGCCTCGAGGAGTAGCAATGCCCAGTTCCTGCTTGACGCAGGGGCCTGCTCGGGCGAGATCCCCGCTCGAGGGGGCGGTCTGGGCGCGGTTCGACGGCGACCTGACGGGCGGCAACGCGATGGGCTGGAAGACGGTCGAGCGGCGCCAGTCGCTGGGTCTGGTCGCAGGGTCTGGCGGCGTTGGGCGGGCCGCTCGAGCTGGGCGGCCCGGTCGGGGTCGAGCCGGGGTCCGCCCCGGTTTACGTGATCGGGGCGCAGTTTCCGGGCGGCGAACAGTTGGCGGCGCGAAGCGCAAGGCGCGTTCGGCGATGTGTATAGTAGGATGCAATG
>JAPOYM010000123.1 GCA_026706565.1 bacterium
CGGCCCACTGGCGTCGGGATCGGCTCGAGGACGGACTGCGGGAACTCCCCCTCCAAGGCGCCGAGGCCGTCCGCGCCGCCACCTTGGGGCGCGACGGCTTCCGCAACGATCCGGCCGACCGGTTCATCGTGGCGACCGCGCTCGTGGGTGGGCACGCGTTGCTGACGGCTGATCGGGCGATTCTGGACTGGGGCGAAGAACTCCGCTGCGTCGACGTACGGATCTAGCCGTCGAGGCGCCCGGCAACACGGTCGCCATCAACCCGAACTAGCCGGGCGCGGTCGCTGATAGGGTGAGGGCTCGCTTCCCCCAGACATAACCGGCCGGGCGACACGCCCGGGAGGGAAGTGACGCGCAATGGAAATCAGCCAACTCGAGTTCATCGTCACCGTGGCGTCGGTCGCTGGCACGATCCTCGCCGCCGTATTGGGTGCCTTCGGGTTCCTGCACCGCGAGATGCGGGATGGGTTCAAGCGCCAAGACGAGCGGCTGGACCGCCAGGATGAGAAACTCGCGGACCTGCGGGTCGCCGTAGCCCGCATCGAGGGGCACCTGGGGATCGGATTCCCCGGCGCCGAGCAGCGAGCCGAGGACGAATCCCCCGACCGCGCCGCCTAACCCACAGCGGCGCCCCGACGCGCCCACTTGACGGCGCTGATAGGGTCTGGGCTCGCTTCCCCCAGACATAACCGGCCGGGCGACACCGCCCGGGAGGGAAGTGACGCGCAATGGAAATCAGCCAACTCGAGTTCATCGTCACCGTGGCGTCGGTCGCTGGCACGATCCTCGCCGCCGTATTGGGGGCCTTCGGGTTCCTGCACCGCGAGATGCGGGAGGGGTTCAAGCGCCAAGACAAGCGCATGGACCGCCAGGATGAGAAACTCGAAAAACTCGCGGACCTGCGGGTCGCCGTCGCTCGCATCGAGGGGCACCTGGGGATCGGACTCCCCGGCCCCGAGCAGCGAGCCGAGGACGAATCCCCCGACCGCGCCGCCTAACCCACAGCGGCGCCCCTACGCGCCCACTTGACGGCGCTGATAGGGTCTGGGTTGGCTTCCCCCAGACACAACCGGCCGGGCGACACCGCCCGGAAGGGAAGTGACGCGCAATGGAAATCAGCCAACTCGAGTTCATCATCGCCGCGGCGTCGATGACCGGCACGATCCTCGCCGCCGTTCTGGGCGCTTTCGCGTTCCTGCACCGCGAGATGCGAGCCGGCTTCAAGCGCCAAGACGGCGACATCAAGGAACTCAGGAGCGACGTGACCAACATGAAGGTGAGCGTCGCCCGCATCGAGGGGCACCTGGGGATCGGATTCCCCGGCGCCGAGCAGCGAGCCGAAGACGAATCCCCCGAGCGCGCCGCCTGAGGGCGGCATTAGCGGCCTGGCTCTGACCAGGCACTTTGCAGTTGACTGCAACGGCGCGATTCGCGGAACGGCGCGATTCGCGGAACGGCGCGATTCGCGGAATGGCGGGAATTCGCGGAATGGAAGTCGAGGAAAAGGTCCGGCGAGGTTGAGGTGCCCGCTGCCGGGCGGCGTACTCTGCGGCGGGGGTTAGCGTTCGAAGGCTCGGGCGAAGTCCCCTAGCATTGAGCCCTCGCCTTTGGAGGCGCCGGGGACGGGGGCGGCGGCGGCTAGGATGCGGTCCGCTAGGCGGGAGAACGGCAGCGACTGCAACCACACCGTGCCGTGGCCCGAGAGCGTGGCCAGGAACAGGCCCTCGCCGCCGAAGATGCTGGACTTCAGGTTGCCGGCCCGCTCGATGCCGTAGTCGATGCCCTGCTCGAACCCGACGATGCAGCCGGTGTCGACACGCAGCTGCTCGCCCTTGAGTTGGCGGCGGATGACGGTGCCGCCCGCCGACAGGAACGCTAGGCCGTCGCCGCTGAGGGTCTGCAGGATGAACCCCTCGCCGCCGAACAGACCCGTGCCGAGCTTGCGCTGGAAGGCGATGTCGATCCTCGTGCCGAGGGCGGCGCACAGGAAAGCGTCCTTCTGGCAGACGATGCGCCCGCCGTGCTGAGCCAAGTCGACCGGGACGATCTTGCCGGGGAACTCCGCCGCGAACGCCACGCTGGACTTTCCTCCGCCCATGTTCGTGAAATGGGTGAGGAAGAGGGACTCCTGGGCGAGCATCCGCTTGCCGGCCGACTTGAGCCTGCTCCAAGTGCCCTCGTCGGGGTCGGCGCCGTCGCCCATCTTGGCCTCGAAAGTGATGCCGGGGTTCATGTACATCATGGCGCCGGCCTCGCCTATCACCGTCTCGTGGGGGTCCAACCAGACCTCCACGAACTGCAGATCGTCGCCGCCGACGCGGTACTCGATTTCGTGACTCTGTGCCATAGGAGCAGCATTGCACAAAGCACACCGCCAGCGGCGGCACTCCACGCCTATCCGCGCACCCTCTTAGTCGTCGTCGATGATGGTGCCGGTGGCGGTGGCTTTGGTGATGGTGGCGCCGGTGGGGTTGGAGATGACCAGTTGGAGGGTCTCGTCGCGTTCGCGTCTGCGGTCTGCTGTCGGTACGACGTCGATGAAGCGTCTGGTCGTGCCGGGCGGGAAGGTGAGCCGCCCTCGCCTGGCGGCGTAGTCGAGGTACTCGTCGGCGGTGCCGCCCCGGGTCCGGTAGTCGACTGTCACAGTCCCGGTCGACCGTTCGCTGAGGACCACCACGAAGGTCACGAGGCCGGTGTCCTCTCGGGCGTCGTCGGACCGGTCGTGGACGGCAATGGTGGGCAGGGTCCGCGGCGGCGGGTCGTCGTCGTTGGTGATGGGCACGTCAAGGGGGCCGCCGGAGGCGCTGACGCCGCCGGAGAGGCCCTGGCCGGTGGGGGCTCGCCGCCCGACGCCGAGGGCGATGCGCACCGTGCGCTCGGCGGTGTCGTCGTTCGGCTGCGCAGTGAGCAGCAGGGTGGCCTGCTCTGCGCCCGCCGCGAAGGCGACGGCGGGGTGTTGGGCGCTGTGGGGGTCGTCGGCGAGGAGGGTGACGTGCTCGTTGAGGCCGTCTCCCTCCTTGAGGGCGAGGGTGTAGTGGCCGCCCGCGGCGGCGCCGGTGACGTTGAGGGGCGCGGTGAGGGCCTCGCCGGCGGCTAGGGCGCGGCCGAGGGTGAGGGTGATCTCGCGGGTGCCGCCGTCCTCGGCTATGGGCGCGTCCGCGTCGGCGTCGGCGTCGGCATCCGCGTCAGCGGCGGCGGCGAGGGTGAGGGTCGTGGCGTCGTCGTCGGCGACCGCGACGGTGGCGGCGCCGTGGGCGGCGGAGACGGTGTAGCCGCTGCCGGCGTTGACGGTGAGGGTGACGGTGCCGTCGGGTTCGTCGGTGCTGTCGCCGGTCGTGGCGACGGCGCGGCTCCTGGCGCCGCCGGCGGGGATCGTCACGGTGGTCGTGCCTGTGGGGGCGCCGTAGTCGCCGGTCTGAGTGACGGTGATGGTCACGGTGAGCGGCGACGCGGGCGCGGGCGTCGCCCAGACGGTGAAGCGGGCGGCGGTCCCCTCGGTCACGTCGGCACCGGCGGTGACGCTGACCTCCGGCGTCGAAGGAGGCGGCGGAGGCGGGGGAGGAGGCGGCGGCGGAGGCGGCGGAGGCAGCGGGGGCGGGTCGTCGTCGTCGGTCACGGCGACCGTCGCGGCGCCCCGGGCAGCGGAGACGGTGTAGCCGCTGCCGGTGTTCACCGTCAAGGTGACAGAGCCGTGGGGCTCGTCGGTGTCGTCGCCGGCGGTGGCGACGGTGTGGGTCGCGCTGCCGCTGGTGGGGACAACGACCGTCGCGGTGCCTGTGGGCGCCCCGTAGTCGCCGCTCTGGGTGACGGTGACGGTCACGGTGAGCGCCGCCGCGGGCGCGGGGCTGGCGGTGAGGGTGAAGCTGGCGGCGCTGCCCTCGGTGACGCCCGCCCCGGCGGTGACGCTGATCTCCGGCTGCGGAGGCGGCGGCTGCGGAGGCGGCGGCGGAGGCGGCGGAGGCGGAGCGGCGCGGCAGGCTTCGAGGCGGTCGAGTTCGGCGTAGATCTTCTGCCAGAGCG